>NZ_LN609267.1:0-191 GCF_000825665.2 Borrelia crocidurae
TTACTAATTATACACATGATACTATTACTTACACATTATCATCCAATTTACATAGTTTTATTAGTTGTGATTTATTCCTTGATAAGGACAAAGGAGCTTTAGAAGGATTTCGTGATGCTGAAGTAGTCAGAACCTGTAGCTGTATTCTAATAAGAATACTATTGAAGCTATATTACAAAACTAAACAGAAG
>NZ_LN609267.1:415-1059 GCF_000825665.2 Borrelia crocidurae
TTCTTCATCATATTGATACAAATTGCTCATATAAGTAGAGCACAATATTTATAAAATAATTAATCTTTATCCAAAATAAATAAAGTAATGGTTCAATAAATTTTTACTTTTAGTAAATAATGTCCCTGTTTCTCATCAAAAACTGAATCTGAAATTGCAATAGCATTACATATAATATTCTTTTTATAATGATGAATACTCTTAACTTTCTTAAGCATTCCATAGCTATTAAATAATAGCCTGTCACCACATTTAATTTTTGAATTATTGGCTAGTAAATAGTCTTCAAAATTTCTGTTATTGATACTACTGTCCATGTATATCATTAACACCACCAGCTTATACACTAGGAACATAATAACCATTATCATCAAATGCTAACTTTACTCCTCTCTTATATAAAGAGCCTTTAATTGGATGGTTTTCAACTTTATCACAATTACTTTTACAAAGCCGCCTGAATTACTAGAATTTTGATATTTATCTTTAAAATCAGCATACAAAAATTAATATGCATATATCAAAAAACACCTCATCATTTATAAGGCATTGTAAATTGAAACTAGTAATAATTAATATGCAAAATTTAATTATCAAAATAACGCAACAATTAAATATCAAAATATCATCATTTAGCAATAATT
>NZ_LN609267.1:1108-5602 GCF_000825665.2 Borrelia crocidurae
GCCTGAATTACTAGAATTTTGATATTTATCTTTAAAATCAGAATTCAACAAAAATTAATTTGCATATATCAAAAAACACCTCACATTATATAAGGCTTAATAAATTGAAACTAGTATTATTAATATACGCAACATTAAATATCATCATTTATTAATGACTTTAGCATTCAATTTCTTTGCAAATCGAGCACTCAAATTCTTAACCCTTAACTGAATTTTCCTCTTTAATTTTTCGCTCTTTCTCCTCATATTCAATCCAATCCTCAATACTTTTATCCGCTCCATATCTTCTTTGAAATTCTTTAAATTCACGATCCATTTTCTCTATATTAGCATCAACCTGCGCTATAAATGCTTCCATCTCCTTTTCTTCATCTCTTAATGCTATACCTCCTGCTATAACCCCATCTTTTTTATTAGCATCAACAGCAGCAACAGCATTACTAGAAGCTAATTTAACAGCATCACCATTATCTTTAATCATAGCTTGTAAAATATCAGCACCAGTTACTGCTCCAACTGCTTTTGCTGCATCACTGCTGCTGACTTCTTTGCATTTTCCAGCAGTACCAGCATTAGCAGAAGCAAATAACTTTGCCTGCTTCACCATCACCAGCATTTCCACCAGTTCTTGCAGTACTACCATCACTAGCCTTTTTATCATCTCCAGCATCATGTTTACCTTCTTCGCCCATTTTTTGACTAATTTATTCCTATTGATGCTTCAGCTAATGCCAAATCACTTGCACTTGGTTCTTCAACTTTTTGTGCCTTTGCTACATCTACTATCCCTTTCAATGCTTTATATGCTTTCTTTAATGCATCTGAATTTGCTGCTACTCCATTCTGGTTATTTGCTACATCAACTACCTTGTTACCATCACCTATATCTTTTAAAGATTCTAAATGGGTTTTCAATAAAGCTAAAACTCCCTTAGCTGCATCAACTGCAATTTTTTTGCATGTCTATGTATTTCATCCACTTTTAACAATACTAGTATAAGACAAATACTACTTTATTTATTATTTTGCTATTCCTTGATATTTGCTATAAAAATTAATTACTAACATACTTGATAAAATAATTACATATGATAAGGCTACTAGTTAAATCAATTGATAATCTCAATTCTAACATATTTTTCAAATTTATAAAAAACATTGTATTTCTGATAATGTCTATTAATTAATAGATCAAGCAATCCTATTGATCCAAAGAATAAATTGCAATACAATTTTTCATATAAGAATAAATGTTACACTTTCTTATACACACTATGACAAAGTTAAAACTTATATCTTATTTAATATTAATAACATACTCACATGCTTGGTGCTACACGCGCACAAATAATCAATTTACAAACATAAAACCCTTACAAATTGGAATTATTCAACATAATTACATAAATTTAACTCCTTATAATCAAAAACATAAATATCGTTCATTTCTTGGAATAACGATAATTTATAATGATTGGATTGATGTTAATATCATTCCAATCCATTTTTATCCACACAGTGCCAATCTATTATCAAATTCATATTTTAACTTTTCCATATCTCTTTATATATTAAAATATAAAATACAAATATATCCCTTTATTATCAATATCTTAATAGGACCTCAATTACCCATAACCCTTAGAACAGATATTATTACTGGTAATAATATTTCTGCTTTTCTTTTTCCTGCTTTACCTTTTCTTTCCATTAAACTTAATATCCCAATCAATAATGTATTTTCTATTACCTCCACCTTTTCTTCATCTCTTAGTGAATATTTTTTAGTGGATGCAGCCATCATATTCGCTATATAATTTATTCATCACTATTTATACAAAACACAAATTCAAGTATTATAAAAAAGATAACTTTAATAAAAGTTAACATAAAATTTTTCAAAATTTTAAATAAACAAAAATAAAAAATATTATTTCTCTATATTAATCCCCTTAAAACCTTCGGGAATCAGTACAATATCAATACCTGAATTTAACGACTGTTTAATAGCATACTCTAAATTAAAATTATTAACAATTGCTCCCATATCATATGCATCCGTCATTATAATGCTAAAAATATTCAGATTATCTCTTATAATCTCTACTATATCTCTTGACATACTACTAACATCCTTGGAAATATTAGGTACAAGTATATGAGCAAGCATTAAAAATTTTGCTTCTTTACCAAAAACAAATGGTACGAAATTATTTAACATCAAAAAATTTTTACTATAAGGCAATAAAGCTAAATCCTTATGAGTATCTATCTTAGTACCTCCAAGTCCAGGAAAGTGCTTAACCACAGCAAAAACCCCTTCTCTTTGCATTCCATCAACAAATGCCTCTACCATAAGACCAATATCGTAAAATGAATACCCAAAAGTCCTATTACCTAATGGACTATCAGGTGCAAATTTAGAATCTGCTACAGGTGCCATATTCATATTTATCCCAAGACGTCTAAGTTGTTTTCCAAGAATTTCACCTATCTTATATGCAAGTTGAACATCTTTTGTCTTCCCCACAGATTCCATAGAAGGAAAATTACACACTCCTAGTTTTTCATTTTCACTAGCTCTACTAACCAAGCCCCCTTCCTCATCAACAGCAATTAAAAGTTTGGAACCAAGATATTTTTTTAATTTTTCAATTAATTTTTTAGTTTGTTCAGCATCCTTAAAGTTTTCTCTAAACAAAATAACTCCCACTGGATTTATCTCTTGTATTTTCATAAGTTCACTTTTACTAACTGATTGAACAGAACTAGGATTAGAAACATTTCTAATACCAATAAAAATACAACTTCCATTTAAAATATCTTTAGAATTAACTTTTCCTAAAAACTTATCAACATCTATAAGATCAAATTTATCACTTTCAAAATAATCATAATCTATATCTGGAATAGAACCCAATAAAATAAAATGAAAAAACAAAAGTACAAATAATATCAATCTAAACATTCCATTTACCTTTCTTAAAAACCAAATCATATTTATTCTGTAATACATTATTAAGACCAATATTTAAGTATTTAGCAATATCAAAAAATGCATCTGAAAATTTATCACTCATATAATTACTCATAATAAGTGTACTAATAAATAACTTAGCGGGTAAAAATCTATCTTCCCTATTAACCTCAAAAATCAATGGATTATCTACCATCTTTATAACTTCCCATGTTATTTGCTCAATTGAAGTATATTTGCCAAATTCTTTAGTCTGTTCAATAACTCTCATAGGCATATCTGATATTATTCTATCAATATTTTTGATCAAATACTCCAAATTAAAAAGACCCGTAGCACAATTAAAAAAAATCTTACCTCCTTTGTACTCAAATTGCAACACTGTTTCTCTAGAAATAACACTACCAATATCAACACAGTTTAAATTATTATCATCATCTAAAATTAAAATCCCTCCCTTTGTATCTAGTGGTGTCTTAACACTAAACTCAAATCCAGCAGAATCATTAGTTATAGCCATTATAGCAAGTGTTTTTAAATTAACAGTAAAACCAACATTATCAATGTTCCCAATATATACAAATTTTTTACCTGAATTATAAAGTTGCATATAAATATCCCTCAAAACTTTAAAATTTTGACCATGTCCCGCAGGTAAAGCCAAAAAAACTTTCTTTCCATTATTAACATAATCAAAATATTCATAATGACCATCACTTAACTCTTTATAACAATACACCAAAGGCTGAATTGCTGTTAAAATATCCGATTTACAAAAATCACAATAATTTAAACTCTTAATCAAATTATTATCAAAAATACTGTCTAAAAAATCAGAAATTAATTTATAAGTCTTAACACTTGTCATTTGAAAAATAGAAGGTTTAATATTTTCACCATAAAGTTCATAATACTGCCTAGACAGCAATAAAAGATGTCGAATTTTTAATTCTAAAAACGAAAATCCATAACTACCATCTGTATTAACATACGCAGGTGTAATTCCTTTGGGCAAATGTCCAAAAAATTCCTTAGCTTCTAATATTTTATTTGCATATAAAAAATATAAGTCATTATTAAAATCACTATTTTTAAGTAGATCAAAATAACTAGTTGCAGAACCTCCATTTAAAATCCCAAACGAAAAATAAGGATACAGTGACAATCCTATCTTTCTTAAATTATCAGCAGTAAAAACATAAAAATCACCTTCTGATGAGAATAAAAACTTTCTATAATCATCAAAATATTTTTTCAAATTATTTTCAACAAGTTCTTTTCTAAATTTTAATTTAACAAAATTATCAGTAAGACTCAAAATATTACTATGACTTTCACTTGGAAAATTTTTAAAAGATATATCTAACCCTTTAAGGTAAGGCATATTAAGCATATTAAGTACTTTTTGAGAAAAAACTTTATCTATTACTTCACACATACTAAAAACCTCATTCAAACATAAGGTAAATAAATACAATTATATTTTAATATTAGCATTTATTGTAGTAATATAC
>NZ_LN609267.1:5665-9377 GCF_000825665.2 Borrelia crocidurae
ATTAACGAAATGATACTCTCTCCTTCAGGATTTAGAAAAATATTTGCACAATCAAAAAAAGAAAATTCAATGGATAATGAAATAAATGAAGATGATAAAATATTAGTTGCAATAATATCACTTACAATATCTAATTACTTTCAAGACAAGCCAAAACAATACATTAACGTTGGATTGGATTCAAGAGCAACGGGAAACGTAATATCACAAATAATAATTAAAACATTAATTTTAAACAATGACAAAATTAATTTTTTTGGTATACTTCCAATACCAGAAATTTTGGCTTACACAAAAATTAGTAAAAATTCAAAAGGATTCATATACATTTCTGCTAGCCATAATCCTAAAGGATATAATGGTATTAAAACTGGTCTAGATGATGGGGGCGTGTTAAATTCAAATGAAATAAACAAAATAATAAAACAAATCAAATATAATATACAAAATAAAAATCTAATAAAAAATCTAATAAAAAAATTACAAAATTTTAATAATAATACTCAATACTTAAAAACATATGAAACAATCATAGCTTCAAAAGACAAATTGAAAGCACAATCTTATAACGCATATAAATCACTAATGCAACAAATCATATATTCAGACGAACATAACCAAGAAAACATTGATATACTAAAAGCAAATATCAAAAAAGAACAAATGGGAATAATAGGTGAAATGAACGGAGGATCTCGTATCAATTCAATTGATAAAGAAATGCTTCAATCTCTAGGACTAAAATTAGAATTTCATAACACTGAAATTGGCATTTTTAAGCATGGAATGACTCCAGAAGGAAAATCTTTAAACATGTGCAAAAAAATATTAGAACAAAAATTCCAAAAAGACAATTCATTCCAACTAGGATATGTACCTGACTGTGATGGAGATAGAGGAAATCTGATTACAATAAACAAAAATGGACAAGCAAATATTATTTCATCACAAAAAATATTTGCACTCTCAGTACTCTCAGAACTTAGTTACCTTTATCATATAGGAATTAAAAAAAACTTGGCTGTAGTGGTTAATGATGCAACTTCTCTAAATATCGAAAAAATAGCCTCACTATTTAATGCAAAAGTTTACAGAGTTGAAGTAGGAGAAGCAAATTTAACAGAAATGGCTGATATTTTACGAAACAAAGGACTAATAATAAAAATTTTTGGAGAAGGATCAAATGGAGGAAATATCACACATCCTTCAAAGGTAAGAGACCCACTTGCAACTGTTTTTAGCATTATAAAATTACTTAAAATCAAAAATCTTTACAAAATATGGTGCACATTATCTCAAAATTCATATAATGAATACTATAATCTCGATGACATATTAAAAACAATCAACTTTTACAGTAATATAGAAGTATCATCAAAAGAAGCTATACTTAAAATAAGAGTACAAAATCAAGAAACATTAAAAACTAACTATGAAAAACTATTAAAAACAGAATTTAACAAAAATAATACGATAATAAACCAATTACAAATTAACAATTATGAAATCCTTAATTACGAAGGAATAACACAAACCACTACTAGAACCCGTGATGCATCAGGAGGCCTTAAAGTTTTACTAAAAAATGACAAATACGAAATAATTGGCAGCTTATGGATGCGTGGCTCAAAAACAGAACCTATATTCAGAGTACTAAGCGAAGTTAAATCTGAATATCACAATTTATTATATGATATTTTGGATTTTCACAAACACTTAATAAAAACTGCAAACTCAATAACATAATCTCAACACTGAAAATAAAAATTAACAATTTACCTTATAGCCACAATTAAAACAATTAATACCCAAAATTACTTTTCTATTTATATTTCGCCATTTTTTCTATATTCCTTCTAACTCCATTCCATGTTTTTGATATACCCATTAAATTCTTAGCATCTCTTACAGTTTCTAATGCAACCTTTCGAGTTTTATTTGTACCTTCAAAAATTATCTCATCAACATAACCTTTCTTAGCTTTAAAAAATTCTCTTCTCTCCCTAATTGGAATTAAGAATTGATTTAACACATTAAAAAGTCTCTCTTTAACTTCAATATCTCCAATTGTACCTTTTTTATATCTACTCTTAAGTTCACAAAGCTCATCCATATCACTATTAAAAAGATCATGATAAATAAAAACAGGATTACCATCAACTTCTCCCGGTATATCCGCTCTTATTCTTTTTGGATCTGTAAACATAGACATAACTTTTTTGCGTAATAATTTTTCATCATCATTTAAAAATATTGCATTACCAAGACTTTTACTCATCTTAGTTTTACCATCAATTCCCACAAGAGTATGAAAATCCGTAAATATAGCTTCAGGAATTGGAAAAAAATTCTCACCATAAAGAAAATTAAATTTTCTAGCAAGTTCTCTTGTAAGCTCAATATGAGATTCATTATCACGTCCAACAGGAACAAAATCAGCCTTTGCCATTAAAATATCTGCACTCATTAAAACAGGATAACCTAATAGCCCATAAGGAATTTCACTCAGTCCAGCATTAATGCTCATATCTTTTATACTAGGAATTCTTTGCAAACGATTAACCATAACAATCATTGATAATATTAAATTTAACTCTAAAAGCTCAGGTATTGCTGATTGCAAATAAATATTAACTCTCTCAGGATCAATTCCACAAGACAAATAATCCAAAACTATTTCTCTAACATTAATTGATATCTCATTAATGCTCTTTAGGTCTGATTGTGTAGTAAGAGTATGTAAATCCGCTATAATAATATAAGTCTCATACTCTTCCTGATACTTTAATCTATTAACAATAGATCCCACATAATGCCCCAAATGAAGAGAACCTGTAGGCCTATCCCCTGTAAGAATAACTTTTTTTTGCATCAATTTTCCTTATTATTAAAATTATTATCAATATTATCAAGGGTTAATATCTTAGAACCACTTAAAAATACAGAAAAAGGTCGCAAATATACTATATTATCTACTATTACCTTTATAACAACTGTAAAAGGATAAGCTATTAAAAGTCCCACTATACCCCAAAGCCATCCCCAAAAGAAAAGAAAACAAAGCAATAAAAAAGGAGACAGATCAAGTCTATGTCCCTGCATCTTTGGCTCAAGAATATTTCCAATCAACATCTGAACAAATGTATTATATATAAATATATAAAGCACTAAATTTAAATCAGGATAAAACTGCACCAAAGCAGCTATCATAATAAAAAAAACAGCCAAAATCGAACCTATACTTGGAATAAAATTAAAAACAAATGTAAGCACAGCCCATACACGAGGAAAATCCTGCCCAAACAACTTTAAACCTATAAATACCAACAATCCAGTAAGAAAGCTAACAAACACCTTAATTCCCAAATATTTACTAATTTGATTATTGATTGTACTCAAAACTTCAATAAACATACTTGAAACAGATCGTTTAAACGCATTTTTAACTTTTATGTCAAAAATATGTATTTCTGATAACAAAAAATATAATAATAAAAATAAAACCACCAAACTGCTTGCAAATCCAATAATTTCATTAGATATCCTAGTTAAAAAAGGATAAATATATTTAGAAAAATCAATATTACTAATAATAGCACTATCTAATTTATACTTCTCAAGAATATCTACTATAATAAAAATCAATTGTTTTTGATAATAAGGAAGTTGATCAATTAAAACAGTAACACTGTAATATACAAAGCTAAAAACT
>NZ_LN609267.1:9401-10557 GCF_000825665.2 Borrelia crocidurae
GTTATAAATGAAAGAGAGTGGAATTAAAACTCTTGGTATCTTGAATTTATAATTATGCAAAGTATAAATAGGATAAACTAAAAATCCAAGCAATACTGCAATAGATAAAGGCTTAAATATCGTTTGGGCCACTTTTAAAATAGTAATCAACATTATAATTAAAGCTACAACATAAAAAATCGACTGTAATCTAACAAACTTAAATCTATCAGTTGTTTTTATTTCTAAAGCCATCTCTTATTTCCCCCCTCATTGAAATTATTATGAAAAATAATTTAAAAGTAAAGTCAATACTAAAACTTAAATTCATTAATTAAAATTAAACTCATACAAAACATATACATGATTCATATATTTAAAAAAATTTTTTCCATTATCCAATTATACAACTTAGTCCCCTTACCATAATTAGCCTCAGCCAAATCTCCTACTCTTTTTTCCTTAACTAACTTTTTAGCATTCTCATTATTGCCATAATAAACTGTTAATGTATTTTTATAGTGATTTAAATTATTATTCAAAATCTCAAAAGCTGGAATATCATTAAAACCATCTGCAATATAAAACATATTTTCAAAAGGAATTTCTCTTCTACTTTTTGGAATTCGCTTATTAATTTTATCATAAGATCCCTTATTTAATTCAAAAATTACTCTAGTCTTTATTGTATGATCTACAAAATAACATACACTACTTAAAACACTATTTTCCGAAAATTTATTATCTAAACTCTGATAAAAAGGCATAAGGTACGAATCCACAAATTCACAAGCCCAGACCTTAGTAACATAAGAAGCAATATTACTACCCAAAATCATTTGTCTAAAACCACTAGACACAATATAAATGTTGACAATTGCATCTGATTTTTTTAGACTTTTATTTATATCACTTATTTCTTTAAACAAATCAATAACACCTTCAAAAAACTTTAACTTTGAACCTAATTCAAATAATATTTTATTATTTAATCCTCTAAAAATACCTTCCCTTACATAAGTTAAAAAATGTGATAAATATATCATCTCATTAGTAATAATATTACAACTATTTTCATTATAAGTAACAGATAAATTTTCAACTTCACTCCAAAACAAATTAGCATCAACATTATACTCATCAAAAAGTACTTGCTGCATGTTACCATAAATTAAAG
>NZ_LN609267.1:10652-14619 GCF_000825665.2 Borrelia crocidurae
ATATACAAGTATGAATATATTCAATACATTATGTATAGTAAAATTATATTATGTACAACATCAGTTAAAAAGAAATGCTTATGATAGACATAAATAATATAAATCAAATCAAAGATATCATCTCTAGGATATTAGACATAAGTTTAATTAGCATCTTAGTCTATTATATCTATAAAAATGTAATTAATTCCTATTCGATAAATCTACTTAAAGGAATGATTATAATTACATCCATTGGCATCATATCTTATTATTTCAATTTATATACGATCAATTGGTTATTAACTTACATAGCAAATATACTACCAATTGCAATGCTTATATTATTTCATCAGGAAATCAAAAAAATAATAATGCAAATTGGAAACTTTAATCTATCTTTTAAACTTGCAAATAATAAAGAAGAAACTATAAAAACTATTACTGAAATAATTAAAGCAATCAAACATCTATCAGAAAATAAATCCGGCAGCTTAATCTGCATAGAAAAAAAAATACAATTGGAACAAATAATAAACAAAGGAATAAAATTAGATTCCATTGTATCTAACGAAATTTTAATATCAATTTTTGACTATGAAACACCTTTACATGATGGAGCAGTTATTATTAGCAATAATAAAATAGTATATGCTGGGTCTTTTTTACCATTATCTAATGTAGAATCTATTAGCAAAACATTTGGAACAAGACATAGAGCAGGACTTGGAATTTCTGAAAACTCAGATGCAATAACAATAATAACATCTGAAGAAACTGGATCTATTTCACTAACAAGAAATGGAAAATTAGAATATAATTTAAGCTTGAATGAAGTCAAAAAAAAACTAAATATTGCATTAATAGAATGAATAATGATGATAACTAAAAAATTCATAAACATAATTAAGTTATTATTTGAAGATTGGCAAAATAAAGCTATTTCTATCCTAATAGCTATTATTATGTTCATCACGTTTTACTTTAACAGCATAGAATCGGTCAATATAGAAAAAAATTTTAATATTTTACTAGAAAATGAAGTCACATTGGGCAAAATGCCTGATTTTAACAAAATATTACTTACAGTCAAAATTAATAAAAAAGATTCCAAATATTTAGATTTTGAAAGAATAATTTTATCAGTTGAAGCTAATAACATAAAAGAAGCTGGGGAATATGAATTGCCAATAAAAATTAAAAATTTTAATCCTATTCCTATAGTTGAATATAAACTCTCAAAAAACAAAATCAAGATAAATCTTGATAAAAAAATTTCAAAATTAGTAAAAGTCGAACCCAAGTTCAAATTAATTGAAAAAGAAGGAAAAGGTGAATATTTTATTGCAAAATATAACATAGTACCTGAAAGACTAACAATACACAACACCAACACAATTATTAAAGCCGTAATACAATTAAAACAAGAAATAAAAAAAAGACACAAACACTGTATTTATTTCTGATCATCTTGAAGTAATATCTCCAGATCAATTAATAACGCTTGAAAAAAACCACGTAATACTTAACATTACCTTAGGTAAAAAATATATACAAACAACAATAACAAAACCTAACTTAATTTTTAATAATCTAAAAAATGGGCTAGAAATAAAAAATAAAGAAAAAATTTTAGATCCAGAAAATGAAATGTTTATCAAAATAAGAAGTGGACTATCAGAAAAAATCACCAAAATGCATATAAATAATAACAATATTAATCTGAACCTCGATTTAAGTAAAATCGAAAATCCTGGAACTTATGATATTAAAACAGACATAATACTTAAAAATAACACTTATGGCATAGAAGTATATGAATATGAACCTAAAACAATACAAGTAGAAATAACTGCCAATGAATAATAAAATGACGAAATCAATAGGATGTGATATAATAAAGGTCATGAGACTTTCTAGTTTTTTAAAAAATAAAAAAAAACTAGAAAGATTTTTTACACAAAGAGAAATTGAAAACTTAAAAATGAAAGGAAAAGGAGTTTTAGAAAGTTTAGCCGGTAAGTTTTCAGCAAAAGAATCATTGCTCAAAGCTTTAAGTCCACTAGTAAATAGTAAAATAAAATATTCACTTAAAGATATTGAAATCATCAGTTTACCAAAAGGTAATGTAACGTTCCAATTGCATAATGATATTAAAAAATTAATCGCAAAAATGAATCTAAAACTGTATTTAACAATTTCGCATGAACGGGAGTATGCTGTTACATTTGTAATAGTAGAAAATTAATATATGAAAAAGATATCATACTTTACAAAAGAAGAAATTGAATGTCCTTTATGTAAACAAAAATTTAGAAAAGAGGAATTATTAACAGGAAGTAGCAGATTAATATCTGGCAAACTCAAAGTTGATTTAAAAAGAGAATATATCACAAATGAAAAGTACGGTGACATCTATCCCAGAATATATTCAATAATAGTATGTCCTAACTGTTATCTCTCAGCTTTCCCAAATGAATTTCACACAATAACACTTATTAATAATAAAACAAAACAACTCTTAATAAACCATACTAATGAACGCAAACAAATAAAAGAAATTTTTGAAGATGACTTAAACTTCAACCAACCAAGAAGACTTCAAGAGGGAGCTGCAAGTTATATCCTTGCAATAATGTGTTATGAACATTTAGACAAAAACCACAATCCAACCCTAAATCAAGCAAAATGTGCAATAAGAGCAGCCTGGACATTAGAAGATCTAGAAAAGAAATATCCAAACAAAAACTATAATTATTTACAAAAAATATTTTATCATAAAGCAGCATATCTTTATAAACTGACAATAGAAAAAGAACAAAATAACTCAGAACCCATTAATTCTGCAATCATTTTTGGTCCTGATACAGACAAAAATTATGGATATGACGGTGTCTTATATTTATCAGGATTATTAGAATATTTTTATGGAAATATAGAAAATAAACAATACAGGTATAACCAGTTAATTGAAATAAAAACCCTTCTGTCTAAAATAGCCGGAATGGGAAAATCATCAAAAGAAAAACCTTCTATCCTCTTAGATAAAATAAAAGAAGTTTATTTTAAGATATCACGTGAAATAAAAACTTTTAAATAAATGAAAAAAATACTTGCAGAAATAGCATATGATGGCTCACTATATCATGGTTTTCAAATTCAACCTACAAAACCAACAATTCAAGGAGAAATAGAAAAAGCATTAGAAAAAATAAATAAAACAAAAGTCAAAATTCAATCAGCAGGTAGAACAGATAAAGGAGTTCACGCAAAAAGACAAATAATATCTTTTTATATAAAAATAAATATTAATCTTAAAAATTTAAAGACAGCAATAAATTCTCTCCTAAAAAATGATATTAGAATAATTAAATTAAAGTATGTATCAAATGAATTTCAACCCAGATTTCATGCCAAGAAAAGAAAATATACCTATTACATACTTAACAATGAAAATCATTATCCTTGGGAAGAATATAAAGCCTACTATGTAAGAAAAAAACTAAATATTAATAGATTAAATACAATGGCTGAAATGTTAATTGGTTTGCATGATTTTACAACCTTTTCATGTATTAGAGATAAAACAAATTCAAAATTAAAAGAAATTTACTTAGCTAAATTTAAGAAAAAAAACAAATTTATCGTCTTTGAAATAATAGGCTCTTCATTTTTATGGAAAATGGTAAGATCAATAGTAGGAACAATGATCGACATAGAAATCAAAAATGAATCTGTTGATACCTTCATAAAAATATTAAAGTCGAAAAACAGAAAATATGCACGAACAACGGCACCTGCAAAAGCAGGATAGAAAGACAGAACTTGCAAATGCACAGGTGAAAATGCAGCTAATAAAAAAAATACATTCAAACAAGTACTAGAAGAAGCAAAGAAGAAAAACACCAAACACTACTAAAAAGAAGAAATACAAAAAATTAATAAGAGCTAAAATAAAAGTTAAAAATCCTAAAACTAAATAACTGAG
>NZ_LN609267.1:14829-29300 GCF_000825665.2 Borrelia crocidurae
TCAACAACCCAAAGCAATTCTTGCTTGCGAAGAAGTAGAATTATTTTTAAATCAAAACTTAAGAATTCAAATTGTTAGAGGATTTGAATTAAAATTTAAAAAAATTCCAATAGTATTTACGCATCTTCCTACAAGTCAAATAAGCAATCCAGAACTCAAAAAAGAAATCTGGCAAGATCTAAAAATGATAAAAGGCATAGTAAAATATGGATGATAACCTGGAACAAAATTTCTACTATGACATTGCATTCAATATACCTATCAATAGACTCTTTCTTTATAAGTACAAACTAACATTAAAAACAGGAACAAGAGTAATAACAAATTTTCATGGAAAAGAAACAATTGGAATAATAATTAAAAGCTATTACAAAGAAGAACTAAAAGAAGATTTTACATTTTCAATAAAAGATATATTAAAGGTCATTGACGATCATCCAATAATCACAGAACATAATATGAATCTTGCATATTGGATTAGTCAAAAAACATTTTCTGGATTTGGAGAAACTTTATTTTGTGGATTACCTAAAATTTCAACTTCAAATAAAAAAATAAAAAACAATAAAAGTGAAAGTCCAAAATCCAAAGTATCTATTCAATTAAATGAAGAACAAAATAAAATTTATAAAGACATTATTGAATCAAGTATCCAAAATACATTTTATTTATTTGGTGTTCCGGGTTCTGGAAAAACAGAAATATTTATTAAATTATGCGAAAACTATTTAGAACAAAAAAAACAAATAATTTTTCTCATTCCTGAAATTTCATTGGGTTATCAAATAATTCAAAGACTTAAATCAAGCTTAAGCACAAACAATATTTATGAATATAACTCTAAAGTATCCAATTCAAATAAAATTGCTATATGGAACAAGGTCAAAAATGGAGAAAGTTTAATCATACTTGGAATTAAGAGCGCATTAATGCTACCATTTACAAATTTAGGATTAATAATCATGGATGAAGAACATGAACACACATATAAATCTGAAAACACCCCACGATTTCATTCAAGACATATAGGATTTTTTTTACAAAACACTTTCAATGCCAAATTTATAATGGGAAGTGCAACTCCATCACTTGAGGCATATCTTGCAATGGAGAATAATCAAATTAAAAAGATGATCTTAAAAAATAAATTTTCAACAAAAACATTAAAAGAACTTAAAATAATTGATATGAAAAAAGAACCTCAAATAATATCTTCAGAATTACTTTACAGTATACAAAAAAGTATACTTGAAAAAAGGCAAGCATTAATCTTTATTAATAAAAGAGGATACTCAAAAACACTTGAATGTAAAATTTGTGAACACATAATTTGTTGTCCTAACTGTTCTGTTAATCTAACTTATCATCAAAATGAAAATAAACTCATTTGTCATTACTGTAATCATAAAACAAATACAATAAACACTTGTCCCAAGTGTAACTCAAAAGATATTATGTATAAAACATATGGTATTCAATTTGTAGAAAAAGAACTAAAAAAATTTTTGCCAAATGCACGAATAGCAAGAATAGACTCTAATATTAATCAAAAAGAAATTTCTCAATCAATAAATGCATTTGAAAATGAACAATTAGATATCTTAATTGGAACGCAAATTATTGCCAAAGGTTTTAATTTTAAACAAATTAAAACATTAGGGATTATTAATGCAGATATTGGAATAGATTTTCCTGATTTTAGAAGTAGTGAAAAAATCTTTGCAATAATTTCACAAGTCTTAGGACGAGCCGCAAGATTTAAAAGTGATAATACAATTATTATTCAAACAAAAAATCCAAATTATTATGCCATAAAATATGCATATGAAGGTAAATACGAAGAATTTTATCAAGAAGAAATAAAAATTCGAAAAGAATTAAATTATCCTCCCTTTAAAAAAATAATCAGAATAGTAGTTAGAAGTCAAAAACAAGAAGCTGCCAAACATAAATGTTCAGAATTTTTCGACATATCTAAAGAATTCTTAAATGACGATATAGAATATATTGGCCCATCAAAGGCCCCCATATCAAAAATATCCAAATATTACAGATATAACATTTTATATTTATCAAAAACATTTAATCCACTTGAAAAGTTAATACGCAATACAAAAGAAAGAATAAAAAATACAAAAGACACATATATTGAAATAGATTATTATCCTCTTTCACTACTTTAAAAAAATTTTGAACTATCCTTTACAAGTGTCTTTAAAAAAGATGAAAGAACATAAAGAGCTTTATCATTGTGTCCTCCTTCAGGAATAATTAAATCAGCATATTCCTTAGTAGGTTCAATAAACCTGTAATATCCTGCTCTGGTTGTACGTAAATATTGCTCAATAACAGACTCTAATGTACGCCCTCTCTTAGACATATCTCGTTCAAGCCTTCTAATAAATCTAATATCATTAGGAGTATCGATATATATCTTCAAATCTATTAAATTACGTACACGTTCCTCAACAAAAATCATAATACCTTCAACAATAATAATAGGAGTAGGCACTATCTTAATAGTTTCATCTCTTCTTTTATGGTTAATAAAATCATAAAGTGGCATATTAATCGATTGATTTTCTTTTAATTTTTTCAATTGCTTATAAAATAAATTATTATCAAAAGCATCGGGATGATCAAAATTAACATCTAAAAATTCATACTCATAATCCCCAACACTTTTATAATAATTGTCCTGAGATATAAGAACGAATTCAGAAATAACTTCACTAATTTTATTAACAATTGTAGTTTTACCACTTCCAGATCCACCAGATATTCCGATAATCTTAACCATTAATCTCTTCTTTAGAGCCGGGCAATTTAGGCATATTTTTTAATGTCCCTGCTACAAATACATTTTTAAACCCTAACCCTTTTAAAAGCTTCTCAGCTTCAAAAGACTTGCTAAAACTTTTACCATAAATTATTATTTGAGTATCCAAATTACCCAATTTATCTTTTTTTGCAAATAAATTTTTAAAAGGAATATTAATAGCCCTTGTATAATGAGACTTAGTATATTCCTTAGGAGATCTAATATCTAATATTTTTGCACCATTTTTAATTTTTTCTAATAAGGCTATGTTTGTTCTCTTCATTTTTAAAATAATAAAAAACCAAATATAAAAAAAGAGAAAAACTATTAAACATATAAGCTTTAAATAACTAACAATCATATCTTTTATAAAACAATAATATCAAAAAAAAAGAAACAATTGCAATAAAAGTGAATTGTTTTTTAGTAAAATTAGTATAAAATTCAGATGAATCAATAATTTTATACTAAAGAGTAAAGTAATAAAAAATGAAGAAAAAAAAGAACAAATGGACTAGAATAAAGCAAAAATTTAAATTTATTATATTAAAAATATTAAGAAAGCAACTTAAAAATGTCTTTAAAGATCCTAAGCTAATATTAATTAGCACTTTACAAATAATAATGGGCTCACTCTTAATGGCAATATCCACAAACATTTTATACATACCACATGGACTCTTAAGTGGTGGAATTGCGGGAATTTCATTGATGTTACACTATCTTTTAGATTTCAATCTAGGGCTTACAATCTTTATGTTAAATATTCCATTATTTATTATTGGAATAAAATTTTTAAATATAACTTTTGTAATTCAAAGCTGGATTGCAATGGCTTTATATTCTTTAATAGTCAATTATTCACAATTTTTACAATATAAAATGCAACTAAATGACATGATACTTGTGTCAATTTTAGCAGGTTTAATATCAGGTCTTGGACTTGGCTTAATATTTAAAGCAAAAGGTTCATCGGGCGGTACGGATATAATTTCTATGATAATTAAAGAAAAATATTCAATTAGTATTGGAACTACAAACTTTCTATTTAATCTTGCAGTATTGTTAATTGCAGCAACATTTTTTAATATCGAAATTGCTCTTTATACCCTCATAGCTTCATTTGTAACAGCTATAATGACAGACAAAACAAGTACAGGATTTGGCAATCAAAAAGCAATTCTCATCATCTCAGATAAAGGAAAAGAGATATCCTACTTGCTTACCAATAAATTAAAAGTAGCAGCTACACTACTTGAAGGTAAAGGTGCTTGGGCTGGCAATGACAAAACCATAGTTTTTATAGTAGTTCCAACAATGCGTATGTCTAGAATCAAATATATTTCTCAAAAAATTGATCCCAACTGTTTTATTACAGTCATTAACACAAATGAAATAACTGGTGGGAAAAAAATTATCGAAACAAATACAAATAAAAATGACATTGCAAGTTAAAACTTATCTAAAACAACATTCAAATCTTTAACAAGTAAACTCAATGTTGCATCATCATAAAAATTCGATAAAAAATCAATGAATCTTTTGGGCAATACTGAAATAAACTTCTTTAAAAAACCTTCTTTAATATTAATTTCAAGCTTAAAAGAATGAAGCATCAAAGATATTTCTTTAAATTCTTGATCTAGCCTAGAATAAATATCATCGCCTAATATTGGATGATTTAAATATTTCATATGAACTCTTAATTGATGAGTACGCCCTGTTTTAGGTTGAAGAACTACCAATGAATAATTTTTCATACTCATTAATACTTTATATTCGGTTAATGCTCTCTTTCCACTATTTTTATGCACAGTAAACTTTTTTCTATCATATCTATCTCTATCTATAAAAGTATCAATAATTCCACTATCAACTTTAAAATTACCTTTAACAATCGCAATATAAACCTTTTTAACAGATCTATTCTTAAACTGCTCAAATAAGAAATTTAAAGTTTCAAGATTTTTAGCACAAATCATTACACCAGAAGTCTCTTTATCCAACCTATGCACAATTCCAGGTCTAATTTTATTTTCCTGAAACTTATATCTTAAATTCGATATATGATGTAATAAAAAATTCACAACAGTATTCTCTAAATTTGATATACCAGGATGACTTAAAATCCCTTGAGGTTTTTCTATAACAATGACATTTATGTCCTCATAAAGAATATTAATGGACAAATTCAAGGGTACCAAATATTCTCCTAAATCAATACTTTCATTAAATTCTATTAATATTCTATCATTTATAAAAACGGGCTTAGATAATTTAATTGCACTAAAATAACCATCATTAAATTTAAATGCTTTTAATTCCCTCTTTTTAATCTGACTTCTATTAAAAAGACACAAATGTTCTGATAAATAAATATCTAATCTTTGAGAATTATGCTTTACAATAAACTCTTTTTTAAGTTTTACCATCTAAGAATAAATCAAGCTATCAATCAAAGCAATAATTAATGATATTGCAAGTCCAACTGACGTAGAAACTACAAATTTTTTAAAATTTTCATCTTTAGAAAGTTTAAAATTAGTCGCAAAAGGATATGGAAAACTTTTTGCACCATTGCTATTAAAATAATAAGATAAATCAAAACAATACAAACCTAAAAACAAAGCTATAGGAAAAGCACCAATACTTATTGCTGAAAACCTAAAAACTTTTTTACCCCAATTAGAATTAATAGTTTTTTCTATATTTAAATCCTTATTTTCCTGAATATCTTTATAAAAAAAATCATCGTTAAATTGAAACTTATCAAAAATTTCATTACCAAAATTAGTATTATTTTCGCTGAAATAAATTTCATTCTCCAGCGAAAATTTTTGACTTAAATTTAAATATTCAAAATCTAATTTAGTATAACCTAAAGAATTTGAATAAAGGATAAAAATATTGCAAATAAAAAGCAAAAATATAATCATCATTAATAATTCATGTTTCCAATTCTAACTTCAATGTTAAAGTTATCTCATCAACAAGTTCAGATGCACCAAAATATTGAATAGGCCCTGGGAAAACATATAAATTATTGATTGCCCATTGTTCACGATGCTTCACAAATTCATTAAAAGGTGCTCCATTTAAATCAACAAGAGCTTTTTTAATAACAGGTTTTAAAACACCATATCTCTCCTCCATATTCATCATCATTGTTATAGGCACCCCACCTGCAATCCATTCAGTAGAATTTTTATTTAAATTTTTAATAGTAGACATATAGCCTGTAAAACCATTTAAAACAAGCAATGCAGCATTATAACCCAAACTATAACAATAATCACTATCAAAATTTGAAGGAGTAACACTTCTACCCTCATAACCAAAAAAATGATCAATTGGAGAAAATTTACCACTATATTCACCAAGATTTCTTAACTCTTCTAATCGAACACTAACCATTTCCATAAATAACTTCTCAGTAGGCACTCGAGACACATGAAAATTACCATGAGGATCTCTCTCTAAAACAGAATTTACAAGTTCAATTTGAATAAATAATGGCAAAGACACATAAACTTTTTTCATATACTCACTAAGCTTAGAGATAAAAACTTTTCTTATATCCTCAACATCTAATCCCTTAAATTCCTCTTCATTACTATCAAAGATACTACACAATTCAATCATCAAAGATTTAACTTCAGGAATAAATTCAATAACGCCTTCAGGAATTATAATAACACCAAAATTATACCCTTTCAATGAACGCTTTATAACAACAAACGCTATATCTTCAACAATTTCTGATAAAGTTTTATTTTTTGCCAAAACTTCTTCAGATATAATACAAATATTAGGATGCGTCTTTAAAGCACACTCAAGAGCAACATGAGACGCACTTCTTCCCATTATCTTTATAAAATGCCAATATTTTCCAGCAGACATAGCATCACGACACAAATTACCTACCATTTCAGAATACGTTTTAGTAGCAGAATCAAATCCAAATGAAATTTGAATATGCTCATTCCTCAAATCAGCATCAATTGTTTTAGGGACACCAATAACTTGAATATCATGATGTTTTTTCTTAAAAAACTCTGCTAATAAAGCGGCATTAGTATTTGAATCATCGCCACCAATAATAATAAGAGCATTAAGATTATTTTTAAGAACTACTGACAAAACTTGCTCATATTGAACATAGGTTTCTATTTTAGTGCGACCAGAAGATACAATATCAAAACCACCTGTGTTTTTATAAGCATCTATTAAATCTTGTGTAATTTCAATTTTTTTATCATCTAACAAACCTGCAGGACCACCTTTAAAACCAAAAATTTTTGAATTTGAATTAGATTTTTTTATTGCATCAAAAATACCAGCAACAACATTATGTCCTCCAGGAGCAGGCCCACCTGAAAGAATTATTCCCACATTTAAAATTTTTGTAAAATCTACATTCGAAGAACCTTGAATAAAATTAACAACCGGAAGTCCATAAGTATTTTCAAAAACTTCTCTTAACTCATCTTTATTTCCAAGAGCATCTGTCTTGTCACCAAAAACTACACTAATGTTTTGAAAATCATTTGTTAAAATTTTTGGCAACCTTGGAACATACTTATATCTTTCCTTTTGCAAAATTGAAATCATATATCTTCTCCTTTCAAGATGTATCTAAATTATTACTAAGTAAATACTAAAATAATTAATCATTAATATCTATATATGACTTAAAAATAAAGTAGCATCACCATAAGAAAAAAATCTGTAATTCATTGTCACAGCTTCTCTATAAGCATTAAATACGAAATCTTTACCACCAAAAGAAGAGACTAACATTAAAAGTGTCGATTCTGGTGTATGAAAATTTGTAAAAAGCATATCAACAGATTTAAATTTATAATTTTTACCTGGATAAATAAAAAGATTGGTTTTCTGTTCACCTCTAGTAAACCTCCCCTTTTGTTTATCATAAGCAGATTCCAATGCCCTAAGAGTAGTAGTCCCAACAGCTAAAATTTTTTTACCTAAAGACTTAGCCCTCTCAAGCCTACAAGCTACAGAATCTCTTATTGAAAAACTTTCAAAATGCATTTTGTGTTTTTCTATTGTTTTGGTCCTAACGGGAAGAAAAGTCCCAAGTCCAACATGAAGTGTAATAAAATCATATTCAATATCATTCTGAACAAATTTAGAAAATAATTCTTCACTAAAATGTAAACCTGCTGTAGCTGATGCTGATGAACCAATATATTTTGAATAAATAGTCTGATAACGATCTTCATCCTCTTTATCATAATCTCTTTTAATATAAGGGGGCAAAGGAATAAACCCATACTGTTCAAAATAAGATTCATCCACATATCTATTAAATTTAATCGTAAATTCATTATCTAATTTTGAAATTATCTGGGCTGACAAATCTTGAGGAAATCTATACACTTTACCAACTTTTTGTCTTTTAGCCTTAGAAATTAAAGACGTAAATGTATCTCCTGTCAATCTATTTAAAATTAAAAACTCAACATTACCATCATAATCTGTCTTAGCATATATCCTAGATTTCCTTACTCTTGAATCATTAAATACTAAAAAAGTATTGCTGCCAATATACTTTAAAATATCATTTACTGAATCGGTATGATAAATTTTTTGACAAATAGAATCCAAAACCATTAATTTTGCCAAACCTCTTCTTTCACTTGGATACTGTGCTATTAAGTGATGTGGTAAATCAAAATAAAATTCCTTAGTCTCCATACTACCTACTAATATCAAAAATGGTTTGATTATTCTTGTTTAAATTTAAATGTAAATACGCAAAATCAGTAGCTCTGCGTCCTCTATTAGTTCTCTCAATGAAACCCCTTAAAACAAGATAAGGTTCATAAAAATCTTCAAGAGAATCTACTGTCTCTCCAACAGCAATTGCTAAGGTTTCAATTCCAACAGGACCACCTCTAAATTTTAATATCAAATTTTTCAAAATATTCCTATCTTGTTCATCAAGTCCCTCATGATCAATTTTCAACATCTCAAGTCCAGCAGTTACAACATCTTCTGTAATTAAATCATAACCACCAACCTGAGCAAAATCTCTCATTCTCCTTAAAAGTTTATTTGCCATACGAGGAGTTCCTCTTGAACTTTTTGCAAGAAGCAAGGCAGCTTTATCATTCAATTTAACATTTAAAATAAAAGCACTTCTTTTTATAATTTTTGAAAGCTCATTCTCATTATAAAGATCAAATCTAAATACAATTCCAAATCTTGCATACAAAGGTGACGCTACTTTTCCTGGCTTTGTAGTAGCCCCAATTAAAGTAAACTTAGGAATTGACATTCTTACAGTCCTTGCAACAGCACCTTGTCCAACTATACAATCTATCTTATAATCTTCCATTGCAATATAAAGCATTTCCTCTATTGCAGGTTTAAGTCTATGTATTTCATCAATAAATAAAACACTCTTATCATTAAGGGTCATTAAAATTCCAACAATATCTTTTGGTTTCTCAAAAGCTGGTGCTGAAGTTATTTTAATCGTAGTATTCATTTCAAGGGCAATAATACTAGCCAAAGTAGTCTTTCCAAGTCCCGGAGGACCACTTAAAAACACATGATCAAGCGCCTCATTCCTGTCTCTAGATGCTTTTATGAAAATATCTAAATTATCTTTAATATGAGATTGCCCTGAAAAATCTTTAAGAAATTCTGGTCTAAGATCATCTTCATTATTGTCATAAAGAAAATTTTTTTCAGAATTTAAAAAGCCCAAATCCACTTAAATTTCACCCTTTTTACTCAAAATTAATCATATACCTCTAAAATAAAATCTAAACTGAAAGTCTTTTTAAAGTCTCTGTAAATAAAAATTGTTCTTGATCGGCTTCTTTTAAAATTAAAAATTTATCACTAAGCATAATTTCTCTAAACGCAACTACAACCAATTTTCTATCAAAACCCATATTCACAATTGATTGTTCAAGCTCTTTAAATTTCAACACATACGAACTTGATTCATCACCCTTTACAAGTTTACCTCTAAGTTTTAAAAATATTTTCCCCGCTATTTTATTTCCAATACCTTTAACCTTAGAAATAAGATTAATATCTTCTTTTTCAATAGCAAGCCGAAATGCATCATATTTAATTCCAGATAATATTTTCAAAGCCGCTTTTGGCCCTATTCCATCAACACCAATTAAATCTTCAAAAACTTCCCGTTCTGATATATTTAAAAATCCAAAAAGCTTAACATCATCATCTCTAAAATGAAAATAGGTTAATATTTCAACATCTTCTAACAACCTCAATTCCATTTTACAAAAAGAACTAACTAAAATCTCAAATTCAAACGGAAAAGCTAAAATGATAATACTAGATTCTTTTTTATCTACAATCTTACCATAAATTTTATTAATCATAGAACTAAATTATAATTCATAAAAATTCAAGCTTATCTTATTTATAAAAATAAAAGCAAAATAAAAAAACTTTAACACTATACTAACAAATATCATCAACAATTTCTAAATTATGATAAACTTCTTGTACATCATCACAATCTTCCAATTTTTCAATAATAGCAAGTACTTTATCCATTTGTTCTTTATCTAAAGCAACTTTACTCTCAGGAACAAGTGCAACCTCTGCAATATCCTCTTCAAACTTAGTTCGCAAAATAGATGAAACGGATTCAAAATTATCAGCACTCGTTATTACTTCTACTTGAGAACCTTCACTATAAATATCTTCTGCACCTGCTTCCAATGCAAGCTCTATTATTTCATCCTCATGATATTTATCTAAATTATAAGAAATCAATCCCTTTTTATGAAACATATAAGACACAGAACCTGGAGCTCCAAGAGAACCCCCACTTTTTGAGAGAACACTTCTCACTTCACTTGCTGTCCTATTCTTATTATCCGTCAAACATTTAATTATTAAAGCCACACCATAAAGAGCATAGGCTTCATAAGTAAGTTCAAAATATTCAGATCCCATATTATCACCAATGCCCTTTTTTATTGCCTTTTCAATATTATCCTTAGGCATATTAGCAACTCTAGCTTTATTAACAGCAAGTCTCAAGCGAGGATTAGAATCAATATCCCCTCCTCCCATTCTAGCAGCAATACTTATTTCACGAATTAACTTAGTAAAAATCTTATTTCTCTTAGCATCAAGAGTACCTTTCTTTCTCTTTATAGTTGACCATTTACTGTGACCAGACATTCAAACCTCCACCAATTTCATCAATTTTTCTAAAAGATCAAACTTATTACGCCTAATTAAATAGGCTTTAATTGTATTAAACATCAACATAAGAACTGTAACAGGCCCAACTCCCCCTATTACAGGAGTAATGAACCTAACACGATCCTTTACTGCCTCAAAATCAACATCACCTACAAGAACACTACTATTATTAACATCTACTCTAGAAATACCAATATCAATAACATAAGGATGTCCAACTATCATACTACCATCTATTAATTTAGGTTTTCCAACAGCAGAAATAATAACATCTGCTTGTTTTACATAAAAATCTAAATTGACAGTTTTACTATGACAAACAATAACAGTTGCATTATAAGGCTTACAAGATAGCAAAATAGAAATGGCTCTTCCAACAAGCAAGCTTCTACCAATAACAACAACAGTTTTGCCAGAAATTTTTATTTTATAATCAAATAAAATTTTCAATACAGCAAGAGCCGTACAAGGAATAAACCCTCTCTTATCTCCCAAAACTAATTTACCCAAATTCACAACAGAAAGTCCATCTACATCCTTTATAGTTAATATGCTATTTAAAATCATATTCACATCTATTTTATTAGCAAGTGGCAACTGAACAATAATCCCATCAGTATAATCATTTGTATTTTCAATCTCAATTAAACGCAAAATGTCATCTTGATGCGAATTCTCACCCAACCTAATAACATTAAAGTTAATACCAATTTCTTTAGATACTCTCTCCTTAACAGAAACATAAAGTTCACTTGCAGGACTATTATTTGCTAAAATTACTTTAAGAGAAACTTTATTTACTAAATTATGATAGATCAAGAACTCTTTTAACAACAAATAATATCGATTTGCAAAAATTTTACCATCAAAAACACTGCTCACATAAGCCCTCCCCTCCACCAATCTAGTTTGAAGCATTATCCATTATACTATATTTGTACTTTAAGTATAAACATGAATAAATGCATATAAAAATTAATTGTAATAAAAACTATTTTTCAATATAATAACTTTTAAAAGAAAGAATTTTGAAAATATGGAGAATAATGAAAAAAATTTTTTTAACGGGGTTTATTTTAGTATTATTGTTACACATAAATACAAAAAAGCTAGAAGCATATTCAATCGACAGAAATGGGAACTCCATTATAGAAGTAGATTTAAGTCTAGGAATTCCCCTATTTTACAATGATCTATCAAACATTTTTTCTTCAAACTTGTATCCCGGTGGCCTTGGAGCAGCAAAATATAAATACCACATATTAAACAACCTGGCTATAGGAGCCGAACTTAGATATATATTTAATTTTGACATCAATCACTCATTTAATTTATTAAACCCTGATTCTGTAATAGGCAAAACACTTACCATAGTACCTATTACATTCCTAACAACTTACGTATTTGACATAGGTGAACTTTTTCAAATACCCATATTTTCAAACATAGGACTTACTTTAAATTATTATGGAGACAAAAGTGATAGTATTTCAAATTTAAGAACATTCGATACAATGCCTGTAATATCTATTGGTTCTGGAATTTTCTGGAATTTTAATTACAAATGGGCTTTAGGAGTTACAACTTCATGGTGGGCAATGTTTGAATTTGGAAATTCAGCTAAAACTGCCCATTTTTTACTAATATCACTCTCAATAATAGTAAATATGAACAAATTATAGGTAAATTATGAATAAAAAAAACTTAAAAAAATTAATTATAATAATATTAACATTTTTAAACCAAGTAATATTGGACTGCAATAATTTTTTTCAGCTACTAAAAAATTACAAAAAATTTGTAGTAACAATAATATTTTAGATAGCTCAAGTCCAAGTGGTATTTCATTAATAAACAATACTCTTTATATTGCAGCCATGCATCTATTTAAAAAGGAAAACGGAAATATAACAAGAGTAAATTTTAGCAATTCTTATGAATTTGTGATCGATCTCGTCAATGTGTCAGGAACAACATATTTGTTAGTACAAAATAAAAATGGACAATTAGAACTATATTCTTTTGAAAATAATAATTGGAAACTTTTATTCCAAAAAAATGTAACTCCAATTAAATTTCTAAAATCTATAAGTATAAGCGAAATTACCGCAGCTTATATCCTGGCAATAGAAAACAATGGCAAACAAATTATTCTAGATACAAATGGAAATAATCAAACTCCCAATTCTGCAACTCATAATGACAAGTTTTATCAAATTTCAAATAACAATAAATCAATTACAGGAAGATTTGCTAAAATTTGGAAATTAAATAGTAGCGAAGTTACAAAAGTTAATACAACAAATGAAATAATGGCAATAATAGATACAAATATTCGCGGTTCGCAAGAAACTTTAGTATTTACTGGAAGAAATACTGACTCAACAGACAATAAATTTGAAATATATTCAAATAAAGACAATTATAAATTTCCAATATTCAATCGTGATAACATAGGAGAATTTATTGCATACTTTGCAAGAGAATTCCATGACATAATACTGATTGGAAGTAGTAATGGATTTGTAGAACTTATTAAAGATAAGGATACTTTTATCTTACAACCACCCTCACAATCTGTATTGTCAGGTTCTTACAATGGCTCGCAATTAAGTAAAACCAGACTTAATGATATCATACCTATATCAAAAGAAATAATTTATATATTAACACAAGGAAAAGGACTATGGAAAATCGAAAATAAAAAGTTAATTAAAGAATAAACGATGAAAATTCATTGTAAAATTTGAATATTTACTTTTATTAGTTTCCTTATAAAAAGATTTTCTAATTTTAATATCTAAGTTAAAATTTAATTTAGCTCTAAAGTGCAAATAACTTATATTGTTTCTATCGAAAATTTGACCCTCATCATTCATAACTTTAATTTGACAATCTAATAAACTTTTAACAAATAATATATCTCTAGTAATCACCATACTATTTTTATCAACTAATTCCAAAATAAAAGAATCAACATCACTTACAACTTTAACAAAAGTATTTTTGAATATCCTTAATTTTAGCTTCCTATTTGCAACCAAAATAAGTTCTACATTTCTACTTAACACAAAATTTTGCAAAAATTTTATTATTTCCAAATTACAAGAATCAGCATCAACAAAAATTTTATTTAACAACCTTATAACCCATTATTTTTAGCAATAAAAAAGATAAAATATCAGACTGTCCCACAGGACCAAATACCCTAGAATCATTTAGTATTTCTAAATTTTCATTTAAAAGAAAAAATTCATTTTTCTTTAAAGAATAACATTTAATTACTTCATCAAAACCAAAGAAATCATTTAATTTATAACCTATCATCAAATTACCATTCAAATAATAAGAATTATTAACTTGTCTATATACTAAAACATCAAAACCCTTAACGTATACTAAATCTCCCCAAGTAGCAACTATT
>NZ_LN609267.1:29400-33591 GCF_000825665.2 Borrelia crocidurae
TAAATAACAATATCATTTAATGTTAACGGAATAAAAAAAGTACGTATATGTTTTGAAACAAAAACTAAAGTATTGTTTTTTGTTATCAAAGAAAACATATCATCACCTTGAAAAGTAAAAATTTGTAAAACAAATTTTGTAAAAAAATAATTAGATAGCAAAAATAACAAAATAATTTTAAAAAAAATTTTTCTTCTTTGTTTTCTTAAAAGTCTTTGTTCAAAAGTTAAATAACCGGGCATTTAAATTAAACCTATTCTAGAGAAAGGAAAATACATAAAAAACGCCCTACCAAGAATTTTCTTTTTATCTATAACACCAAAAAACCTTCCATCATAAGAATTGTCTCTATTATCCCCAACAGGTAACACATACCCATAAGGTACATATATTCCATAATCTTTCATTATTGCCTTCTCAATGTAATAATCAACATATGGCATAAAAGCTACTAAATAACGATATTCAAGTCTTTCAATTTCAAATCTATCAATTTCTCTAAGATTAAAAAATGAAAAATCAGATACATTTTCTAAGTTAACATTTAATTGATTTAACGCAATAAACATAGCAAGATTATCATAAACTTTATAATCCACCTCTTCTACATTTTTCTTAACAGTAAAATTATATCCCAATGAAGACTTATAAATATCTTCTTCTATAAATTCTTCCTCACCTTCCCTCTTTACAAACACTAATCCATTCCTAAATCTTACAAGTTTACCATCTGCAAATAATGCTCTTTTTACAAGAAATCTAACACTAGGATTTCCATCTTCATCCTTATCAAGATCGACAAAACTAAAAGTTAGCATATAAAGCAATCTATGCAAAATATCAAAAAAAAGCCCTTTTGATTTATATTCTACATTTTCAAAAATCACAATCTCTGATTCATCTGGTTCCTTTATTCCAACTATCTTACACAATCCCGGCAAAAGTTCAGGACCATAAGAAAACTTATCCACAAACAATAAATCTCCAATCTGAAGAGTATTTTCCATTGAACCTGATGGAATTCTATACGCCTGTAAAAAATATTGATTTATTCCTAAAACAAAAATCGAAGCACCTAAAAGCTCAAGCAAAAAGTTAAGCATAAAACCTCGTTTTTTAGCTCTCAATTTATAAAAATATTTTTTTTGTTTTCTATAAGTTAAATATCTCTCAACAATTCTCACTAAAAAGTTAGCAAAATTATCCAATTTTTCTAAAAACATAAATTTGTCCTCAAGCCTAAATTATACATAAAATCAAAAATTATCAATATATCCAATAACATCTTATATTTAAATACAAAATCTAAAATTCAATACAAATTATCATGTGATATATTTCTTCAAAATTAATACACGCAAAGAAATATAGCAATATTGAATTTCTTTTAATACTTTTCTATAATCACTATGTATGCTCAAAGAGAATGATAGTCTTAATATCACTAAAGAACAACCACTCACAGTAGAACTAAAACCAATATTGGGAATAACTCCAAAAGTTTATGTTTTCTTTACAATGATTATCCTTCCTATAATATTATTACTTGGTTTCATCATAAATGCTAAATTAAATAATCCTGGAGTATATTTAAAAATAAAAACCAATATTAAAAATTCATATGTTTACATAGATGAAAAATATATTGGCAAAACTCCTCTAAACAAATACGTAAACTTTAATAAAGGAACTTTAAAAATTAAAAGATTTGGATTTGAAACTTACGAAACAAAAATTGATATCAAAAATAAATTTTTTACAAATTATAAGCTAAATGTTAATTTAAAACTAATAGCTCCTGAAAAGATCATTGCAAAAAGGCAAAAAGAACTCTCAGTTATGACAAAAATTAAAAATGCTGATGATAACATAAAATTAATTCCAGTATTTTCACTAATTATGAATGATTTACAAAATAACTCAGAATATATCAAAAAATTTTTTCAAACCTCCATTCCACATATACATTCTAATATAATGTTTCAAGACTTTATATCGGCATACAAAACCATATACTCAATCAATGATAATAACAATAAAGAAATATGGACATCTTTAAAACAAAATTTTAATCTAGAAGATAGGGCTATTATTTGGTTTTTTGAAAATTTAGACCCAGAACAACAAAAACAAGTATGTCGCGAAGAATGGTTTAAAACATTTATAGAAAAATTAAAAAATGAAAATAAAATATTAAGTTTTGAAAATCAAAATATAAATTTATCTCTAAATAACTTCAAAAAAATAATATCTCAAAACATTGATAGCATCAAAAATTATAAATTACATTCACAAGATTTAATATTAAAGACTACATATAAATTAAAAGAATTCCTAATCCAGAACAAAAATATTACTAAAGCTGAATATCAAAATTTTTTAGACAAAAATCCTAAATGGGCATTAAATAATAAAAATAACCTTATAAAAGAAGAACTTGTAGATGAAAGTTATCTTAAAACTTTCAATCAAATGCCTTCAAATGAAGATATCACACACATATCTTACTACGCAGCAATGGAATATGCTAAATGGTACTCTTCAACCTTACCTAAAGGATTTAAAGCAAGACTTCCTATATCTCAAGAATGGGAATTGTATCAAAAAGAAGTCCCAAAATCTATAGACAATTTAAATATAAATGAAGTATCTAAAAAAGTTGGATTTTGGAATTTGATGCAAAACTCAAGCTTTAATGAAGTTATATTATTCCAAAACAAAAATGACATATATTCAGAAAACCATAATTTCAATTCACTAATCACAGAGCTTAGAACTTACACTTATACCAATAATTCAACGCTTAAACCTTCAACACAAGCTTCTTTTTTAAAATATTGGTGTTCTCCTAACATTGGATTTAGGCTGGTTATTGAAAAGGAATAAATATGAGCTCAATACTGCTTGAAAACAAAAAAGCAAGATTTAATTACTTTATTGAAGACAGACTAAGTTGTGGCATTGTTTTAAAAGGAACTGAAGTAAAATCTATTAAATTAAAAAAATTTACATTCAATGACAGCTTTGCTAATATAAAAAAAGATGAGATATGGCTTGAAAATTTACATATAGCAAAATACAAAGAAGGTAATATCTTTAATCATGAAGAAACAAGACGTAGAAAATTACTTATAACAAAGAAAGAAATACAAAAATTAAAAAAATTCAAAGAAAAAGAAGGATACACATTGGTTCCTATATCGATATATCTCAAAAATTCGTTAATAAAGGTCGAACTTGGAATATGTAAAGGAAAAAAACTGTTTGACAAAAGAGAAATTTTAAAACAAAAAAGTATCAAAAAAGATCTCAGTCGTGAAATCAAACAATATAAATAAAGAAAACAAAAATCATAAACGCAATAGTTATATTAAAAACACAACATAAACAATTTAAAAGATAACTTAAATAAATACTCATAATATAAACAAAGAGTAGTTACAATTACTAATTATTATAACTACACTCAATGACTTTAATATAAATTTTTACAATTAATATTTCTTAGTAAAAGAAAGTTCAAAGATAACTCTAGAATTTTCATCAAAGCTTAAATCAACTTCAGGATGAAAACCTCCTAATGCAATGCCTAAATTTTGTCTAAGTTTTTTGTTATAGCTAGCCGCATGTGTAAAGGGAAGTACAACTTCAACAATTCGTGTTATAAACATAGTGATTCCTCCTAATGTCATTAGAGATAAACCAACTACTGGGACTTCAACTGACTTAGAATTCAAAGTAGAATATACACCATAACCTAACAAACCCAAACTTAAAGCGTCAAAACCTAAAATCAATAATCCGCCTGTAATGTCACCTTGAACTAAAGAACCTATTCCAAAACCTACAAATAAATTCAATAAAAAAGGAATTAAAGCATTTTGTTTATAACTCTCATAAAGTAATAACTTCTCCAAATTACCGCTACCATTAATGCTGTTACTCCCAATATCCGTCTTCATTTCATCATAACTTTGAGCAAAACTTCCAAAAATACAAAATAAAAGTAAAACTAAAATTAATACTCTCTTCATAAAATACCCCCAAAATAAACAGCCTAGTGTTTGCATTATATACATATTAAAAGCTATTTTGTAATTATTTATTTCTTCTTCTATGATAGTCATAAACATATTTTTTAATAATATTTCTGAAACACTTACATATGAATTTTAACATACGATATAAAAT
>NZ_LN609267.1:33804-38165 GCF_000825665.2 Borrelia crocidurae
ATATCATAAACTAAAACACTAACATTATTCTTTTCAATAAAGGTCTTATCTTCAATATTTTTTAAAATATAAGAATCCTTTTTAAAGATTAATACCTTATCATAATAACTAGCATTTCCAATAAATTCACCATCAATAAGACTGGTTCCAACAAACCCTGCTTTTAAACTCACATAAATTTTCATATTCTTAGTAGCAATTTCTCTAGCATTTTTGGATTCAATAAGAGATATCTCTGTCTTTCTATGATACATTTTTGAATATTTAGCAAGAAGTTTATCAATAAAATTTATTGCATAATTTTTAATTGATTCAATATTACTTTCTACACTTTTTAATTCTTTACTTAAAATTTGAATATCTTTATTATTTTTATCAATATCAAACATACTTATTTTCCTAATAGGAATTTTAAGCAAGTTCTCAATATCATCTAAAACAATTTTTCTAGAAAACCTATCTCCATACTTAACAATTTCACTCATTACAATATCAACAACATCGGATTCTTTAGAAATAGTTTCAAGAATTTTATAGATCTTATGTTCAATAAATATTTGCTCTAAGGTCTTAGAAAAAATTTTTTCAAGTATCTTACTTCTCTCAAGTTCAAGCTCCATCTTTAAAACTTTTTGTAAATGCTCAGCATGAAACTTGATAATATCTGTAACAGTATAAATAACAGGATATCTATCACTCAATAAAAGCAAATTAACAGAAATAGAAACTTGACAATTTGTATAATGATACAGTTTTTCAATAATTTCATTGGCATATACCCCCCTTGGAAGGGTCAATTCAATCTCTACATTTTCTGTAGTAAAATCATTAATACTCGAAACTTTAATATAGTTTTTACGAATAGCCCTCTCAATTGAAGCTATTAAACTTTCTGTAGTTTCTCCAAAAGGCAATTCTTTTATCAAAATAGCCTTATTATCATCTGTAGGTTCAATTTTTGCACGAACCAAAACCTTTCCATTGCCATCAGCATACTCATTAACATCAACTATTCCACCTGTTGGGAAATCAGGATAAAGATTATAAGCTTCACCAAGCAACTCACTCTTAACAGCTCTTAAAATTTCATTAAAGTTATGAGGAAGAATTTTAGCAGCCATACCAACAGCAATTCCTTCACTTCCCTGAATAAGTATTACAGGAATTTTAGCAGGAAAAATCAAAGGCTCAGCATTACGACCATCATAAGAAGGCTCATAAGTCGTTATTTCCTTACTATAGAGCACTTCAAACGCCAAAGGAGTTAATCGACATTCAATATAACGAGATGCAGAAGCAGGATCACCCGTTAAAAGATTACCAAAATTTCCTTGCTTTTCAATAAATAAATCTTTATTTGCCATATTAACAAGAGCTTCATAAATTGAAGTATCTCCATGAGGATGATATTTCATTGTATTTCCAACAACATTTGCAACTTTATGAAAATTACCATCATTCATTTCAAAAAGAGAATGTATTATTCGTCTCTGTACCGGTTTAAATCCATCAATAACACTAGCAATTGCACGATCTTTAATAACATAAGATGAATACTGTAAAAAATTATCTCTAAGTAATGTTTTAATGTTCATTAAATTAAATTCTCCATAATAAAGTTTCGTCTCTCAGGAGTATTTGGCCCCATATAAAATCCCAATTGCTCTTTTATTTCTTTAATATTGACAAGATCTACCTTTGTAAGTTTAATATTAGCAACATCAATAAAACCCTTAAATTCATTTGGCGAAATTTCTCCAAGTCCTTTAAATCTTGTAACTTCAGGATTTTTAAGTTTAAGAAGCGCTTTCTGTTTATCTTCCTCAGAATAACAATAAATAGTAGCACTCTTATTTCTTACTCTAAAAAGAGGTGTCTCTAAAATATGCATATGCCCATTTAAAACCAAATCTTCAAAATAAGTTAAGAAAAATGTTAAAAGCAAATTCCTAATATGAAATCCATCAAAATCTGCATCTGTAGCAATTACTATTTTATTATATCTTAAATTTTCAATTGATTCTTCAATACCAAGAGCTACCATCATATTATAGAGTTCTTCATTTTTATAAATTTCAGATCTATTTTTTTCAAACATATTTTGGGGTTTACCACGAAGAGAAAATATAGCCTGTGTATATACATCTCTACAAGACACCATTGATCCTGTTGCAGAATCTCCTTCTGTTAAAAAAATCATGGTTGCATCAGAATGTACACTTTTTTCATTAAAATGAAATTTACAATCTTTAAGTTTAGGAATTTTAAAAGATATTTTTTTTGCTCTCTCTTTTGCCTCTTTCCGTACACTGCTTAATTCCTTTCTAAGACGTTCATTATCAATAACTTTACTCTCTATCGTTTTTGCAAGTGTTTTATCTTTATATAAAATCTCTAAAATTAGCCTTTGTACTTCCTTAGCAATGTTACCTCTAGTTTCAATATTACCAAGCTTATTTTTAGTCTGACTTTCAAATATTGGATCCTTTATTTTAATTGAAAGAGTTGCCACAAGTCCTTCTCTAATATCAGTAGACGAATATGTCTTTTTTAAAAAATCATTAATGGCTCTCGCAAAACCTTCTCTAAAACCTGTTTGATGAGTACCTCCATCACTAGTATACTGTCCATTTACAAATGAAAAATATGTCTCACCATAATTATTTGTATGAGAAAATGCAAACTCTAAAGTTTTACTAGAATAATAAACAAAATCATAAAGTAAATCTTCATACTTAATCTCGGCCCTTATAAAATCAAGAAGCCCATTATCAGACCGAAAAATTTGATCATTATAATTAATTTCTAAACCTTTATTTAAGCAAGCATAATGAAAAAATCTTCTTTGTAAAAAATCCTCACTATACTTATATTTCCCAAAAATTTCTGTATCTGCTAAAAACTCAATGTAAGTGCCATTTTGTTCATCAGATTTACCTTCTGTAGTATTAATTAAATTTCCTTTTGAAAAAACAGCTTCAAAGAAATTACCTTCTCTTATCGACCTTATTAAAAATTTTGAACTTAAAGCATTAACAGCTTTAGTTCCAACTCCATTAAGCCCTACAGAAAATTGAAAAACATCGTCATTATACTTAGCACCAGTATTAATAACAGAGACACTCTCAACAACCTTTCCAAGAGGAATTCCACGACCATAATCCCTTACAGTAATGACATTATTCTCTCTTTTTATAACAATTTCTTTGCCATAACCCATAATAAATTCATCAATTGAATTATCAACGATTTCTTTAATTAAAATATAAATACCATCATCAATATTAGAACCATCTCCTAGTCTTCCAATATACATTCCAGATCGTAATCTAATATGTTCAAGAGAAGATAAGGTAACAATTTTACTCTCATCATAACAATTTTTTTTCATTTAAATTCCTATCAACAATTATACTGAATTTTCATTTTTTCTAATTTTTTAACTATTTTATCTCTCACAATAACATGAAGCTGCTCCTTCTCATCATCTGTCAAATTAGAAACATCTATTAAAGAATGGATATGCACATATACTGATAATCCTGAATTTAATATTAAATTTTTAATAAAAACTTTATGTGTATTAAGCAAAGTAACAGGAACAATTGGAGAATTTGTTCTTAAAGCCAAATTAACAGAACCTCTTTTAAAATCTTTTGTTTTTCCACCCCTATTTCTGGTTCCTTCAGGAAAAATTCCAATAACTCCACCCTCTTTAATAATTTTAGTCGCCTTTTGTTGAGTAACAGCAGAAGATCTTATACTGCTTCTATTGACAAAAATAGCTCCCATAGAAAGTAATATAAAATTAACTAAAGGAATACTTAAAAGTGATCTCTTAGCAACTATTACAAAAGGCCTTATAAAAACATAAATTAAAAAAATAGGATCCATTGACGCAATATGATTTGCAATAATTACCACACCACCATCTTTGTTCAAACAACAATCATCATCTTTTGTAATAACAACCTTAATGCCAGACAACCATAAACAAGTTTTAATAGCAAATCTAATCAATACAAAAATAAATTTTATAAAAGCATTTTCAAATCCAAATATCTTAAAAAAAAAGACGACAAAATAGACAAACAGCAAAAAACAATACAAAAAACAAAAAAACTAATATAAGTAATAATACTCCTTAATATTTTCATATGGTTTTTACCCTAATTTCTCTATTCTCTCAAGTTTTAATTTTTGCCTTTTTAGCAAACTTACTTCATCTTTTAAAATCTTAATAGGATGAAGAATAATAGTAGAAAATTTTTGATTATTAACTATTCTCTCACTATACTCAACAATAAAAGACTCACTTACCTTATTCTCATCCATGCTAATTTCATATTCAAGAATTAAAT
>NZ_LN609267.1:38173-41102 GCF_000825665.2 Borrelia crocidurae
AAATTATCCTGACTAAAAATTCCATAATCTTCATCTATAACTAATATAAGTAAGACTAGGATAAGAAAAATCATAAATAACATCTTTATAAACATAATTACCATTTGGAATAAACAAAAATTTTTGATCATCATTCTCTAAAACAGAATTATTAAATCGTTTAAAAATCCCTGAAAACCCATACTTATCATAAGCATCTGTTCCTGTATCAATTTTTATTTCAATATTGTCAATATCAACAATTTTAATCCAAAAATTATATACTATTAAATCGGAAAAAACAGATTTAGTACTGATATTGAGAATATTATAGGCAGGTCTTGAAATATATTCAATGTGTGCAATTTCTTGAGAATTATTCTTAAAAATACTAATTTCATTAAAATGCCTATTAAATGATAAGAGCAAAATATTATTAGAATCTAACTTTCCTGAACGTTGATGAGAATCATTATCATACCAAACACCATATAAAAATTTATAAACTTCATCTTTAGGTAAATTTTTTAAAGTTTGATACACATCATTATCTATACGTCTAACCTTTTCACTAGTAGACAAAGGATAATATTTACCCTGCGCTTGAGAATATACATACTTTTCTATCTTACTTACTATCATATCCTCCCCCTGCTTTTCATATCTCTCTAAAGAAATTGAATAACTTTCCCTCGATTTCTTATCATCATAAGCAGAAGATCTAGAATACTTATTTATAATAATGTTTCCATTAACCTTATCAAAAAATATAGGTCTATATGACGAAACATCATTAGCAACTGCTCTTTTAAAAACATATAAAACAGCATATTCATCTAAAAAACCCTGAACAACTATATCAAAATCATAATCACCAGTAATATCTTCAAGATACATATTATAAGAATTTTTAGAATCAATATTTATTTGTGTCTTAAATAGAACAACTGCCTCATGACTTTTAGGATCAAAACCAATAATAAATAAATGTGTCTTCAGATCTGCAAAATTTTGAGCTAAAACCACTTGCTCAAAATAAACATCTAAATTTAAATTTTCCTGATGAACTGACAAAATTTTATAACCCTTCAGATCAATTAAAGAACCAAACACATTCTCTCCAGAATCTTCACTCACATTTGCATCAGAATAATTTAATTTGCTAATACTCATCTTTTTATTAAAATCTTTATTAAAAATAATAAAATCCCTATTTCCTTTAACACAAGAAAATAAAACGAAAAAAAGAAATATAAAATATTGTTTAAAAAACATATCACATGATTTTTACATATCTACTCTTATACTCAATAAAATATAAAAGCCTAAACTACACTCTAATTACCGGCATTTAAACTAAAATCCTTTAAAGAAAAAAATGCCTCATTAAAATTTTCTTTAAAATTATTTTTCTTTAAGACATTATCTAATAGCAACTTACTATTTGCTTGAGAAAAATTATCAATAATACGATCTTCTTGAACTAAAGCATCAGACTCATAAGAATCATTAGAAGACGAACGTAAATAAAATGAATACACTTTATGATCTGCTAAAAAGGGTTTAGACCATTGACCTTCTTTCAAATCAAAAATTAAGTCATAAAAACTTTGACTATTACTAAAAATTGCAAGCTCTTTTAAAGTACTAGAATAAATTTTCATATTATATGCGAGATTAACCACATCTTCTTTTACTTTTAAATTATATTTTTGCAAAGATCGTTCCTCTCCAACATCAGAATTAATTTCAGATAAAATAGCATTAAGTTTATTTTCAAGGTAAGTCTCAATAACATTGGGCTCATAAGTTTCTATATAATTTTTAACAGCACTAATATCATTATTTGAATTTTGATCAAAATTATAAACATCACTTAACGCTTTATATATCTTATATTCACCCGAACTCTTAGATTTAATAGGATTAGTAAATTCATTTACCTTCAAAGAAAAAATTGAACTTAGATCTTCTTTTTTCTTCAGCATAAGATCTAAATCAAAATAATACTGCTTAGAAGAAGCAATACCTTTGAAATTAGCAACGTCCTCAGAATAAAACTTAGCAACCTCTTCAAAAGGCATACTCTTAGATAATTTGTCATAAGCATCATTAGCATCACTTAAATTTTTAAAACTAATAGAAACAAGATCTAAACTTTTAAACAACTTTTGATTATCTTCAGCATAAGATATTACTTTATCTTTTGGAAAATCTTCATACGAAAGTGTAATATAAGCAATATTTCTTCTAATCTTACTCATATTCTTAACAGCACTTAAAAGAAAATCTGAAAATACAAAACTACTATTCAAAAAAATCTGAATATTTGAAGAAAGCAAATTTTCCACAGCTTCACTATAAATTTTAAACTTTTGATAATCAGAAACTTTATTATACCTTTTAGGACTAAAATTACCATTAGAATCTAAATAAACAGAAGAGTTCATGATATTTTGACTCAAAACACTTTTTGAAATATAAAAGTTACTACTTTTTGCCAAATCAAGAAAAGCAATATCCTCAACATACTTCATAAAAGCTAAGCGCCAAATAAAATAGTCTATATCATAAGTATTATCTCTTTTTAGTTTAGAATAAAAATTTGAATAAAAATTAACATATTGCGCAAATTTATTATCTTTAGCATAATAAATCGGCTGTCCCTTATAAAAGCCAAACTTTAAATTAGACAAATCAGTAGTATCAAATAATCCTGGCATTAAAGGTGCAATAATAAACCCAAATACAATTAATATAAGTGCGAAAATGCCCCAAATCCCAACTCTTTTATCATTTTCACCACCAGATGTAACGCTTTTTGTTTGACTTATTCTCTTATGCATAATAAAAAACCCTTCAACTGAAATAAAATAGCATTTTAGATATTAAAATAGCATAATTCACATATTATTGCAATTCAAACATTTATTGAAAATAACAGACTCAC
>NZ_LN609267.1:41136-42184 GCF_000825665.2 Borrelia crocidurae
TGGATATTTAAAAAAATTAGACATTCAAGATATGATTCTTATGTTATTTTAAGTNNTGAATATTAATAATGAATTTAATATCAAAATAAACAAAGAAGAATTTCACAGACTCACCAAAATAATTTATAATAATTTTGGTATTAATCTTAGCGAGAAAAAAAAATTATTAATAGAAAGTCGCTTATCATCAACAATTAAAGCAAAAAACTTAAACAATTTTACAGAATATATTAATTACTTAGAAAATCAAAAAAATCAAATATCTCTAATAGAATTAATAGATAAAATATCAACAAATCACACCTATTTTTTTAGAGAACCTAATCACTTTGAATTCCTTGCAAACAATCTTCTACCCAAAATGGTCGAAAGAATAACACAAACACAAGAAAAAGAAATTAGAATATGGTCAGCTGGATGCTCAAGTGGAGAAGAAGCATACACAATAGCAATGATATTAAATGAATATATAAATAACAATAAAATTCAATGCAAAGCAAAAATTTTAGCAACAGACATTTCAATTAGTGTTTTAAAAGAAGCTAAAGAAGGCATTTATCCAGAAGATCGAGTAAAAACCCTACCAAAACATTTGAAAATTAAATATTTAAATAAACTCGAAAATGACAAATTTGAAGTTAAAGATGAACTGAAAGAAATGACCGTATTTAAAAAATTAAATTTAATGAACGACGTTTTCCCATTTAATAAAAAATTTGATTTAATTTTTTGTCGAAACGTAATGATTTATTTTGATGAGCAAACAAGAAACAAACTTGCTAACAAATTCAATCAATACTTAAAAGATGATTCTTACTTATTAATTGGACATTCAGAAACAATTCGAGGTAATAAAAACTTAGAATATGTAATGCCAGCAACATATAAAAAAATCAATTCAATTTAAAATAATCATAATGATTGTAATTAAATAAAAGACTAAACTAGCACATTATTTAAGTAAGATTTACTTTCTCCCCTACTTTAACAAAATAAAGTAGCTCTCCTATTGTTGCAACATGATCTCCAACTCTTTCTAAAAAACTAT
>NZ_LN609267.1:42238-43624 GCF_000825665.2 Borrelia crocidurae
GCATCAATTACAAGAGTCTTTTGTTTTGAAAACAATTTATCTATAATATTATCATACTTTACTATCTTAAGTATTTTAATAAAATCTCCATCAAAATAAGCATCAAAAATATTTGCAAGCATATCTTTTGCGGTATCTGCCATTTCCCTTAAAGGTTTTTGATAAATATCAACAGAAGAAAAATCTCCTACATTCGATTCCAAAAGAAGTACTACTTTTACAATTTTAGTAGAATGATCTGCAATACGTTCAAGAGAGCTAATAATTTTAATAATTGCCAAAATTTCTCTAAGTTCAGTAGCAACAGGATGTTCAGTAGCAATTATGCGTCCACATAAATCTTCAATATCATATTGATAATCATCTATCATTTTTTCATCCTCATTAATAATTTTTTTAGCCAAATTTTTATCTCTAGACTCTAAAGCTATTAATGAATTTTCTATCATCTTAAGAACACACTCTTTCATCTCCCAAAGATAGTCTTTAATAATCTCAAGTTGCTTAGTAAGTTTACGCCTAATCATATTCAATTTCTCCTAAAAAAACCGTTTTAAAAACAAAAACCTTAATTTAGATAATTCATAATAACTACTAAAAGGATAACTATCAATAACTCTTTTGTAGTAACTAAGAGACTTTACAAAATCTTTATATTTGCTCTCGGTTTCATAAAATTTACCTAATAAATAATTATATCTATCTTCAAACTTTGAACTTACATATTTTGGATAATACAGTGAACTCAAGCTAGAGTAAAATTCATGTTCACCATTTGTTAATAAAAACTCAAGAATATCAAGATAAGTATCCTCATCAAAATCAATATTATTTTCTACTAAAAATCTAACATCCCTTAATACATTTTCAACTTTATTTAATTTAATACCAAGACTAATTAAATTCACAAAGATCTGATTAAAAAAATCATCCCTTAAACTCAAATAATTTAAATAAGAGTTCAAATAATCACCATTCTTATAATAAAGTTCTGCTTTTAATAAAATATACTCATCACTATTAAAATCATATTTATTAAGCAATTCAATTGCTCCCTTGTAATCATTAATATGATATAAATTTAAAGCTCTTCTCATAATATCTTTCAAATCTACATTATGTCCACTCTGATTATTTAATCCAAAATCCTCACCATTTTTAATATCTTTATCTAAATTTAAATTGCCTTCAGAATCCATTTGATCCAAATTTAAAGATTTTTCTTGTTTAACAATCCTCAAAATTACATTTTTAGTAAATTCCCTAGCATCCTTTACATTTTGATACTTAAATGTCAACATAACAATTCCAACATTTTTTAAAGTTTGAAAAGAAAACATAGCACCATCTTGATAAGATTCTGATAAGAATTTAATAAAAGGATTA
>NZ_LN609267.1:43658-43752 GCF_000825665.2 Borrelia crocidurae
TCTTTAAAACAAAGATTAAACTTTGAATTAATATTTACCAAAAATTCTTGCCTTTCACTATTAAAATCAAGTTCATAAACATTCTGTTTATTCT
>NZ_LN609267.1:43765-50524 GCF_000825665.2 Borrelia crocidurae
AATAAATAAGCTATGAAAAAGCTAATAAAGAATAAAAATGAGGAGGCGAGAGAAAATAAAATGCCCTTTATTCACTTATAATTTTCCAAAATTTTATCAACTAATAATTCATTTTCCTTTTCTAAATCAATATTAAATAAATTATCTGATTTAACCCAAAGATCTTTCAAAATGTCTTCATTAATTGATCGATAATGCATTACACTATCACCCAATTTACCATCAGGAAGACTAGGTTTGGGAAAGAAAAAATCATCCATATTAAAACTAGAATTCAAATCAAAATAAAAATCTTCTATATTAAGCAATTTCAACTTAAGATTTACATTCTCTTCAGTATTATTTTTACTCTCGTCAATAATTTTAGACGAATATAAATAAATCAAAAAATAAACAAAAATTAATAAAAATATCTATATAAAAACTAATATTTAATGTTTAATTTTATAATCATATATTATCAATCTCAAAATACACAAAGTAAATTATATATTAAATATTACACTTTCTCCATTATCACTAGTAACACCAATTAAATTCTTACTGCCCTTAGCAACATACATATTATGAGTTATTATCAATAATTGAACTTTTTGACCAAGTTCATTTAAAAGTGTTGAAAGTTTATTACTATTTTCAAAATCAAGAGAAGCATCAATTTCATCAAGTACACAAAATGAAGCAGGAGAATAATAATACAAAGCAAACAAAAATGCTATACTAATTAAAGAATGCTCTCCTCCAGAAAGCATTTTATTGCCTTTGACTAATTTATCCTTAAAATTTATTTTAATTTCTATTTCATCTAAATCCTTATCATAAAATAAACTTCCACTACCCTTAAATATTCGACTAAAAAAATAAATAAAATGATCACTAATTTTATCGAAAGCCTCATTAAATTTTTTATTGATTTCCCTCTTAATTCTTTTTCTAAGCTTATCTAAAGATTCTTTAGTAGCATTTAAATCATTAAATCCCAAAACTATCATCATCAACCTTATCCTTTATCTCATTATATTCCCTCTCAACATTAAAAAAAATATAATTATCATGCTCAATCATACTCATTTCTTTCCGTAAAGAAGCTATCTGTACTAAATCATCTTCAAGATCAAATTTTTCCATATCCTTATTAACAAAATTAAAATCTTTTATCTCATCCTTAATATCCAAATTAGAATGCAATAAAATATCATATTCTGCTTGCTTTTTCATGTATTCATAATAAGATGAATTTTTAAAAGCATCTAATACACTCAAAGTATTGACCCCTTTATTTCCAACTAATTCACTACCTTTTGCATCACTTAAAAACTTGTCTAAATTAACATTAATGTCACTTCGTTCCAAGTTTAATTCATCCAGTTTTAAATTTAAATTATTAAGGCGTTCCTTAAGTTCATCCCTAGTTTCAAATAAAAATTTTAAATTACTATCAATTAATTTAATTTCATCTTCATTTTTAAGCCTAGAAAGCTCTGTATATTCAATCTCACCCAATATCTCATTTAATTTTAATGTCTTCTCAGACACTAAACTCTCAATAGTAGTGATTTCCTTTGCAAGACTAGTCTTAGAATTATTTCTCGTAAGCAAAAATTTTCTTAAATCAACATTTTGTTCAAAAATAGGTTCAATTTTCTCTCTTAATAAATTTAAAAGTTTATCTTCCTTGACTATATATTTAAGTAAATTTTCTCTAATATTTTTAAGATATTTGATGCTTAATGTATCTTCAAACAATTTTAAAGAATTTAAAATGTTTTTTTTAAGTTGCTCAAATTCTTCTATATTACTTTCCTTGACAATCGACAATACTAAATCAACAAGTTCAAAAAAACTCCTAGTATACCTATTTATCTCATCAGTCAATATGAAAAAATCTTTCTTTTTACTTTGAAGGGAATTATTTAAATTCATAAGCTCTTCATTTATGCTTACTTTTACTGATTCAATCTGTGACTTATTGCCCATAAAAATATTTGCTAAATTTAATTTTCCCCTCTTATCATGTTCTAATTTTTGAATCTTAATTTCCATTGTAAGCAACTTAGATTTTAACATTTCAATTTCTTTTTTAATAAGTTCAATATTCCTTAATAACATTCTTTTCTCTAAGAGAATAAAATTCTAATTTTTCCTTAATATTTTCAATAGAAAAACTACTTAAATGCAAAATATTGTCTATATCTTTAATATTCAAACCATTCTTAAGTTTAGTTAATTCAAAGTTAAGATTAAAAAGCTTCTTCAAGCTTAAATTTTTATCCAATACTTCTAAATCGTTCTTTAATTTTTGGTATTTATCTTTAATCAAAAAGTCATTCTTAATTTTTTCATATTTTTCATTTAATTCATCTCTCAACATCAAAAGAGAAGTCAAATTTTCTCTAGATTTTTCTAAGCTCTTATATGCCTGTTCCTCTTCAACTCTAAGCATATCTATTCCACTAGCCTCTTCTATTAGAGATTTTAAATTAATATTGCCACTTGAAGATATTCTCTCAATCTTACCCTGATTAATAAACATATAAGGAGAATTCTTAAATCTTAGCTTATTAACAAGATCCATATAATTTTTAAGATTCAAATTATCATTATTTAAAAAATATTCACTTGTACCATCTTTATAAAGCCTTCTTCTAATATAAAATTTATCTCTAAAATCACCAATAGAGAGATCTTCATTATTAAAAAAAAGAGTCACCTCAGCAAAATTAGATTCCTTAGATTTTGATACAGAAATTAAATCTGTTATATGTTTAATTCTCAAAATACTTAAATTATCTTCACCTATACAAAAACGAATTGCATCTAGTAAATTACTTTTTCCACAACCATTTGGACCTACTATAAAATTTAAACTACTATTTAACTTTAATTCTTGCATCTTAACAAAAGACTTAAATCCTAAAAGTCCTATTTTTTCTAAAAACAAAACTACTCCCAATTAAATTATAAACAATATTAATTTACTAAACATAATTCTGTATTATAATAAATAGTTATGATTTGTGGAATTGATGAGGTTGGAAGAGGGTGCATCTTTGGCCCAGTCTTAAGTGCAGCTGTTATTTTTAAAAGTAAACCCAACTTTTTAAATGAACTAGATGATTCAAAAAAACTTACCAAAACAAAAAGAGAATATCTCTCAGCATTAATACTAGAAAATGCATATTATGCGTTTGCAGATATATCCAATGAAATTATTGACAAAATTAATATTCACAATGCTTCACTCCTTGCAATGCAAATCGCATATCAAAAATTAAATATAGAATGCAACCTAGTACTTGTAGATGGAAAATTTATCCCCAAAATACAAGCTAAACAAATTAGAGCAATAATTAAAGGGGATTCTATGATCGATGAAATAAAAGCAGCATCAATTATTGCAAAAGTACAAAGAGATAAATTGATGGTTGAATATGATAAAATTTATCCCCTATATGGACTTAAAAAAAACAAAGGATATCCAACAAAAGAACACAAAGATGCAATCAAAAAACACGGAATACTAAGCCTTCACAGAAAGAGCTTTCAATTAATTTAAATATCAATTAACATAAACTGTAATTATGTCCATGATTAGGACTAAATCATCCTCAGAAAGGATCATGATTATGAAACACTTTAGGATCTACGATCATTATGATACTCTCCTTTTTTAACTAAATTTCCAGTAACCTTTTTCTTAATTACAGAAATTGCTTTCAATAAATTTGATTCAAATTCGTCAATATTTTCTTCATAAACAAAAACTGAATGTCTCTCAAAATCTCCATTAACATTTCTCTTACTCTCTACAATATTTAGAAAATAATCACCTTTTCTATTTTCTTTAACATTAAAGAAATAAGTCCTATCTGAATTTGTAAACAATTTATCAGAATATACTTCCCCTCTCTCGCCCATTAAGTCCTCCACACAAAAATCCTTTATATATTAGCTTATACAAAAGTTAACATAATTGTACTTACTAAACAAAAAAAATACTAGCCGAAATTAACAATAAAATCAATTGACATAAAATGAATTTTTTTATAAAATCAACTTTGTTATCTGTGCGTCCTTCGTATAATGGCTTATTACCTTAGCCTTCCAAGCTAATGATGTCGGTTCGATTCCGATAGGACGCTTCCTAAAAAGCTAATAACCTGAAATGTAAAAAAATTGGAGATGGCGGGAATTGAACCCGCGTCCTAAAAATAATATCATAAATATCTACAAGCTTAGCTAATTTTTAAAAAAAGCAATAAGGCTTGGAAAACAAGCAAACCACCAAATTACTCTCAAGTTTAAAGGTCCCTAAAAATCAACTTGAAACATTTTTAGGCATACTTTGATGTCTTAAAGAGTATAAGTTGAACCTCAAAGCAAAATCCAACAAAACTCTCTGCTAAATTAAGCAGCCATTACAAGATCTGAACTTGTAAAGTTATTATTTTTTGCATTTATTAAAGAAGTTTTAAGAGATTCCCTCTGCTTGCCATTTATGCTACTAAAGTTCTTAGTCAAATCCAAAAACATCCCCTCTAAATAATCTTTTAAGGATAGTATAACACAAATAAATAAAAAAAGGAAAAACAAACTAATTTACAAAACAACACTTAAAAGCTTATAATTACTTTAATACATTATTAATAAATATTAAAATGATAAATGATTCAAGGAGATTTTTTGAATAACGAAATGCTATGGTGCATCATGTTAATTTGTACTTATTCAATTTTAATTATTACGTACAATTTTTTTGGACAAAAAGGCTTACTAGCATGGCTAGTATCATCCGTAATTATTGCAAACATTCAAGTTTTAAAGCAAATTACAATATTTGGATTACATGCAACACTGGGCAATATTATTTATGCATCATCATATGTTGCAACAGATATTTTATCAGAAATTCATGGTCATAAAAATTCAAAAAAAGCGGTTTATATTGGATTTATAAGTTTTATAGCATTTGCATTTATTACAAATATCCAACTTTATTTTTCAACAAATAATTCTGACATATACTTAGAAAATTTAGAAAATATTTTCTCTTCAATTCCAATTTTATTAATCGCATCAATTATTGCATACATAATATCTCAATTAAACGATATATACCTATTTCGTTTCATTAAAGAAAAATTCCCAAAATTCTTGTTTATAAGAAGCAATGGATCAACATTAGTAAGTGAATTTATAGATACGATAATTTTTGTAAGCATTGCAACATACTTTAATATATTTCCAAAAGAAGCCTATCTTAATATAATAATATCCACATATTTTATTAAAGGAATCGCAGGCATCATGGGCACTCCATTTATTTACATTGCAAAATACATATATCAGAATAAAAAAATCCAAATTAATGAGTAAATATACATTCAATTATCACTTAATAATTTGTTATAATTAGCAACATGATAAACATAATTTTATGGACAATTCTAATAACATTTGTATACTCACAATTAACATTACTATACTACCTATTCGGCAAATCGGGACTTTTTTGTTTTAACATAATAATGAGTATACTCTCAAATCTCATTATATTAAAAAAAGTGACTATATTCGAACAACAAATTAGTCTATCAGGCATAACCTTTCTATCAACACTTTGTTCGCTAAATTTAATTACAGAAAAATATAATGAAAAATCAGCTATAGAGTCAATAACATTAAATATGCTCTCACATATCACTTTTGTAATAATGATGCATTTCACACTCTATTTTCACCAAAATGAATTTGATACTTCCAATATACACTTAAAAGTATTGTTCTACAATGCTTCTTATATTTCAATAATTTTCACTGGAACATATATCATATTTTTATCTAACTATGTGAACATAAAAGTATATTCTATGCTACAAAAAAATAATATAAACAGCAAATGGATCAGTCATAATGTATCAAGATTCTGCTCTTCTTGTATAGCCTATATGCTAGCAAATATTTCAATGTATATAATAGAACAATTATATCCTGGAAATAACATTAATATGGTAAAAAGTTCATGGATCTTTACCATTGCAATAATGATAATTGATACCTTTATATATTGTTTCCTAAACAAACTAAAAATTAGAAAAACTGCAATTTCTCAATGACTTTATACCTTTTTATAATTTTCCTATAATATTCAAGCTTTAAGTTTAACTTTTCATCTTCATTTAGCAAATAATCAATAGAACTACTTCTTAAACGATTAATTAAAGAATAAAAGACTATAGCTACGGCTACAGAGAGATTATAACTTTGTGTAAATCCATACATTGGTATTTTTAAATGCAAATCAGCATTTTGCAAAATTGTATGGCTAAGTCCCGTTAATTCTGTTCCAAAAAATACTGCCATTTTAGTATCAATTGGAAACTCTTCAAGAGATATGGCTGCATTATCTAATGATGTAGCTACTATTTTATACCCATTAGCTTTTAAATGTTCAAATGCAACTTTTACACATTTATATTTATTAATACCTATCCACTTTGAAGCTCCAAGAACAACACCTGGATTTAAAGTATACTTATTATTAGTCTCAATAATATGAATATTACTAAGTCCTAAAATCTCAATTGTACGCATTGTAGCACTTGCATTTTGAGATTGAAAAATATCTTCAAGTACAAGTGTCAAATAATTCGTACGATTATTTAATACTTCATCTATTCTCTCTCGTCTTCTTCGAGTTATAAATTCAGCCAATATTTCTATTCTTTTAAATGTATCACTGACCATAACATATTATTC
>NZ_LN609267.1:50597-54731 GCF_000825665.2 Borrelia crocidurae
ATATTAAATGTGGAAGTAAAAATTGAAGAATCTTGGAAAGAAATATTAAAAAGTGAATTTTGCAAAGGATACTTTAAAAGACTTGTAAGTTTCATAAAAAATGAGTATAAAACTAAAAAGGATAAAATATTTCCACCACCAAGATTAATATTTAATGCATTTGATACCTTACCATTTAAAGATATTAAAGTAGTGATACTTGGACAAGATCCATACCACGGAAAAGGACAAGCTAATGGTTTGGCATTTTCTGTTAATTCAGACATCAAGATACCTCCATCATTACAAAATATTTTTAAAGAAATAGAGAGAAGTTTAAAAATAAAAACTATTCCAAGTGGAGATTTAACACGATGGGCAGAACAGGGAACGTTTTTGCTAAATTCAATATTAACAGTAGAAGAAGGTCGCCCATCATCTCATAAGGACATTGGTTGGGAAATTTTTACAAACGAAGTAATAAAAATTATCTCAAAAAATTTAAATAATGTTGTATTTATGTTATGGGGTAATTTTGCAAAGGGAAAAAAAGAATTAATAGATATATCAAAACATTTAATTCTTGAAACAAGCCACCCCTCTCCTTATTCTGCACACAACGGATTTTTAGGTTCAAACCACTTTAGTAAAACTTTAAGATACCTACAAGAACACAATAAAACCACAATCAATTTTCAATAAATCAATTTGCATAATAAGCCATGTCTTTAAACAGTATATACAAGTTATTTAAATTTATTATCTATCTTCTTGATTTTCTTTATTTAAAGTATCATCTTCATTATTTTTATTTTCATCATCATTCCAAAAAGTTGAACTCTTCTCATCAACTTTAACATTTCTCAACAAATCACTATCAACTCGTTTGGTATTAATAAAAGACAATGCAATTACAAAAACAAAAAAAAGAGTAATAAAAAATGCTGTAATTTTTATTGCAACACTTGAAGATCTTGCCCCAAAAATAGAAGAACTTCCACCTCCAAACACTCCTCCAATGCCATCGCCTTGCTCATCTTGAAACAATACTAACAAAATAATCATAAATGAAGTAATAACAAAAAAGACAAATACTAAAAACCTAACTAACTCCAAAATCAACCTCTTTACTTCGATATTTTATTAATTATCTTTAAAAACGAATCTGCTTTTAAAGATGCACCACCAATTAATGCCCCATCAATATCGTTTTCACCCATTAAACCTTCCACATTGTCAACATTAACAGAACCACCATATTGAATAATAATATTATCTGCTGCGGACTTTGAATATAACGATTGAATTTCAAGTCTAATTGCCTTATGAACTTCTTGTGCTTCTTCTTTTGTTGCTGTCTTTCCTGTCCCAATTGCCCATACAGGTTCATAAGCTAAAATTATTCTCTGAAGATCAGATTCATATACAGATGCTAATCCATTTCTAACCTGATTCAAAACTACATCTAAAGTTTTACCTTTTTCTCTCTCTTCAAGGGTTTCTCCAACACAGAGAATCAAATATTTAAATGGATGTTTAAGACCTGTAAGAACTTTCTTATTTATAATTTCATCATTTTCGCCAAGATATGTTCTACATTCAGAATGTCCAAGTATTACGTAATCAACCCCAAATTCCAAAAGCATAGAAGGCGCAATTTCACTTGTTCTAGCTCCGCTATTCTCATAAGACATATTTTGAGCACCAAGAAGAACATTGGTTCCTTTAGTTACTCTACAAACTTTACAAAGGGACGTAAATGTAGGTGTTACCATAACAACCACATTATTATTAATATTGTATACACCATCTACAATCTGCTTAGCAACATCTGCGGCCTCTACACTTGTATAATGCATTTTCCAATTTCCTGCTAAGAAAACCTTTCTCATCTTAAACCTCCAACACCTTTATACCTGGCAAAACTTTTCCTTCAAGATATTCAAGAGAAGCACCACCACCTGTTGAAACATGAGTTATCTTCCCAGACAAATTAAATTTATTTACAGCAGCAACTGAATCTCCACCTCCAACAACCGTAATTCCAGGACAATTAGCCACATACTCCGCAACCTTTGCTGTACCTTTGGCAAAAGAATCAAACTCAAATACTCCAAGAGGACCATTCCAAATGACAGTTTTTGCACTACTAAGAACTCCCTCAATTTTTTTCAAAGTCTTCTCTCCAATATCCATCCCAATCTTACTATCAGGAATATTAACAGAATCAACATATTCAGGCATAGAATATTCCTGAAATTCACTTGCAACAACATGATCAATAGGCAAAATAACTTCTACACTTAATTCCTTTGCCTTCTTCAAAAAAGATGAGGCTACATCAATATATTCATTTTCTAAAAGAGATTTACCAATAGAATATCCCTCTACTTTTAAAAAGGTATATGCCATTCCACCACCAATTACCATCACATTTGATTTTGGTAAAAGGGATTCAAGAACTGCAATTTTTGAAGAAACTTTTGAACCGCCAATTATTGAAACAAATGGACTCTCAGGATTTTTTAAAATTTTACCCAAAAATTTATCTTCTCTTTCCATTAAAAATCCACCAACGGCTGGCAAATAAGATGCAACACCTGATGTAGAAGCATGAGCCCTATGAGCAGTTCCAAAAGCATCATTTACAAAAATATCACCACTTTTTGATAACTGCATTGCAAAAGCATCACTATTTTCTTCTTCTTCCTTATAAAACCTCACATTTTCAAGTAAAACAACATCTCCATTTTGCATACAAGAAACAGCTGTAACTACCTCATCACCTATACAATCAGACAACATCTTAACATCTTGCCCCAACAGTTCTGATAATCTCCTAGCAATAGGCATAAGAGAATACCTAAGATTTTTCTCTCCCTTTGGTCTACCCAAATGACTCATCAAAACAACTCTGGCTCCTTGAGATTTAAGATATTCTATTGTGGGTAAAGCCGCCTTAATTCTAGTATCATCAGTAATGTTCCCTTCTCGTAAGGGAACATTAAAATCACATCTAACCAAAGCACGTTTGCCTGAAAAATCACAATCTTTTATAGTTCTTATTGACATTTACAAATACCTCAAGATTATCTTATAAATTATTTAACTAATTTTTGTGCAAGATCAACTACTCTTGTAGAATATCCAAATTCATTGTCATACCAAGAAAGTACTTTCACAAAACCATCTAGCAATACCATAGTCTCAAGACCATCAACTATTGAAGAATGAGAATTTCCTTTAATATCTGAAGACACTATCGGATCTTCTGTATATCCTAAAATACCACTAAGTTCTCTAGACTCTGATGCTTTCTTAAGTACAAAATTGATCTCTTCTTTTGTAACATCTTTTTTCTTAAGTTGAACAGTAAGATCAACAATAGAACCTGTTGGTACAGGAACTCTCATAGAAGTACCATTAAGCTTACCTTTAAGTTCAGGCAAAACAAGCCCAACAGCCTTAGCCGCACCTGTTGAAGTAGGAATAATTGAAAGAGCCCCAGCTCGTGCTCGTCTTAAATCAGCATGTGGCAAATCCAAAATCTTTTGATCATTAGTATAAGCATGCACAGTAGTCATAAGACCTTGCTCAATACCAAAAGCCTCATGTAAAACCTTTGCAAGAGGTGCCAAACAGTTTGTTGTGCATGAAGCATTAGAAACAGCTTTTAAATCAGAAGTAATTTCATGCTCATTAACACCAAGTACAATTGTTTTAATATCATCTTTAGCAGGCACTGTCAAAATTACCTTCTTAGCACCAGCATATTCAACATGATCAAGATACCCACCTCTATCACTTGTTGCTGAAGTAAAAACACCTGTTGACTCAATTACAACATCAATTCCAAATTTACCCCAAGGAAGCTTTTTGGGATCACGCTCAGCAATAATCTTTATTTCTTTTCCATCTACTACAATAGCACCATCTCTTGCTTCAACCTTTTTATTATATACTCCAAAAGTAGAATCATATTTCAAAAGGTGTGCAAGTGTTTTAGGATCTGTCAAATCATTTACAGCAACAACTTCTATTCCTCTCTCAAAAGCAATTTTAAAAACATTTCTGCCTATACGTCCAAAGCCATTAATAGCTAACTTCATACAACTCCTCCATCATTTTTTATTGTCTACTAGAATTATTAAATAA
>NZ_LN609267.1:54772-67742 GCF_000825665.2 Borrelia crocidurae
AAACCGTATATCCTTCCTGAATATAATCTCTTAAGAGTGCAGATGATTTTAAAGTTCCTCTAGAAATATAATCACCTATCTCCTCAATAGAAATTTCCCCAAGAATATCTGATTTATTATAACTCATAAAGCTCGCACTATCACTATTATATTTTAAAGCTCCCTCTTTAAGAACTAAAAATACATCGCCTAATTTTACATCATTTACATACCCAAGATTAATTAAAACATCATCTTTTTTAATCTGAAGTATTTTTCCCTTTTTTGGTAAATAATCATTAAAATCTCTAGAGAAAGAACTTAAAATATTACTCAAATATAATACTCCCCCTGAATTATAACTAAAAGTCTTCACCTTAACTCCAGTTTTACCTGAAAAAACATCTACTTTTAAGCTAGCCAAGTTTCGAAAAACATCTACATCAAGATCAAACATTAAAAATAAATCAAGATTATTATTTCGTGCATAAGAAAATTCCTCAGAAAAACTACTTACCAAATAATCTTTATCCTTATTATAATCAAACCTATAATTAACCACTTCTATATTTAAATTACGATCAAGAATTCTCTCAGCATATTTTAAAATTAAATCATTTGCACCAAAAACTTTATTTTCATTTTGAGTAAAAATACCTATTCTGTAAACTGTTTGGTTATCATAAAGCTTATTCAAATCACCAATAGTTTTATAACCATACTTAAAAAACAAAGAACTTCTAATATCAAATGCAACCATATCATAAAAATCTAAAATTTCAGAATCCGTGACCTTTCTCTGTTCAACCAAATAATACAGTTCTTCATATGCCATCACATCTAACTTCATAAATTTATAAATCTTAGCAAGCAAAAATCTAGCCCCATCATTATCAGGATAAATATCAATAGCATTCCTTACATTAAATATTGCAGCATCTAAACTTAAATCTTGAAAAGCCTTAAGCCCTTCATTTTGATACCTCTTAGAGATTTCTATATTAGTACTATTATTTTTTTGAAATGCACTTCTAAAATTAGATACAAAAAAACTTTCTTCAAGAGCCATATCATAAAATTCTAAGTCTTTTTTCATATTTTTAGCTCTCTCCAAATTAAAAACAGCCTTATCAACCTCTCCAAGTTTTAAATAAGAATATCCAAGTAAATAATAAAGCTCATCAGAATCTTGTTCAATAACTATTGCTTTTTGAAGCACATCTACTGCATCGTCATATTTAACTTGATACAAATAAACAAGAGCAAGTAAGCGATAAGCATCAACAAGTCCAAAATCTTTATAAGTAGTCTTTAACAACATTAAATAATTTTGAGCATATTTCTCAGCAGATCCTAAATTACCAGTTTTAATAGAAAATTCTGCAACTCTCCTATGAAAATCCGGCAAAGAAGTAAAAGTTCCTCTAACCTTATTTATCAAATGTTGTGCCTTATCATTCATGTTTAATTTTTCATAAATGCTCATAAGATGGTCAAATGCACTATAATTTGTTCGACTATACTCAAGAACAGACAAATAATAATTAGCAGCTGCAATAAGCAAACCTTCCTCTTCAAAAATTGAAGCAAGCCCCACTAAAGCATCAATATTATTTTTCTGTTTAGATAAAACTTCGGAATAAAACTTCTTAGCCTGTGATGCTCCATTATTTTTAAGCAATATATTTGCATAAAGAATTTTATATTCGGTATCTCTATTTGACATTTTATAAGCTTTTTCTATAAAAAATTGAGCTTGATTATATATTTTTAATTTATAATAAATTTCAGCAAGAAATTTGTAAGCCTCATAATAATTAGGATTAATCTTAACAGCTTCAAGAAGTTCATCAATAGCATCATAATATTTTTGCATAAGATAATATGTTTGTGCCTTTTGATAATATTCAATCGCAGTTATAGTAGCACCCATCAAACTCCCAAAATTTAAATAAAAAAACAAAAACATGATAAAAAATCTCTTAAAATTCATAAACCTTCCTTTTGGGAAATCTTTATTACTTTAATATTTCGTTGATGCATATTTTTAATAGTAAAAATTAAATTATTATATTCTATCTTCTCATTCTTCAAAGGAATTCTTCCAAATAGATCATAAACAAAACCTCCAAGAGTATCAAAATCTCCATCAGGAAGACATAATCCAAGTTTTTCATTTAGATCTTCAATTAACACTCTAGCTGTACAAAGATAACTTCCATCATCAAGAGGAACTATTTCATCAACTTCATTATCAAACTCATCCTGAATATCTCCCACAATCTCTTCAAGAATATCTTCAAGTGTAACAAGCCCCGAAATTCCTCCATATTCATCAACTACAATAGCAATATGCACATGATTTTCTTGAAATTCTTTTAAAAGAGAATCTATTTTCTTACTCTCAGGAACAAACATAACTTTTCGCATAATATCTTTTAGATCTATATCATAAAAATCTTTCTTCCACATATGTAACAATATATCTTTTGTATGAATTATTCCTATAATATCGTCTATTGTTTCTTTATAAACGGGAAATCTTGAATGATTGCTGGACGTTACAACTTTCAAAATATCATCTTTACTTACCGAATAATCAATAAATATTACACTTATTCTTGGAACCATAATCTCTTTCACAATCGTTTCTTTAAGAGAATTAAAATTATTAAGCAAAGATGTTTCAAATCTCGATTTCTCTTCACTATCTTTACCCTCAACATATTTCATCTTTTTATTTTTAAAATTAAAAAACTTGAACATCAAAATACCCTTCTGGTTTCTCTTAAAACCCGTTCCTGAATAATCAACATTGTCTCATTTTGAAAATCATTTGTATCATGAGTATACCCTATTAAATGCAAAATCCCATGTATAGTATTTCTTTGAAGCTCTTCATACATTTCAACATTAAATTCTAAAGAACTAAACTCCAAATATTCAAGGGATATGATAATATCTCCTTGTATTTGATGATTTATTTGTTCACTACCTTCAAAATAATTAAAAGACAAAACATCAGTAGGCTCTGGTTTTTGCCTAAATTCACCATTTAACTTTTGAATATACTCATTATTGCATAGGATAACAGACAGCTCATATTCTTTAATACAAAGAAAATTGAGAACAGATAAAATAAAATTATAATAAGCATCCCAATGTCTAAACTCAACACCTTCTGCCCATAAATTCAACTCCTCTTTTATCAATTCACTATATCCTAAAATTAATTATAACTTAAAAAGAACATTATATAAACAGACAAGAGCTCAATTTTTTATCATTAAACCCTTTATTAAACTTTAAACAAATCTTTAATTGCATCTTTCAAAGAATTTTTTTCAATAAATCCAACAGAAACTCTTGGCTTATCTCCAACAGGAACAAAAATAATGGTAGGAAGACTTTGTACACCAAGCACCATAGAAACTTCTTGCTCCTTATCAGTATTCACTTTATAAAAATCAATTTTATCTCCATATTCCTCAGAAAGTTCGTCATAAATCGGAGCAAGCATCTTACATGGACCACACCAATCAGCATAAAAATCAATTATTGCAGGTTTTGTACCCTTAAAATTCCATTCTTTATTGTTTTTATAATCAAAAACCTTATCAATAAATTCCTGCTTAGTTAAACTAATTGCCATATTTTCTCCTAAATCAATAGATTTTTCATTATAACATAAATATAATATAATTAATAAGGAAATAAATCATATAGACAATGAATTTGATATTAATAAATACAAATGAATTTCATAATGGAATCGTACTTAATGATCCAAGAGTAAAACATATTACAGAAATATTAAAACTTAAAAATAATGATACCTTTAAATTTGGCATTATTGGAGAAGAACACATCTATTCATGTATATATCATAAAGATGTAAGGCTTTTTTTTAAAAAAAATCATAAAATATCGAAATCAAATAAACTTACAAAAGTAAAAGTTGTCATTGGGTTCATAAGACCAATTGCAGCAAAAAGAATAATTCAACATCTTGGCAGTATTGGAATCTCTGAAATTATTTTTTTCAATGCTTTACTTAGTGAAAAATCCTACTCACACTCCAAACTCTTTAGAGAAAAAGAATATGAAAAATATCTAATAAAAGGAGCTATGCAAGGCGGAATTACATATATACCAAAAATTAAAATTTTTAACAATTTGATAGAAGTCTTAGAGAATATAAAAGATGACAATTTTAACACCACAAAAATACTACTTGAAAGAAATAGCAAAAACAAATTAATTGACTTAAATATAAAAACAGAAAATGTTATTGTCATAATTGGACCTGAGAGAGGATTTATAACAAAAGAAACAAATTTAATTACAAAGTATAACTTTAACACCTATAACATTTCACCAAATATTTTAAAAACAGAAACAGCTACAATCGTAGCATCCACGATTATTACATCAAAAATAAATGTATTATAATATCTTTATACATTTTCAATGTATAAGTATATATTAAACTCAAAAATAAAAATTTGTCTTCATTATTTCAATTCACTAATGTTTGATTTATAAGTTTATCATGAATATAAAGCTCAACTGTCGAGCCTTTTACTGCCTCATAAGGCAATTTAATAAGTCCACCTTTAGATCTAAAAGAATAAAACAAAGAACTATTTCCACTAGAATCTTTTACTTTTACCATAATATCTACACTAGATGAATATACATCCAATTTATAAGTCATAATTCCAAATACGCTTGTACTATTAACTCTTGGTTCATTAATAGTAATTATCAATTTATCTAAGTTTTCAATCCTATTTCCAGGAGATAAAGATTGATAAATAACACTCCCAAAATCATTACCCTTAGAAACATTGACATCAAAATCAATCTCATCATTTAAAAGAGAAATTATCACATCTTTATAATAGAGTCCAACATAATTTTTTATATATTTAACAGACGAATCTTCTTGACCTTTACTTACTAAAAATTGAAGATCAACTAAACTCGCAATCTTAGTACCTGGTGATGGTTCTTGTCGAATTATTGTTCCTTTTGGAAGAGTATTCTCAATTTCAACAGGCCTTAACAAATGATAAAGCATCCTATTATTATTAATTGCATTGGCTTTCAAATTAATAAGAACATCATCAATATTCTTACCAATAAAATTATCAACTTTATTGATCACAGCTCCTTTACTAATAAAGATTTTAACCTTACTATCAAGTCTCAAAACAGTACCTGCCTTAGGTTTTTGATCTATCACCTTACCTTTATCAAACGCAGTTGATGAGAACTTAAGTTCAACATAAGGAATTAATTCTTTATTTTGAAGCTCAGTAATTGCCTCTTCAATATAAAGTCCACTTAGATTTGGAACAACAACAATATCACTACTCTTTAAAAAAATAAAAAATATCGCACATGAAATAATTAAAGACCCAACAATAGTAAGCACTAAACCCCTAGACACATGCTCGGGAAAATCATGAATTTTATTATCATGATTTTCTCTAAATTCATGCAAATTACCATCACTTAGATTTTGACTATCCAAAAATAACTGATTATGTGGTGGTTTATTATCCATCAATATTATATCATCTCCTTACACTTTATTTTAAGAAAAAACCTTGCCTATTAAATCTCTATTTCCATGATAAAATGATACACAATCTAAAACTTTTTTCCCAATTCTTTGAAGTTCTAATAATACCAAGATTCCATCTCCTGTCTTTACCAAAAGACCTTTACTAGGATCAAAAGCAATAATTTTGCCAATAACTTGATCATCATAATCATTAGTACTTATAAAATCAGCTCTATGAAAAATAATCTCATTATTATCAAGTCTAGCTCTTGCAAGGGGCCAAGGATTATACGCATTAATTTTATTCTTAACATCAAAAGCACTCAACTTAAAATCAATAGTCCTATGCTCTTTGCCCAAAAAAGAACAATATGTAGCATTATTTTTATCTTGAACAATTCCAATATCTCCTTTAAGCAGTTTATTTAAAGCTTCTATTACGAGATCAAAACTATTTAAAGAAACATATTCAAAAATATCAACACTTGTATTAAAGCTCTTTATTTCAAACTGACTTTGCGCCAAAATATTACCACTATCCATCTCCAAGGTCATTTTTTGAACAGTAATTCCACTAACAGAATCACCATTTAAAATAGCAGTTTGAATAGGAGAAGGGCCTCTATATTTTGGCAAAAGAGAAGGATGAATATTAATACAACCTACTGGAAAAATATCCAAAAATTCTTGTTTAAAAATCTTACCATAAGAAAAAACTAACATAAGTTCAGGTTCTAAGCTTTTTACCAGGTTTATTACATCAGCATCAAGTACCACTGGTTGCAAAACAGTAATCTTTCTACTAAGAGCTTCACGTTTAATGTCATTTACTCTTAAAGAAAGACCACGACCACTAGGCTTATCAGGTGCAGTTAATACTCCAACTACATCATATTGATCTGATATTTTCTTTAAAACCTCTAAAGCAATACCATCAGAACTTGCAAAAAAAATTCTCAAAATTTAACAAGCCTCCTTTCCTTAAGATAAGATTTCAATAATTTATTCCTAAGTTTATCCTCATAATAATCAATAAAAAGTACACCTTTCAAATGATCCATTTCATGCTGAATAATTCTGGCTAAAATATCTAAATCTTCAATCTTAAAAAACTTGCCATTTTCATCATAAGCTTCAATTACAATTGATTTTGGCCTTGATAAATCATAATAAACTCCAGGAATACTTAAACAACCTTCTTTATAAACACTAAGTTCAATAGATTTTGACGTTATTACAGGATTAATAAACACTAAAGGTTTTGACATCATATTTTTTCTAACTACAAAAATAGATAAATCAAGACCTACTTGAGGCGCAGCTAGTCCAACACCCTTGCTTTTATCCATTAAACCTATCATTTCAAAAATGATAATTCGCAATTCATCATCAATATTTTCAACATCCTTTGTTTGTACTCGAAGTAAATCATCAGGATAAAAAACTATTTCCATAAACCCTCCAAAAATCCATTTTTAAAATTATGACTTTATTTGTCCAAAAAATTTCCATTCTTCTTTTTCCGATTCCGAAAAATAAATACCACCTTTCTTAGATTTTGGCAAAGCATAAAGCCTACCTCCATTCTCATCTTGAAATACTAAAAATTCTTTAAGTTCTATTTTAGAAGGAAGAAGTTTTTTATCTTTACCATTCATTCTTAATCTCCAATGACCATCCAATGTTTTATAAAAAAAAACCTTATCATCAAAAATATTAATTTCATAATTATCATTTTTATACACAATATCATCTAATTTAAAAACTCCTAAAGCATAATTTAAAAACTCTCTATTATATTGAACAGTATCTTTAATGGATTCAGTATAAGCAGCCCTTACTTGTTCACTTTTTGCATCAACAAAAAATAAAGTTGGACTCTTTTTTAAATTAATTTCACTAAAAATTTCATTATTTACATCAATAACCAAAAAAACATTATGTTTAGCAATCAGCTTAAAAATTTTATCATCTTCAAATGACTTTAAAAAATCTCTTATTAAATTATCTTTAATATCTTTTCCAACCAATATTAAAACATTTTTATATAATTTTTTAGCTTCATCTATAGCATCCTCATAAGAATCATGAAAAACAACATTAAATGAATTTGAAAACAAATATACAGAATTAAAAACAATAAAAATAAATATTGCCAATAAATTTACAAATTTCATATCTTACTAGTTAACATCTCTAAAAACTTAAGTTCATCACCACTAAGATATTCTTTTAAACTAAAATATACAAATTCATGATAACTATTAACATAGTCTAATTCATCTTTTGATAGCATTTCAACAACTATCAATTCTTTTTCAAAAGGTACAAGGGTTAAATTTTCAAATTCCAAAAAAATTCCAAATTCATTTGAATAACTTTGCTTTACAAAAACTAAATTTTCAATTCTAATACCATATTCAGAAGTTCTATATATCCCAGGTTCAATTGAAATAATTTCAGAACCTTTAAAAGAATAAGTGGATAAAGGACTAATAGAAACAGGAAATTCATGAACACTAAGAAAAAATCCCACTCCATGCCCCGTTCCATGAGCAAAATTTAAGCCATGCTTAAGCAAAGGAAATCTGGCAATACCATCAAGAGATGCACCTAACATTCCAAAAGGAAATTTTAAAGAAGCAAGAGCAATAAAAGATTTAAGAACTAAAGTATAGTCTTCTCTCTCTTTATTAGATGCTGTTCCAATTAAAACTGTCCTCGTAACATCTGTAGTACCAAGTTCAAGATAAGAACCTCCAGAATCTATTAAAAGCAATCCATCCTGATTAAGTTTTTTAAATCCTTTTTTTGGTCTATAATGAGGCAATGCTGAATTTTCTTTAAAACCAATGATCGAATCAAAACTAGAACTAAAAAATTCATCTCTTAATGTCCTAAAGCTTAAAAGCATATTTGAAACATCAACCTCATCCAAATCAGCAAGTTCATCTTTGGTGAAATTTTTAAATTTATACAAAAATTTAACCAAACTTACAGCATCAATAATATGCGCGTCTCTTATCTTACTAATCTCATAATCAGATTTTATTGCCTTCAGTTCATTAACAATACTAAGTCCAAGCACTGCATTTGATCTACCAATAGATTCCAATATTTTAACATTACTACTAACTGGTATCAAAAATTTGCCCTCATGATTAATCTCTTCTAAAAATGAATAAAAATTGCCATAATCTTCGACCTCAATTCCTTCAACTTCAAGTCTCTCTATTAAATCAAAATCAAGTTTATCAACATTAACGAAAAGAACATTCTTATATCTCTCACTTCTAGCTATAAACAAAAAAGCATAAAACAAAGCTGATGATTCAATATCAAATCCTCTTAAATTTAAAAGCCATGCTATTTCATCCAAAGAACTTATAACATAAAAATCAATTGTATTTTCTTCTAATTTTGCATTAACTTTATTGATTTTATTTATTCTTTTGTCATTTTTTTGAGCTTCCTTAAGTTCAAATATCTTATTACCTGTAAAATAAGGCCTATCCTGCCAAATTTTAGAAATTAAATCTTCATGTAAAATCTCAATATCTGTAAATTTACAATTTTTAACCAAATCATCATAAAATTTTATACTAATATCCTCAGCATAAACTCCAATCCGTAATCCTTTAAGCTTCATATTAACATAGCTAAAAATATCTGGATACCCCTTAACCCCAAGTTTTATTAATTTAAACTCAGTTCCTTCAAGTTCATTTGTCGCTTGTAAAAAATATCTACCATCAGTAAAAAGCACTGATTCCGTTTCTGTAATAATTACTGTTCCAGCACTTCCTGTAAAACCTGTAACAAATTCACGAATATTAAATCTAGCATGAGAATATTCACTCATATGCGGATCATGACTTGCTATTAAATATGCATCTATCTTATTTTTTATCATCAATTTTCTTAAAGATAATATTCTTGTATTAACCTCCATATAAGCAAGCTCCTTAGGATTTAAAAAGTAACTTTTTATTTAATTATAACAAATAATTCAATTTTAAAAAAACTTCTTATCTGATACAATTAAATGTAACAGTAAAAATCAAAGGACAAAAACATGAAAAACATTAAGGCTGTTGTTTCTGATCTCGATGGTACACTCTTGCTTTCAAATAGCCAAATAGGAGCTTTTAGCGAACTCGTAATAAAAAAGCTAACAAAAGAAAATAAAAAATTTATTATTGCAACAGGAAGAAGTAAAAATGAAATAATACCTCTTCTTATACAGAATCTAAATTCACATGTATCATTTTTTATAACCCTAAATGGAGCAAGGGTATATAATAACCAATGGCAATTAATAAGCAGTTATGACTTAGCTCCCGATATTGTAAAAGAAATTCTAAATATCAGAGAAAACAAATATAAGGACATACCTCACTTTTTACAAAGATCTGACGATACAGATGAAAACCTCTATGCCGACAATATAACTAAAAATGCTATTAATGATATATTTAAAAAACATAGATTATTAAACAAACACCAATATATCAAACATGAATTACAAGACATAAACATAAGATATAACGAAGTCAATAATTTTCAAGAAATTAAAAATTTTAACAAAATAGCAAAAATTTTATTACTATATGACGAAGAAGCACAGCTCATAAAATATGAAGCAGCAATTTTAGAAAAATATAGAGAAAAAGTAAATGCCTATCTATCAACACCACACTCACTTGAAATTGTTAATAGCAAAGTTTCAAAAGGAAATGCATTAAAAGATGTTCTTACAAGCATCAATATCAATTTAAATGAAACAATTGCATTTGGGGATGGCTTTAATGACGTTGACATGTTAGAAAACGTCAAAAAAGGATTACTAATGGGAAATGCGAATTACAGACTAAAGAAAATGTTATCTTACTTAGAAATAATAAACACAAATGATAATGAGGCTGTTGCTCATTACATTAATGATAATATCTTAGAAGACCCTGCATAATAAAGGATCACACATGAAAAAAGACTTAATAAAATATGCAGAACTTATTATTTTAAAAGGAATTAACTTGCAAAAAAACCAATGTGTGCTCATTACAGGCTCAATTGAAAATTATGAATTTTTAAGAATCTTAGCACAAAAAGCTTATGAATATGGAGCAAAATATGTAGAACTAAACATTGAGGATACAGAAATTTTAAAATCTAGATTACAATCAACACCAGAAAATCTTTTAGAGTTTATTCCTGACTTTAAACATAAATTTTTTGAAGAAATGATAAATGAAAAATGGGCAAAAATAAGAATTGATAATACAGAAAATTTAGATGCACTAAAAGAATATGACAATAAAAAAATATCTAAATACTTTCAGGCATTAAAACTAGCATCAAAAAATATTTCAAGTGCAATGATGAATAATGAGTTAGCCTGGTGCACAATCTGTGCGCCAGGACCAAAATGGGCTTCAAAAGTCTTAAATAAACCTGAGAGTCAAAAAACATTAGAAGAATTTTTTGAAATTCAAAAAAAAATTATGTTACTTGACACAGAAGATCCAATAAAAGCTTGGGAAATTCATGGAAATAAACTACATCAAAGATGCAAAACCCTCAATAATCTTCAATTAGAAAAAATAATATTTAAAAACAAAAAAACAAATCTAGAAATATATTTACTAGAACATTCCATTTGGACAGGAGGAAGTGAAAAAATAAGTGGAACAGAAATTGAATTTAATGCAAATATGCCTACACAAGAAGTTTTCACAACACCAAACTACAAAAAAACAAATGGTATTATGTACGCAACTCGACCAGTAAGAATACTTGGCAATCTAATAACTGGCATATGGATGGAATTTCAAGAAGGTAAAATAATCAATTTTGGATGTGATAATGATACATTAAATGACATACTAAAGAGGCATATAGAAACTGATGTACAAGCACAATATATAGGCGAAGTCGCATTAGTAGATAATAGCTCTCCAATATATAAAAGTGGACTTACATTTTACAACACATTATATGATGAAAACGCAAGCTGTCACATTGCACTAGGAAGTGCTTATCCTTCTTGTTTAAGTAATGGAAGTGAACTTAAAACAGATATTGCAAAACTAGATTACGGATGTAATGTTTCTTTAATTCACACGGATTTCATGATTGGAAGTAATGACATAAATGTCATCGGTATTGCCAAATCGGGCAAAGAACATATAATAATACAAAATGGACAATTTCTCATATAAATGAAATAACGGAGTAATCAAATAATGATAAAAGATTTGTTTACAAATGACCTTTTCTTATCTTGTTTAATTTCAGGTATTATTGCTCAAATAATTAAATACATCATCCAAGCAATAAAAACAAAAAAAATTAAATTAACTCCAAAATATTTTTTAAAAAGCATTTTTTTAGAAACAGGGGGTATGCCCAGCAGTCACTCTTCAACAGTAACCGCCCTTGCAACATCAATATTAATAAAAGAAGGAATTAATACTCACTTTATTATTGCTCTAGCTTTTGCTTTAATCACAATAAGAGATTCATTTGGTGTTAGATATATGGCGGGTGTTCAAGCAGAATATTTAAATGATTTATCAGAACAATTAAAAATGAAAATCAAAATTGAACCTTTAAAAATTAAAGTTGTTAAAGGACACAAAAAAAAAGAAGTATTTACAGGCATACTGATTGGTATAATCTCTGCATGGGCAATATGTAACAAATACTATATCGAATAATCTAAATAACAGATCATAAAGGAAAAAATGAATCTACTAAAGTTTTTTTATATATTGCTAATACCACTACTTTCTTGCAACATAGCACAATTTGGAGACTACAAACCAATATATTTACAAGGAGAAAAAGACTTAAAAATAGCAAATGACTATATAAACTCATTGGGATACAAAACAATATCTGAATACACAACAAAAGTACACATATTGGACTTTCCTAACTTTAAAGAAATAACAATAGACAAATTAATTCATCTTAATGACCACGATCTCCGAAAAGATCTATTTTTAAAAAAACTTCCTAATCTTTTTAATACAGGAAACAAAAAAATACTTTATGTTGAATCATCATTTACTAATAATGACTTAAAAAAATTAAAAAAAGATCAAAATATTAAAGCAGAAATGCATTCTTCAAATTATAAAACCAAAATAAAATACTTTTCAATCACAACTTTTATCATAATAATTATTTTATTAATATCACTAAACATTAAATATGCTCCTTTTATAATCCTTTTTCTAATAAGTTCATGTATTATATTTATATTTAGCAACGAAATATCATACTTTTATCCTTTAACCATACTAGCTTATCTACTATTTATACTAATTGACAATTTTAACAAAAATTACAACAAAATATATCTAAAAGACATAGGATTTACAGTATTAATTAAAAAAATTAAAACCCCAATAT
>NZ_LN609267.1:67760-74839 GCF_000825665.2 Borrelia crocidurae
GTATTATATTTTACCTTAAGCATTAATTTTTTATCCACTAACCTTGAAGCCCTTTTAATTATTTGTGTATCAATATCAACACTTTGTATTTTCCTAATATTTACTTGGATCAAAACTGAAAACAACTTTAAACATACATTTTTATCTTTAATTAAAATAAAAGAACAAAAAAGAGAAACCAAAATTTTAAAGTACAAAATACTAATACATGTAATGCTATTTATAGTCTCAATAATGCCATTTTTTTATGCCCAAAGCATACTTAATTCTTATAATAATTGCAATTACTTTTACAGCAAGAAATTAAACTACTTCGACTATCTAAATCCCAATAACATCTATTTAATGGTTGGACATAATGAAGAAATACCAAATATTGTAGGTTATATGTATCATATATTTTATCAAAATGAACTTAAATACAAAATCACATCTCAGTACGGAAAAGTAAATACAAATGTAAAAGAAGACTACTTTCAAATAGAAAACAATAAAATAACCATCAATTCAAAAATTATATACAAAGTAGACAAAGAATTTATATCTAAAAACTTAAATAACGAACTATCTAGATTATTCTTAGAAAATGGAAATCCAATTTTAATATATAAAGAAACACCTGCTAACATTACAATTAATAAAAAAAATGAACAAACATTATTCACTCTCTCATTGCCATTTTTTTTATTACTATTCCTATTTAAAGCAATAAGATTTACAATTCTTTTAAATATGAGTGAAAAAAATTATAGAAAATATATCAGGGGAAGCAGTTAATGTTTAACTCACAAACCAAAATAAAAAGACAATATAAAATTAACATAGATGAAATCCAAATACCTGAATGTATTTTAATTCCATTAGAAACAGCAGATTCAAAATCTACAATATATGTCATTGAAAATCAAAGAATTTCAGAAGGACAAATATTATCAAAAAACAAAAATGTAGAACTTTACACATATGCCCCAATATCTGGAATAATAGAAAAAATATATACTGCCAATCTTCCAAATAAAAATCAAATAAAATCAGCATTAATAAGATTTCATGGAAGAATCAACAATGAAAAAGAAATTTCAACTGAAGAAGAATCAAGAGAAAAAACACTAGAAAAATTAATTCGATTAGGAATTCCTTGGTTTAATGAAGATTCATTATTTCAATATATGAACAAATGCAAAAAAATAGACAAAATGATTTTGTTAATAAATGGCAAAGATTCATTTACAAATATCTCAGAAATACTAATAACAACAAAACTAGACAAAATTGTCTACGGCTTTGAAACTATAGATAAAATATTCAAATTTAAAGAAATATTAATAATAACCGACAACCATAATATTAAAAAAGAACTTGAAAAATTAAATGTCGCAAAAGACAAAAGATTAACAATCAAATTAATTTCCAACTCTCCACATCCATATTCAAATCACGAATTAATATATAAATTTCTTATACAATGAAGAAAACACATCTAATATTCTAGTTTAAAGTTAAAATTACTTTCTAAATATTGAAGATCTTTAGTAGTAAGTTCATTTTATACTATAAAACAAATTCTCCATACAAAGAAAAACTCATAACTATCAATGGAAATAAAAAAATAAAAAGTAAAATAACCAAAGTCAAAATTGGTACATCTATCAAACAAATAATAGACGAAAATATTGATTTAAAAAAAGATGATTATCCTGATCAAATAATCCAACAAATCCTACAAAAATAGATAATCTAAATGTACCTATCACAAGAGATATATATAGCATAACAATATTAAGAAAAAAAACAATACTTAGCAAAGTTAACAAAATCAAACTCTTAAACACACCCAGTTTTTCACCATTATGTATGGAACAAATTATTTTAGAAAAAATTAAAAATCAAGATAATAACGAAAATACACAACAGCAATATTTACAATATACTATAACTCAAATAGAAGAAGAAATAAACAAAGTAAAAAAAGAAATAAAGGAAAATATATTAAATATAAACTTTAATAATGAACCAATATACACCGAAAACAACTTAAAAGATATCTATTTAATTACTATATTAGCATTAATTCCTAATTTAATATTTTCTTTTGCAAACAATATCAAATTTTTAATTGATAGCCTTATATTAATAATCACAAGTTTATGTTCATATATACCAATAATGCTCAAATCCAAATATAGATATTTCTCTTTTTTTGTATATACTGCATTAATTACCAATATAATACTACCCTTAAATTTTCCTATAACATTAAAAATAATGGCAATATTTTTTACATTTTTAATGTTTTTTTATTTCTCAAGGCTCTCTAAACTCCTTATAAATCCTATATTAATTTCATTCATTTTTTTATTACTAAATTTTCCACTAAGTTTCAAACAAACATATTACAAAGAACTTGTTAAACAAAACGATATAATTCCTACATGGAATAAAATAATTTCTCAAAATCCAAACATTCACAACTTAGAAAACTTAAAAGAATTTAAAAGACATGAAAACAAATACATCGACATAATCGACAAATTTATAAATGAACAAATATTATCTCATCTCAATATAATGATACCAAGATTCCATATTGAAAACCTTTTGGGATTTCAAAATGAAAAGTATTTATCCCCCATTCTAATCTATATTGGCTTTTCATTCATCCTTAAAAAATTCATTATCAATAAACTAATACCACTATCTTTTTATATAAGTTTGCTATTCATAGCTTACATACTACAAAACCTTTCTCTCTACAATTATATAAGTTTTGATATATTAAGTCTGATAATGTCACCAATTCCAATGATCTTAGTATTCACAATGGGTACAGAATTACAAACAGCTCCCCACTTTAAATTTGAACAAATACTTTATGGATTTGCATTATCTTTAGGATATTTTATAACGCTAAGTTATATTCCTCTTGAAACTTTTTCAGCTATAATATCAATATTTATATTACAAATAAGCGCAACACTAATTAAAAAGTACAGCTTAACATTCCATATAAAAAAAATACTACACTATTTAAGAATAAATAAAGAAAAAGTAAGAGAAAATAAAAATGAAAATGGAGAAGAAATTATTAAAATATGACAAGCAATTTAATAACATACTTGCTAGTAAACAATTTGTTACTAATACACTTTATTGGAATTGAAGATATAAAAATAAAAGATAATAAAACATTATCAAAAAAATATCTAACTATCATCATCACTTCGCTATTAATTTATTCATTGACTTTTTTATATTTATTAAAGCTAATTTCTTAGTATAGAATTTATTATTTATAATACCAATAATATATATGACATTAATTTACATACTAACACTTATGTTAAAAACATTAAACAATATCTTAGTTGTCATGTATAACAGCAAGACAAAATATTCAAATGATTTTTTGTTATCTAATAGTAGCTTGATTGCAATAATATTTTTTTCTCTAGATAAAAGTCATAATTTTCTAGAAGGCATAACAATACTCATTTTATCTTCACTAAGTATCTTAATAACTATTATATTAACAAAAATAATAAAGAAAAATTTAGAAAAAAAATCAACATTCAAACTAATAACTAACGAAACAATGTACTTTTTTATAATCTTCATTTTATCTTTAATTCCAAATATAATTATATTAATAAATAATAGTGAGAGTTTATAATGAGAGAAACAATAAATGAATTTCTAGAACAAATTGAAAATGTCTGGAGGAAGCTTTGACAGTGATAAAATTAAAATACAACTTCAAAAATATGAAAAACAAATAAATAATGAGAATTTTTGGAATGATAACAAAAGAGCACAAGAAATTCTTAAGAATCAAAATATTTTAAAAACCAAAATTGAACCTTGGGAAAGCTTGATATGCCAACTTAAAGATTTAAGGGAACTCTGTAAAATTGCAGAAAGTGAAGATGATAAAGCACTATTAGAAAGAGATGTTAATAAATTAAGAGAACAATATAAGCATATCTTAACATTATCATATTTCAAAGAAGATATTGACATCAATAGCGCATTCTTGACAATACATTCAGGAGCAGGTGGAACAGAAGCATGTGATTGGGTTAATATGCTATATAGAACATATTTAAGATATTCTGAGAGACGTGGATATAAAATAGAACTTATAGATTTGCTGGAATCTGAAGGAGGCATTAAATCTGTTACAATCGAAATAAAAGGAAAATATGCATATGGATTCTTAAAAAGTGAAGTAGGAATACATCGACTTGTAAGAATTTCTCCTTTTGATGCTGCAAAAAAAAGACACACATCTTTTGCATCTGTTTTCATTGATCCTGTAATTGATGATAAAATTGAAATAATAATTAAACCAGAAGATATTAGAGTTGATACATATAGAGCTTCAGGGGCAGGAGGGCAACATGTTAATAAAACATCATCGGCCGTTAGAATTACACATCTTAAAACAGGAATAGTAACACAATCTCAAACTGATAGAAGTCAACATAGAAATAAAGAATTAGCAATGAAAGTATTAAAATCAAAACTTTATGAACACTACAAAACAATAGAACAACAAAAAAGTAAATCTAAACAACAAGAAAAAAAAGATATCTCTTGGGGCAATCAAATTAGATCTTATATATTTCAACCTTATACTCTAGTAAAAGATCACAGAACAAAATTTGAAAATCCAAATATTATGTCTGTTATGGACGGCAACATTGATAACTTTATAGAAGAATACCTAAAATGGAAAAATTTAAATTAATAATAATCATGTTATTATCAATCTCAACGACTAAACTAGCATATACTCAAAGTAACATTGAGTATAGATTTTCTTATATCATAAATACAAAAGAAGAAAATAAAGAACTCCAAAAAGGAATTGAACAAACACTAAATAAAATATACAATGCAATAAATGAACACATTATTAACGATAATGATAAAGACTTCATAAGACGCATTTATATATATCAAAATATAATAAGCAAAGAACAAGAATTTAGCAAACTCAAAGAAGACATGGACAAAAAAAAGTTACAAAATGCAAAAAGGGAAAAGAAAAAAATAAAGTAAAGTGGAAGTAAAAATATTGGAGAAGACATTAAAAACATAATAATCCAACATACTTAAGAAGTTTAACAAGTTCACTATTATCAAATATGTAAAAAAAATAAAAGGGTTCTAAGAATACAATAAGAATTAGACAAAGTACATCTATCAAATTTGAATATAGAATTTTTAACAAGTCAAGAATTATTCTTTGTTAATTACATACACTTAAAAAAAGTAGATAAACATTATTTAGTTGAAATTAGCAATATTACTCCACAAGGAATAAAAGTTTACAAAGAAATTTTTAAACTATCATCATCCGTTGATGACATTGCATACAAAATAGCAAAACTCAGTCTTGAAGAAATATTAGGAAGAAAATTTATTAAACTTAAGATCAATGTCATAAATAATTTAGATGCCAAAATATATATAAATGAAGAATTTGTATCAAAAGGATTATATAACAATGATATATGGGATATTTCTCAACTACCAGATAAAGAAATTATCATTGACATTACAAGCACAACTTACAAACCATATAGAATAAAACAAAAAGTAAAAAGTGGTGACACTATTGACTTAAATATTACATTACAAAAAGCAAATTCCAATAAAATATTAATTACAAGTAATGTAACATCTAAAGTATTTAAAAAAGGAGTATTTATAGGAGAAACACCAATTGAAATTGAAGAACCTGAAAATGTAGAGTCTATATTATTGCAAGCTGAAGAACACAAAAACAAATTCATAATAATAAATAACAAAGATAAAGAAGTTTATATAGAAATGGTAAGAGATAATAAAAGTGAACTCATTACAAAAAGAGATCTATTCTATATCAACCTTAGTATTTTTACATTAAATCTTATAGGAACTGCATTTGCCATAACAAAATATAATGAATCTTCAGAACTTTACAACATAGCTTTAAATAATATTTTAAAAAATAGAATAAGACCTCAAGATTTATATAACGCAAAAGTAGAAGAGATGATTGCAACATTCTTACTTGGTACAGGAATAACATTTTCTGTTGGTAGTTTTATACCATTAATCATTCATTTGGTACAATATATTAAAGAAGCAACTCGAGGTGAATAAACTATTGTAAAATTTATTTAACACCAAATAAAAAATAGGAGCACTAAACTTTTGAACATTTTTAATAAAATAAGAAATTTATTCAAGAATAAAGAAAAGACACAAATAATTGAAAGGTTAGAAGATCTACTCTTAGAAGCAGATATAAAAAACGATATAGTAATAGAAATAGTAGAACATATTCAAAAAATAAAAGCTAAAGATGAACAAGAAACAGTATTACAACTAAAAAATTTACTAAAGAGTTATCTAAATCAACAACCTCTTAATTTAGAAAACAAAAGATTAAACATCTTATTGATACTTGGAGTAAACGGAGTTGGTAAAACCTCAAGTATTATAAAACTCGCAAATAAATTCAAAAATGAAGGAAAAAATGTACTAATTGCTGCAGCAGACACATTCAGAGCTGCAGCAATCGAACAACTTAAAATACAAAGCGAAAAAATTGGCATTAAAGTCATATCTCAAAACCAAGGAAGTGATGCAGCCGCAGTAATATTTGACAGCATCTCAAGTGCAAAAACTAAAAATTATGATATATTAATAATTGATACAGCAGGAAGACTCCAAAACAAAGAAAACTTAATTAAAGAACTCAAAAAAATGGATCAAGTGATAAAAAAACAAATACTCGATACAAACATCAATTATAAAAAAATACTGGTAATAGACTCCATATCTGGAAAAAACACAAATAATCAAACAGAAATATTTGACAAAGCAATACAAATTGACGGAATTATAGCCACAAAATTTGACTCATCATCTAGAGCAGGTGGAATAATTAATATCTCAAAATTATTGCAAAAACCCATATATTTCTTTACATTTGGAGAACAAGTAGACAACATTAAAGAATTTAACACTGAAAACTACTTAAACAAACTATTATGACAATAAAGAACTAAAATATTAAATAAACAAGA
>NZ_LN609267.1:74845-74950 GCF_000825665.2 Borrelia crocidurae
ATACAAAATATATACGGAAAAAGTTACTTTATATCAGACGTATTTTTCAACAAGTACCAGGAAATATATGATATTCCCCAAACAGGATTTTACATTGAATATACC
>NZ_LN609267.1:75085-82613 GCF_000825665.2 Borrelia crocidurae
AATCAGAATATATAGCTAAATAATAAAATAAGAGAAATAAAATATAGTCCCAAAGGAATAATTCTTGAATCTGTAGACTATTTTTATAAAAATAACGATGTGATTTACAAAGAAATCAAAATTTTAAATCAAAAACCAAAAACAATACACTATATGAAAGATACTAATGGAAAACTTTTAAAAATAACAGGATCAGATTTACAAATTTGGAATTATGGAATCAATGGAGAAATAAAATCAACATATCTTGATATAAAAAAATCTAAAACAAAAGTAATCCAATATGATGATCAAAAGAGACATTTAAAAAACATCATATTAGATAATAACAAAATTGTATCTAAAGAAAACAATCAATATTTAGATGACAATGAAATAATCAATGTAAAAGAAGAAGATAATACAAAAATCATATCAAAATATAAAGATCATAACTTAATAAAACAAGAAGTTTATAAAGATAATAAAATAACAAAAATATGCGACTTTGAATATAATGAATCTGGACATGTTACAATGGAAAATGTCATTATAAAAGATGAAGATAAAGAATATACTACAAAAACAACATATGAATATGATTCTGATGATAAATTAATGTCAAAAACGATCTATGAAAATGACTTAATATCACTAAAGACTGATTATTTCAGTGACAATGAATATGAACAAAAGATATACCATAACGGAAACCCTATATTTACAATAAGATATAAAAATGATGAAATTATTGAACAAATAAATACAGATACTAGAGACAAAAATGAAACTAAATAGACTCTTATTTAAAAGATTAATCTTAGATGAACAAAATAGCTTATCACTCACAATTGTCATAATCTTAAGTATAGTACTTGGACAAATCATTATCATCATCACAATATCAATCATGAATGGTTTTCAAAATGATTTTTTCACAAGCATATCTACAATAGAGAGTGGCAATTTAAAAATTGAAAACAAATTAAATGAGCAAGAATTCAATTCCATTAAAAAAATGAAAGAAATAATTCAAATAAATAAAATTTATGAAACACAAGGAATTGGAATTGAAAATTATTATTACCCAAGCATATTAAATATAATAGCATTTGATACAAAAGACGTTATAAATGACAAAAACTTTCTTCGCCTAACAGGTCTGACAGCATCTCAAATCCAACTTAATGAAGATGAAATCATCATAGGAGACGTGCTCTCATATAACTTAGATCTATATGCAGGAGACACAATAGGTTTGATATTAAATGATGAAATTACAAATTTACATACATTAAAAAACGAAGTAAAACAATTTAAAATAAAAGCCATTTTTAAGAGCAATTATAGCAAAATAAACCAATCTACAATATTTATGAATATCAATTACTTTTATACAAAACAACTAATTCAAGATATAGATATTAATTATCAATTAAAAACAAAAAATTTATATCCAAGTAAAAAACTAATAAATGCAATCAAAAATATTAATCAAAAAATCAAAATTAAACCTTGGCATGAATATAATAAAGAATTTTACAAAGCACTAAAAATAGAGAAAAATACAATGTTAATCATTCTAACAAGCATATTTCTTGTCATTGCTGTTAACACATACTACCTACAAAAAAGGATAATAATTAATAAAAGTAAATCTATCTCAATAATCTTATTTTTGGGACTAAGAGCACAAAAAATTAGAAAAGTTTTCCTAATTCATTCAGTAATAATTTGTGTATTGGGAAGCATCATTGGAATCATTTCAGGCATCATAATATCTCTAAACATAAACGAAATCTTAAATACAATTGACATCTTAATAAATAGCTTGATTAATGCTGTAAATTATATATTAAAATTAAATCTGGAAAATATAGAAATAAAAATAGTAAAAAATACAATTACGCCTAAAATATTCTTAGGTGATTTAATGCTAATACTATTTTTTGCTTGTCTATTTACAATATGTTCAAGCCTAAAAGTGACTAAAAAAATCAAATATACTGATAAAATAAACGGAGCAACACCATAAATGCACAATACACAAAACATAATATGCATCAAAGAAATATATAAAACGTATACTAAAAATAAAACAAAAATACAAGTACTAGAAAATTTAAATTTAAATGTCAAAAATGGTGATTTTATTTCTATTCAGGGTAAAAGCGGTTGTGGCAAATCAACACTCTTTAATATCATATCAGGAATTGATAAAATGGATTCAGGAGACATAATATCATGTGGAATATCTTTAAAAAATGCAAATGAAAAAACCTTAAGTTTATATAAAAATACAAAAATAGGTCTTGTATTTCAAAATCACAATTTAATTGATGAATTTAATGTATTTGAAAACATTATTTTACCTAAAATAATAGAAGGAAAAGATAACTTTGCAGAAATCAAAAAAAAAGCTCTGCGCTTAATGAAAATATTAGATATCGAAACAAGAAAAGAACATTATCCTTCAGAATTATCCGGAGGAGAAGCACAACGAGCAGCTATTGCAAGAGCTTTAATAAACGAACCAAATATAATACTATGCGATGAACCTACTGGTAATCTAGATATCAACACTGCCAAAACAGTAGAATCATTATTAATAGAAACATCCAAAACATTTAATAAAACACTTCTTTTAGTAAGTCATAATCCAGAATTTTCAAATAAAGCAGATATCAAATACGAACTTAGAGATAAAACATTAAAGAGAATATGATGCACTCCAATATTAAAGAACTTTTAAAAATAGCATATGTTATATTCATACACTCAAAAAATAAAAAAGCTCTTATAGGTTCTGGGATATCTTTAAGTCTAGTAATGATTCCTTTAATAATTGTTTATTATATGTCAAACAATATTATGAACGCCACAATAGAAAGATACATTGAAAATGAAGGATTTTCAGTACAGATAGAATATAATGAAATTCACAAAGATGAATATCTAAAATCTAAGCTAGAAAAATTTAAAAACGAATATAAACATGATAAGCTAAGATATTTCTTTGAGAAAAGAACCTATGGACTTATTGGAAATAAAAAAAAACAAGGGGCTTTAATCAGAGCAGTAGAAAATAAATTTATTAAGAATAATAAACATATAAAATTAGTAGATGGAAAGAAAAACTTTAACAAAAATGAAATATTAATATCAAGACAAATCAAAGACAAGCTTAATTTAAATATTAGTGACTCTATCTACTTAATAGTACCTAACAATAAATATCAAAAAATACTCCCCAGAGCACAAAAATTTACCATAGCTGGAATAATTGAAACAGGATTAAGAGAAATTGATAAAAATTTAGTTTTTATTTCATTACAAGACGCAAATATAATGACAAAAGAATTATCTAAAAGTATAATTGGACTTTCTATTAAAACCAATACAAAAGAAAAAACTAATAATCTTAAAGAAAAGCTCACAAAAGAATTTAAAGAATATAAAATAAAAACATTTTATGAACTATATCTAAACAAATATACAAATTTAAATATAAGCAAAAAACTTTTAATATTCATTATGGCATTTATCGTAATATTTGCAAGTATTAATATATCCTCATCACTCTGTATGTTAATACTTGAAAATAAAAAGAAAATTGCAATATTAAAATCAATTGGAATGAATAATGCAACCCTTAAATTAATATTTATACTGATAGCACTTGTTTTAAGTTCAACATCATGCATAATAGGAATCATCATAGGAAATTACCTAACCATCAATATAGAACAAATAATTAACATAGTAGATATTATAACCAATATAATTTTAAAGATATTTGGCGCTGATAACACAGAACTTCTAAATTCTGACTATTATATCTCTGAATTTAACATCAAAATAAGTACTAAATTTAGCCTAATTATCCTCTTAGCCTATACATTAATTAGTATTGCAACAACACTTATTCCTCTGAACATCATCTCAAAATTTAAAGAAAAAGAAATACTATAATCTATATAAAAAAATAGATACTATTTTACAAATACATTAATGATTTTAATAGAAGATAATTCCTCTTTAATGTTTGCATAAATCTCTTTTGGAAAAATGGTTTTTAGTGAAAAAACTTGTCTAGAACGAGATTTAAGAAAAGAATTGGATTCAGAAATTAACTTTCTCTTTAACGACCTAATGACTTGACTATCTTTAGTAACATAAATTATTTCAATTTCTAAATCTTTAACATCATCACTTGAACTATTATAAACTTCTATTAAAGAATTAACTTCATAAATTTCAAAAGATTCATGAAAATAACTACCAAGATATTTAAAAGTTAATATTGATGAACTTGTCTCCAAATTAATACCAGAGAAATCATTAACGTCTTTAAAAAATTCAATTAAACGTATATCAAGAACCATTTTTTTAGGATGAGAACTAATACCTTTAGAAACATTATATATAAAATCAATTGGAACATATACTCCCCTATTCCATTTATTGGGGAAATCACTCTTCTTTTCAAAAACTTTATTTAAAATAGGTTTTCCCAAATCATCATAAACTGTTATACTATAAGAAATATTTTTAATAGAATCTTTCGATGAAATAATTCCTGCTTTTAACTGATAAGTATGTGAATCTTCAAAAACCAATACCTTAGCACTTTCAACTTCAACATAATATAAAACATTAGGATTGCCAATAAGATTAGCAGATTCAACTATTAAATCAGATGCCCTTGTAACTGAAGGCAAGCCTTGAACTACAGGCTCTTTGATATCCCTCTCTAAATCACCAAAATATTCATGACCACCAATAAAAGGATATACTGTTCTATATGTAATAAATGCAATAACAGATATTAATATAAAACTTAACAATAATACTAATATCCTCTGTTTTAATTTTGAAAATTCATCATATTCTCTTAAATCAACGCCATCAATTATTCCAAACTCTCTAGCCTGCAAACTTACATGTATTAATTTTTTATTTGTATCTTTAGTATTTATTTCCGTAACAAGCCTCTTATAAAGATTAAAAAACAAAGTAAAGAGAGACTTATTATGAAGAGAATACAAATACACAGCATCAAGTTCTCTTAAAGAATGAGCGAAATCTCCAGCTCGCTCTAATTGTCGAGTTCTATCATATATCTTAAAAAAATGCTTTTCAATATTTTCCATATCAGCATCAGAAATATCAGCTCGTCCCATAATTTCTTTTATTCTTCTTTCTTTTAAAATTTTATTCTTATGCTTAGATAAAGTAGATAAATAAATTTTAATTCTTTCTTCAGAAGTTTTACTCATTATCTTCTAGTTCATCAACTTTTTTCAAAAGCCAATAAGCAATATTTTTAGCCGTATCTTTTGTAATAGAAATTCCAACAAAAGAATTAATCAAAATTACCTTTTCTTTAGAACCCCTAAGATCTCCAGAAATCTCTTCCAAAACACCTTCTTTAGTTTTAGTATAAACAATCTCTTCAGGAATTTCTGTAGACTCAAAAACAAGATCACAAAAAATTTCTCCAGTATTAGTTACACTTCCATAAATATTATTAATAGGAACTAATTTATAATCTTCTGCTTTTAAAAATCAGTAGAAGATCAATTTGAAAAAACGACAGATGATAGAGCTTTTGTAGAAGCGCGTGAACTGCTATTTCTAAATCAAAGATTATAGAAATAGCTTCTTGTTTCATCCCATGATAGCTTTTTAGGTTCTCCAAGAACGGTCATCCACTAGAGCATGGTCCACAAGCTTTACTTCAGGCAGTTCCTGCCTTAGTTTTTATTTCCTTATAATAATAAGCTTTAAGATTTAGAGCTGCATTTATATCTCTATCGTGCAAAGTGTTACAACTCCTACAACTCCACCTAATATCACTTAATTTTAGAGTTGTATTTTTAATACCGCAATTGTTGCATAGCTTGCTTGATGGAAAATATCTATCAACTTTATGTAAATAGGCTCCGCACCACTCTGATTTATATGATAATTGTCTTACAAACTCATGCCATCCCAAATCATTAACACTTTTGCCAAACATTCCTTTTTGCATACTTTTAATTGATAGGCTTTCTATTACTATATTTTTATAATTAGCTACAAAATAATAAGATAATTTATGTAAAAAATCTTTTCTTTGATTTGAAATTTTCCTATGCAACTTGGCAACTCTTAATCTAGATTTAGCTCTATTTCTAGAGCCCTTTTGTTTTTTTGATAGTTTTCTTTGGCATTTCTTGAGTTTACGTTCATTTTTTAGTAAACATTTGGGATGATTGATTTTCTCACCCTCACTACTTACTAAAAAATGCCTCATGCTCATATCAATACCAACTATCTCTTTTTTATTGCATTTAGTTTTATCGTTATTTTTAACATCTAAGCACTCAACTGCTACTGAAATATAATATTTATCATCAGTATCTTTTTCTACTACTACATTTTTAATAACTTCATTGCTTTTAATTTTCCTATGTAAAGCTAATTTTACAAATCCTATTTTAGGTAGCTTTATATAATCATTTTCTATTCTTATTGAGTTTTTTTGATTATTAGTTCTAAAGGTTTGTCTATTTTTCTTACTTTTATATTTAGGAAATCCTTGTGTTCTATTTCCTTTTTTAATTTCTCTAAAAAAATTACTATACGCAGAATTTAAGTCAATCCATGCGCTACAAAGAGCTAAACTATCAACTTCCTTTAAAAATGGAAATTCATTTTTATAATTACTTGGATTAACGCTAATACTTTTCTTATTCTTTTCATAATAGTCTCTCTTATCACTTAACATTTTGTTATACAAAAATCTTACGCATCCAAATACTTTTGAAAAATATTTCTTTTGATTAGCGTCAGGATATATTCTGTACTTATAAGCTTTATTAGCACCCATATGTTTTGTTATTTTATAATATTTTATACTTAAGTGTATATGTCACACAAGCTAACTTTTAATAATCACTGCGTATATTCTATTAATTATCACCTAGTATTAGTTACTAAATATAGGCATAAATGCATAAATGCCGAGCTTTCATCTTTTCTTTACCAAATAATACTTAATATATGTTCTTTATGGAAAATAACCCTTAATGAATTCAACCATGATAAGGATCATATTCATTTATTACTAGAATTTACCCCCAATATTCAACCTTCTAAATTTATCAATAATCTAAAAACAGTATCGTCAAGGCTTATAAGGAAAAAATATTCTACTCATTTAGATAAATATTATTGGAAACCTTATTTTTGGTCTAGAAGTTATTGTCTTATTTCTACTGGAGGAGCCTCTATTGATATCATCAAAAAATATATTCAAAATCAAAATAAATCCATTTAATAACAAATTCATCTCCACCTAAATTTCATAGAAATTATAGGTGGAGATTTCTTTGTTATTATTTGTTAAATATAAAATCACAAAAATCTTATATTAACATACAAAATAATTTAAAAAGAAAGTAAAATAAAAAATTATGAAAAACAATTACCAAATGGAGGAATTAATTATAACAAGATGGCTAGAAAAAAACCAAAAGTAATAACTATTGCAAGTATTAAGGGT
>NZ_LN609267.1:82635-82699 GCF_000825665.2 Borrelia crocidurae
GTAGCTTTCTTATTATTAATAATAACTTAACTATTAATAATAAGCAAACTTTTTATTAATGAAA
>NZ_LN609267.1:82707-83421 GCF_000825665.2 Borrelia crocidurae
CTTCTCAAAAACCCCAAAGTGTAATTTCATCTATAGTTGAATACTACACAAATTATAATGCAAATGTTCATAGAAGTGGACATCAATTTGCAATAAAATCAAGCTTAAAAATAGAAGAGACAAGAAAAATTGTTAAACAATTTATCAATGCAGAATCTCCTAAAAACATAATTTTCAATTCTGGAACTACAGATGGAACAAATACAATAGCAAATTCATTATTGTTATCAAAATTTTTTAAAGAAAATGATGAAATTATTACAACAACACTTGAACATAATAGTAATTTACTTCCTTGGATCAACATTGCAAAATTTTTAAACTTAAAAATTAAACTTGCAAAATTCAATGAAATGGGAATTATTCAATCAGAACAAATACAAAATCTAATTACAGATAAAACAAAAATCATTACTATGTCTGGAATAAATAATATACTAGGAACAATGCAAAATCTAGAGCAAATAGGAAAAATTGCCAGCGATAACAAAATTACATTATTCATAGATGCGGCTCAAATGGCACCACATATAAAAATAGATGTAAAGAAAATAAACTGTGATTTTTTAGTATTCTCAGGGCATAAAATGCTTGCCCCAACAGGTATTGGGGTATTATATATATCAGATAAAATTATAAACAAACTCAACAGCTCCAAACTAAAGATAGCAAATGCTATAGAAAATGGAATTTTACAAGAAAGTTATGTAGTAG
>NZ_LN609267.1:83430-85810 GCF_000825665.2 Borrelia crocidurae
CTATTAATTCCCCAAATAAATTTGAAGCGGGTACACCAAATATTGCAGGAATTATTGGTCTTGGACAAGCAATAAAGTATATAAATAACATAACGATGGAATTTATTCAAGAACATGATCAAGAACTGATTGAATATTGTATTTCAAAATTAAAAGAAATCGATGAGGTTGAATTTATTTTAAATAAAAATATTAAACGAAAATCAATAATATCATTTACAGTAAAAAATATTCATTCACATGACATTGAGACATATCTTGATACAATGGGAATTGCAACCAGATCTGGAAAAACATGTGCTTACCTTGCATTTTTTTCAGAAAATATTAAAAAAGATCATTTATTAAGAATAAGCTTTTACTTATATAATACAAAAGAAGAAATTGACATTTTCATTTCTTCACTCAAAAAAACAATAAAAGAATTTTATTAAATAAACTTACAAACATCAAAAAATGATGAAATTATATTATATACACAGTAAAATGATAAATAAAATTTACCTATTATCTAAAATTTAAGCTAAATCAATATAAAACTATTATTGATTTAATCAAATAAACTTCTTAAAATTGAAACATGTTCTCAGAAGAAATAAAAAAAGAACTAATAAGACTAAGCAAAATAAAAAAGTATTGCTTTCAGGTAGAAAAAAATCAAAGTCCAATATATCATAAATCTAAGTGTGGAGACCAAATAATTTTTCAAACAGATAAAGACAACAAAAAAATTAGACTAAAATATAATGCATATGGATGTATAGTCTTTCTAGCCAGTACGTATCTTTTAACCAAAATATGCGACAATCAACCTAAAAAGACAACATTAGAAATCATAACAAAAATAATTAACAATAATTTTGAAAATTTAGAAGAAATAAATAAAAACCTTAAAATTTTTGAAAATTTCTTATATACAAACAGAAAAGATTGTTTTATTCTGCCGTACAAAGCTTTAAAAGAAATTTTAAAGTAACATTAAATAATCGCCAATTAAAGGAGAATTATATGCAAATATACTCTCACTCATCAATAGGATACGAAGGAGAACTAATTGAAGTTGAAGTAGATATTAAAAAAGGAATACCAGGAATTGATATTGTTGGATTAGCTGGAAGTGAAATTAAAGAATCAAGAGAAAGAATAAAAGCGGCTATTAAAAATTCAGAATTTACTTTCCCAAAAGATAGAATATTAATAAATCTTGCACCAGCAGGTATCAAAAAAATTGGAACAGCAATTGATCTCTCAATTGCAACTAGCATTATAAGTACAAAAGAAAATAAAAATAACAATTTAAAAGTCTTAATGTTAGGAGAATTGCAACTAGATGGACAAATAAGAACAATTAAGGGAGTATTACCCGCAATTTCTCTTGCAAAAGAAAAAGGAATTAAATGCATAATAATACCTTTTGATAATCTTGAAGAAGCTCTATTAATATCAAACCTAAACATTTGGGGAGTCAAAACTTTAAAAGAAACTCTAGAAATAATTGAAAATCTTAATAATAATATATTTCCCGCAAAACCTACAATTAATTTTAAAATAGAAGAAAATGAAGAAGAATTTGAATATGATTTTAAAAATATCAAAGGACAACATAGGATAAAAAGAGCACTAGAGATAGCAGTAGCAGGAGGACATAATATTATGATATTTGGACCTCCTGGAAGTGGCAAAACACTCAGTATTAAATGTGTACAATCAATATTACCCCCACTTACAAATAAAGAAATTATTGAAACAAATAGAATTTGGTCAATTGCAGGAAAGCTAATAGATACAAAAATAATCAGGAAAAGACCATTTAGACAACCACATCAAACTGCAAGCAAAGAAGGCATTATTGGTGGAGGAGCTAATGCACTCCCTGGAGAAGTATCACTTGCTCATAACGGCATCCTATTTTTAGATGAAGCTCTAGAATTTCAAAAATCAATATTACAATCACTGCGTGAACCAATAGAAGACAAAACAATTTCAATAGTAAGAGCAAGTTCAAAATCATTTAAATATCCTGCAAACTTTCAATTAATGATTGCAACAAATCCATGTCCTTGTGGCAATCTTGGAAAAAACGATATTGAGTGTTTCTGTTCACAACAAGAAGTTTCAAACTACTGGAAAAAATTTGGAGCAGCAATGCTTGATAGAATTGACATTAGAGTACCAGTTAAACCAGTAAATAATGCCAAATTATTTCAAGAAGATAATGAAAGCTCACAAGAAATTAAAAAGAGAATAATAAAAGCAAGAAATATACAAAACCAAAGATATGAAAACATTAAAAATGTTCATAAAAATTCTGATCTCAAACCAGAACACATTGCAATATTTTGTAACTTTAGATAACAAGTACTCGTCACATTATCTTTAA
>NZ_LN609267.1:85821-99518 GCF_000825665.2 Borrelia crocidurae
ACTTAATATATCATCAAGAGCAACTCATTCAATCCTAAAACTTGCAAGAACAATTGCTGATTTAAAAGATGAGTCTCATATTTCAAGAGAATCATTACTAGAAGCAATTGAGCACAGAAAACATGGAGAAAAACTATTAGAAGAATAAAAAAGCCCCAATTGGGGCAAAATTAAAATTCTATTTTATCAAGATAACTTTTCAATTGATTAGCAGAAATTTGAAATTTTTTAAGTTCTCTCTCACTAATTTTAAAATCAAGGACTTCTTTTACACCATCTTTACAAACTACAGCAGGTGCCCCAATATAAATATCTTTAATAGAATCACCATACTGACCATTAATATATGAAGATATCGGTAAAATAAGGTTTTGATCACCAATTATTGCATTAACAATTCGTTTAATTCCAAGTCCAATAGCATAATAAGTTGAACCTTTAAGTTTAATTACCTCATAAGCAGCATTAACAACATTATTATGAATCTCATCAAGTTCCGATTCTACTATTGTCCCATCAGCAATATATTCTGATAAAGACTTCATAGCTATTTTGGTCTCATCCCAAGTAGCAAAAGAACTATCTCCATGCTCACCCATAATATATGAATGTATATTTTGAGTATTAACATTAAGACGCTCAGCCAAAAAATATCTAAGTCTTGAAGTATCGAGTGTTGTACCTGTTCCAATAACCTTACAGGTTGGAAAATTAGAATACTTCATTGTCACATAAGTCATAATATCAACAGGATTACTTGCAATAACAAAAATACCATCAAATCCACTTGAAACAATACTTGTTACAATTTCCTTAAAAATCTTAGTATTTTTGCCAACCAAATCAAGTCTTGTCTCACCTGGTTTTTGATTAAGACCGGCAGTAATTACAACAATATCAGCATCAGAACAATCATCATAACTACCAAATTCTATTTTAATATTTTTTTTCAAAAACATCTGACCATGGTTTAAATCCATGACTTCACCCTTCGCTTTATCTTGAGCTACATCAATAATTACAAGTTCATGAACAAGTGAGTTATCTATTGTCAAAGCATAAGCAAAACTTGAGCCAACACCACCTGCCCCAACAAGAACAACTTTATTACGTTTAAGCATAACCATCTCCATATAAAATTATTTTATTGGTATAATGTAATTCTATAACAATTTATGATACTTTAAAACAATCGAACAATATTTTTATAAAGACCTATATTAACTATCTAATCCATAAAGCAAACAAACGTATAAATTGATACATTGAAATGAAAAAATAATTTATCTCAATATTAATCTTAACATAAATTAATTATCATCTGATTTAAGAACAGCAAGAAATGCACTTTGTGGTATTTCAATATCTCCTATCATCTTAAGTCGCTTCTTTCCTTCTTTTTGTTTTTCTAAAAGCTTTCTCTTACGAGTAATATCACCCCCATAACATTTAGCAGTAACATCTTTTCTAACAGGTGAAATTGTTTCACGGGCAATAATATTTGAACCAATGGCTCCTTGAATTGCTATTTTAAATTGCTGTCTTGCAATCTCATCTTTTAATTTTTTACAAATATTTAAAGCCTTTGCTCGTGCACCATCTCTAAAAACCAATTGAGATAATGCATCAACTCTATCTCCATTAACTAAAATATCCAACTTAACTAAATCTGTTGCCTCATACCCTAATAGTGTATAATCAAAAGAAGCATATCCACGACTTACAGACTTAATCTTGTCATAAAAATCAAACAATATTTCAGCAAGAGGCATCTTATAAATAACTTCAACACGCTTGGCATCAAGATAAATTAAATTTTCCTGTACACCTCTTTTAAGTAAACAAACACTCATAATATTACCTAAAAATTCAGCAGGAACAATAATATTAGCTCTAATATAAGGTTCAAGTGTAACTTCAATATTTTCATTTCCGGGAAATTGTTCAGGACTTTCAATAAAATAAGGATTTCCCTTTTTAGGAATAATTTTATAACGAACAGATGGTGATGTTAATATTACACTAAGATCAAATTCACGCTCAATTCTTTCCTGAATCACCTCTAAATGCAAAAGTCCCAAAAATCCACATTTAAATCCATGGCCAAGAGCAGCTGATGCATCTTTTTCAAAAGTAAGAGATGCATCATTTAACTTAAGTCTATCCATTGCTTTCAATAGATCATCATATTGATTAGCATCAACTGGATAAACAGATGAAAAAACTACAGGCTTAACCTCTTTAAATCCTTCAAGAGGAGCTACTGCTGGATTATCAACAAAAGTTACGGTGTCTCCAATTTTAACATCCGATATATTTTTTATTCCTGCAATAAAATATCCAACATCACCTGCTTCTAAAACATCTTTTTTTTCAAGAATGATTTTAAAAATTCCAATCTCTTCCACAAAATACTCTCTATCTGCATGCATAAATTTAATTTTATAACCGGGTCTAATTTGTCCCTCAAAAATTCTAAAATGAACAACAACACCACGATAAGAATCATAATGTGAATCAAAAATCAAAGCTTTTAATGGACTCTTACTGCTACCCTTAGGAGAAGGAACATACTTACAAATAGCCTCAAGTAATTCATCAATACCTATTCCATTCTTAGCAGATATGAGAACAGCAACATTAGCATCTAATCCTAAATCATTCTCTATTTGCTCTTTCACAAAATCAATATTTGCACTTGGTAAATCTATTTTATTAATAACAGGAATAATTTCAAGATTATGTTCAAATGCCATATAAAAATTTGAAACGGTTTGAGCTTCTATTCCCTGACTAGCATCAACAAGTAAAAGAGCCCCTTCACAAGATGAAATTGCTCTTGAAACTTCATAAGAAAAATCAACGTGTCCTGGAGTATCTACAAAATTAAGCTCATAAATATTGCCATCACTACACTTATAATCAATAGTTACAGCTTGACTTTTAATGGTAATTCCTCTCTCTCTCTCAATATCCATACTATCAAGAATTTGACTCTTAAATTCTCGATCTGAGATTATTTTAGCCTTTTGTATAAACCTATCTGCTAAAGTTGATTTACCATGGTCAATATGTGCAATAATACAAAAATTTTTTTTATAAGAACTAATTTTATACCTCCCCCAAATCCACAATAGAATGTTTAGGAATATTATACTAATGTATATTTTTATTAACCAAAAAATTTTTAATATGAATCTTTGATTTTAAAACATAAGGTGAAAATCTAGGAGCAAGATCAACTATCAATTTCCAAGTATCTACAGCCCGCAACTTATGCTTATTCTCATCATAAATATAAGTAGCATAAGAAATATCATACATTATTTCCCAAAAATCTGTAGATTCAAAACTAGACTTAACATCATTATATTCATTTATTTTCTTAACAAAAGATCTTAAATTTTTAAATTCATAAAGAGGTTCATAATAATTAATATAATGATACATTCTAGTTAAAATACCAACTGCAGCAACAAGTCCATGAGTAATTGCAAGTTTATGAGCACCTATCTTCAAGTACACCTTTGATAGCAACTTATGGGTATCTATTAGACCATAATTATTAAATCTATAAAGATTAAAAGTAAAATCTATACCAGATGTTCCTCTTACCTGTTTTAAATAAGAATTTAAATAAAAGGACATATCAGATTTATTATCCGAAGTGTCGCCATATTTTTGCACAATATAGTGATAATTATAATAATCATCACCACGTGAAAATTTACTTAAAATTTCATTTAAATAATCAATCATATCAACATAATTATTTTCAATTTCAGCAATTTTTGCCAAAGAAAAAAGTATATTTTTTTCAAACGATTTATCCAGCAAATAATCTTTATCTTCCAAAGTTTTTTGAAGATGTAATTTTTGAAGTACAACATTACCAATCATGCTATAAACAATAGACAGATAATAATTAGCTTCTGGATATATACCTTTTCTAAGTAATGCTTCCTGCAAAAAATTTATTGCATCAGTAAGATTAGATTTGATAAAACCTTCCTTAGAATAAATTAACTGCCGTCCTTTTTCAATCAAAATCCAATATGGAAGTTCCTTTACACCTAACGAATTTAAACTTAATACAAAACTAAAAATAAAAAAAAAATAAAAAAAATCGTAACATCTTCATAAATATATTAAATTTTCTCACAAATTGCGAGAAAATTTAATATCTGAATATTTGAGTTTAAACAAACTTAAATATCATCAAAAATACCATTACAAAAAGAGCAACAGATTCAATTAATCCCAAAACTAAAAGATTTATTGCAAATCCCTTGCCAGTCTCAGCAAAAGAATCACAAGCCCCTGCAGCAGTTCTACCCTGAGCAAAAGCAGAAATAGCCATTGCAAGTCCACCACCAAAACCAGCTCCAAATAATAACCAAGGATTAGCCTGGGTCATCACCTCTGCTAATGTATTCATTAATATATAACCATATATTATTTGTGTAAGAGGTGCTGAAACAAAAACAATTAATAAAAAGGGAGCCGATTTACCTTGCATATAACATCTCTTCCATGCTCCAATAGCAGCACTCCCGGCAGCTCCCATTCCCAAAGCTGAACCTATCGCAGAAATTGTTAAAGCTGAATTAACTCCTACTAAACCTATATCCATAATTTTATTCTCTCCTTATCTAATCTTTAATTTTTTTAAAAGGTCTATAAGAATATCCATTCCATTCTTGACCCAAATGATTTGAAAACTCAAGCATATTAAGTCTTACTCCATGAACAACAACAGATAATAAAGATAACATTATATTTAAAATGTGTCCAAAAAGTATCACAATAACACCTCCTATTATAAGACCAATATTAGATGATTTTAATAAAGACACTGACATGCTATTAAAACTATCAGAAATTGCAAGTCCTGCAAGTCCAACAGCAAAAAGCCTAATATAAGATATTATATCTGCAAATCCTGAAACAGTAGCTAAAAATTGCTCTATAAGTCCCCCAAAACTTTTTAACACACACACAAAAAAGTTTGAACCATCCTGTTTGTCAAAAACAAAAATAAGCATAACTCCAACATATATCATATTAAGAATCATACTATGCATAGGAAAATTATCACTTCCAAGTATTAAATTAAGAACAAAATAATAAAGCCCAGGCATTAAAACAAGCCAACCAATTTGAGCAATTGCATGTATATGTGGCTTTTCTTTCACTTTTTGAACAAAATTCCATACATGAGCCAAAGACAGCTGTAAAACCCCTATTGTAAAACATATAAACATAACATTTTGCATACCATTATTTCCTGTCAAATACTCAACCTTAAGAGATTTTAAAATAGGAAATAAATCAAGAACAAAATGACCACTACCAAACCAAGTACCAGTCATAGAACCATATATTATTGCTGACGTACTTAAATAAAATATTAAAGCATGAGCAGAAGTTAATGGTTTATTTTTCAAAACACTAATCAAACTAATAATAATGCCTATTAACAAAAATATAACACCATAAGCTGCATCACCAATTATCATTCCAAAAAACACAAAGAAAAACAACATAAAAACACAACTAACATCTCTCTCTTTATATCCAGGAATTGTATCTAAAACATCGAAAATAGGTTTAGCAAGCTTAGCAATTCCTTTTCTTTTTACATAAGTAGGAATAAAATCATTATCATCTGGCTCCGCAAATTGCACCACAAACTTACCATTAAGAGTCGCATTTTGAAGATATTTTTGCTTATCTTCAGGAATAAATCCCGTAATATATACAAACTCATCACACTCCACATTCATATCAGCCATAACCTGTTCAAATTCAATAATTTGTTCATACTCTTTTATTGCATCTTTTAAAATATTTCTATATTTATTTAAAACTGACAACTGAGTTAATTTTTGCTCTAAAACCTCATCAATCATTTTTAACTTGGTTTCAATAGAATCTAGATCAAATTCAAATTCATATTCTTCAGCTACATCTATATTCTGTTTAGAGTCATTAATAGCTACAAAATAGGCTGTACCTTTATAATTATTAATAAGAGCAACTTTAACCTGCGAAAATAACAACAATTTTTTATATTCGGACATTCCAGATTTAAAAAATTGTACATGAATATTGCATCCCCTTAATTTATTGACTAAATCAACAGAAAAATATCCCCAACAAGATATAATATCTCTATTACGAAGTAACGATTGACGCATTTCTCTTAAATCTTTAATCTCAGAACCTAAGTCAACGATACGTTTTGCAATATCTAAAAAATTCTCATTTGAAGAACTTAAAATTTGCACTTCAGAATCATCACCAAGCAAAGACAAAGCATGATTTAAAATACTCCTCTCCTCAATAACTTTTTGTAAAGATTCTGAAACTTTATTGCAAAAATTGATATGAACAACTCCCAATTCTCTTAAGATCTCAAGTGAGTCTCTTTTATATTTTAATAAAGTTAAAAGCAAAACCTTCTTCATTTTAACAATCATTAATACATCCTCATCTATTTTTAATTAAGCTGGCTTTCGCCATTTTACCTCTTACAACAGCTGCAGTCTGTTGATCTCCAAGATAAACATTAATCTTTTTTATATTAACTTTAGCATTAGGAATCATAACTTTTTCGAATAAATTTACTCTTTGAGAAGTAATATTAAGTTCTAATTCTAATAAATTAGCTTGCTCATCTAAAACCTCAAGTTCTGCATTTATTTGAATAATGTTCTTAATAGCCTCTATTCCCACATCTACCCAATAAGGAGTCAATAAAAGATCATGTTTAATATCTTCATATTCAACTGACTCAAATACGGGTATAGTAATACCTGCTATGTTTGTAAAACCCTTTCTTACTTTTTTAATTTGAATCCAATCTTGAAAAGGAAATCTCTCACCAAATAACGAAATCCAAAATTTCATATTCCTTTTCAATTTATCCCTTTCAAGTTTTTTCACTTCTTTCAAAGCCTTAACTTTTCTAATTTCCAAATGAAGTTGTTGTTTTTTAAGTTGCAACGTAGGTAAATACCTACTAAACATTTTAAGATCATCTTTTTGTTTTTTAAGTTCATTTTTTGTCAACTTAACTTTAGGCATCTCTAATCCCTATTTTTAGGCCAATACTTTTCCAGCAGTTCTGTTTTAATGCCAGTCTCATTAGGTTCAAAACAACTAAAGAGAATAGTCCAACCCAAATCCAAAGCCTCTTCTAAAGGAATATTAAGAGACAAATCCATAAGTTTACTCTCAAACATATTGCTATACTTAAGAAGCTTTTCATCCCACTCTGTCATATTAAAGCCCATAGCTTTTTTCTCTATAGATTCTCTTGAAGATGCATAAAGCTTAATCATTGAATCCATAATCGTCCTATGGTCATCTCTTGTCTTTCCATTAACCATTTGCTTAAGTCTTGAAAGAGAGCCAAAAGGCTCAATTCTGCCTCTCCTTAAATAGTATTGTCCTTCAGTAATATAACCCGTATTATCAGGTACTGGATGAGTAACATCATCTCCAGGCATTGTAGTAACTGCAAGTACAGTAATTGATCCTGCACCTTCAAAATCAATAGCCTTCTCATATCTAGATGCAAGCTGAGAATATAAATCACCAGGATAACCTCTATTAGATGGCACTTGCTCCATAGTAATAGCTATTTCTTTCATAGCATCCGCAAAATTGGTCATATCGGTTAAAAGTACCAAAACTTTTTTTCCCTGCAAAGCAAATTTTTCAGCAACAGCAAGAGAAATATCAGGAACAATTAAAGACTCAACAACAGGATCATTGGCTGTATTTACAAAAAAGATTGTCCTACTTAAAGCTCCACCACTCTCAAGTGAATCCTTAAACGTTAAATAATCATCATTTTTAAGTCCCATTCCTCCAAGAATAATGAGATCAACCTCAGCTTGAAGAGCTATCCTTACAAGAAGCTCATTATAAGGTTCCCCAGACACAGAAAATATTGGTAATTTCTGAGATTCAACAAGAGTATTAAAAACATCTATCATTGGAATTCCAGTCCTTATCATATTTCTTGGCACAATACGCTTTGCAGGATTAACCGATGGCCCACCAATTTCAATTAAATTATCCTCAAGACGTGGCCCTCCGTCTTTAGGATTACCAGCACCATCAAAAATTCTACCAAGTAAATTTTCAGAAAATGTTACTTGCATTGGATGGCCCAAAAACTTAACTTCATCTGAAGTTGAAATGCCTATTGTTCCATTATAAACTTGCAGAGAAACCTTATCCCTCTCTAGCTTAATCACTTCCGCTAAGGAACTTCCATTTTTGGATTTTACAATGGCAAGTTCTCCATATTTAACACTTTTTGCTATAACAGTTATTACATTCCCAATAATAGATTCTATCTTACTATATACTCTCTTCATTTACACACCTCAAAAATCCAATTTTTTAGAACGTAATAAATTCTTTAAATTAATTTCTAATTTATTAAACTTTTCTTGCTTAAAGGGAGCAAGATTCATATCTAAAATATTTTGTCTTAAATCATTTATAAAACTTCTTGCTTCCAATTTATTTTCAAATTTAAAATCTGATTGTAAAATCTTATAAAGAATATTAAACATATAATTTTGACGCTCAAAACTCACAGCAGCATCAACACTATCGAATGAATTTTGCTGTAAATAACATGAATCTAAAAGTTCAGATTTCAAATACACAACAAAGTCATCAATACTCACCCCATCCTCTCCAACAACTCTCATCATCTGATTAACTTCATTTCCCTTAACCAAAAACGCCCTTGCATATTCTGTTGCCTCATATTCAACAACACCTCTATATTTACTCCAAGAGTCAAGAGGATTAATTGCTGGAAATTTCCTAGCATCTGATCTCTCTCTTGTAAGACCATGAAATGCTCCTACCACTTTCAAAGTTGCTTGAGTTACTGGTTCTTCAAAATTACCCCCAGCAGGACTAACAGAACCACCCACAGTTACAGATCCAACACTACCATTATTTAAAACAACAACACCTGCTCTTTCATAAAATGATGCAATAACAGATTCAAGATAGGCTGGAAATGCCTCATCCCCTGGTATTTCCTCAAGACGACCTGACATCTCTCTCATAGCCTGAGCCCACCTTGAAGTTGAATCTGCCAACAAGAGTATATCAAGACCCATTTGCCTATAATATTCACCAATAGTAATAGCTGTATAAACTGATGCTTCACGAGCAGCAACGGGCATAGAAGAAGTATTACAAATAATACATGTTCTCTCCATTAATGATTTACCTGTTCTTGGATCTGTAAGTTCAGGAAACTCTTTCAGAGTTTCTACTACCTCACCTGCTCGCTCACCACAAGCAGCAATAATTACAATATCAACATCAGCATTACGACTCGTAACCTGTTGAAGAACCGTCTTACCAGCACCAAAAGGTCCAGGAATACAAAATGTACCACCCTTTGCAACCGGAAAGAATGTATCTATTATTCTTGTTTGAGTTACCATGGTCTCATTAGGAATAAGTCTCTTTTTATAACTAGTAACGGGAACTTTCACAGGCCAATGAAACGACATAGTAATAATATGTTTACCCCCAGCATCATCTTCAATAACAGCAATCTTATCATCTACAGTATAATCACCATCACCAACTATCTCTATAATTCTATAAGAATCTCTCCTATCAAATGGAACCATAATTTGATGATTAATGGTACCTTCGATGACAAATCCAAGAAAATCTCCAGCAACAACAAAATCTCCAACTTTTGCAGTTGCATTAAAACTCCATTTTTTATTTCTATCAAGAGCACTTAAATATAAACCCCTCTCTAAAAAAAAACCACACTTAGTAGCAAGCTCTGGTAATGGATTTTGAAGACCATCATACACCTGACTTAAAAGACCAGGTCCTAACTCAACTGTTAAAAGCTTATCTGTAAACTCAACATCATCTCCAACAGCAATTCCTCTTGTCATTTCAAACACTTGAGCATCAACTTCTCCATCTCTAATACGGATTATTTCAGCTTTTAAACTCTGACCACCTGTTTTAATAAAAACAATTTCATTCATGGAAACCGTACCTACCATTTCAATAGTAACCAAATTTCCAATAACACCTACTACTTTTCCTTTAGCTTCCATTTAAATTCCTTCAAAAATTTTTACTTATTTTCATACTTAATTTTTGACAAACATCATCAAAATTTTTCTCACCTATCTCTTCTCTAAAGAGACTTCTCCTTGAAATTAACATTAACTTTAAAAAATAAATTATCAACTTTTCAAAGTTGAATTCATTTCCAACTTCAAGTTCTGTTAAAAATTGCCACTTTAAAATATCAATTCCTAGTTCTACCTCAAAAGGATTTTCTTTAAGACAAAGAGGTTTCAAAATTCCTAAATAATAACTAGAAAAATAAGGAGATTCTAAATATATATCTTTCTCAAATCCCAATTTTTCAGCCCTAATAACTGCCAGAGTATATCTTATTATTTCTTCAAATTCAAAAAACTTCTTAGTAACCTTTGAACTTTCTTTATTAAATCTCAATTCTGACAAACCCTTGATAAAAAGAAAATCTTCTCTATTTAAAACAACCTCAACATTATCAAAAAAATCCGATATGCTCCATACCTTTTCAACTTTTAAATCAAGATAAGGTAATGAGGATATAATATAGTAATATGAACTTAACATACTATACTCCTAATCCAATTTTATAATTTCCTTAAACCTTGGATTTAAATATTCAAAAAGAATGTCAGCAATAGCTTCTGATGTAAAATCATAATATAAACTACCATCTCTCTGTTGGACTTTAAACCCTTTACTTATACCCTTAAAAGGTTTAATTTCAATTTCAGCACCGAATTTATTTCTTATGCTTGTTTTTAAAACAGATGATAAATTATCAATATCAGATTCATTAAGCATAATATCTATCTTATCATCTTTACCCCAAACATCTACAACTCTAATAATCAGTTCTCTTAAAAAATTAGAATCATAAACACTAGAAACAGAATCCTTTAAAGCAGATTTAAAAAGAGATTTAATACTATTTTCAGTACCAATAACTAAATCTCTAAATGCTTGACGAGATGCTTCAAGAGAATATCTCTTATAATCATAAGCTTCTTTTTCGGCTTTTATTTTTAACTCTTTAGCCTCACTCTCAGCTTTTAAAATAATAGCTCCAGCTTCTTGCTTTGCATTAAGAATAATTTCACTTGCCAGCCTTTCAGCTTCATCAAGTCCATCTTTTTTAATTTTATTTATTAAATCTTTAACTTCAAATTGCACTATAACTCCTCAATATACAAAAAAGTAATCCAAAATACTCAATAAACAAATCTTTGCATAAAGTATACCAATAAATTTTTGATTATTAAAAGTCACAATATCAAAATTATATATCATGAAAAAAATTTCCAATAATCTTATAAACATTAATATCATAAACTATACGAAGGTCTTTTTCTGGAAACTTTTCCTTAAGTTTTGCACCAAAAACCTCAATACCCTTTTCCACAATTTTTTTATTAAATTCTACATCAACTACATCAAGAGTTATCATTTCAATAATAATTAAATATCCTCTACCAAATTTAGAACCATATCCAAACGTAAAAGAAGTTGTAACACGAAAGAGTCCATCCAAAAATCCATTAGCTGCTTTACCTCTAGAAAACCTACTCGGATGCAATTCATAAGCATTACCAAACTCATCTTCAAGAATAGAGTCAACATAAAGACAAATATTAAACAATACACTCTCAAATTCTTCAAACTTTAATATACCCATTTAAAATTCTACTATTGTTTTTCCAACCCCTCCATCATTTGGATGAGCAAAATAATATTTTTTAATAAACGTTATATCTTTTAAAAATGCGTGCACTCCTTCCATTAGCAAACCTTCTCCTTTGCCATGAATGATTTCAAATTTAGAAACATTTTTAAGTAACATATCATCTATTTTCTTACCCAAGAAGTTTATAGCCTCAGCCACCCTCATTCCCCTAATATCAACTGTTAAATTTAATGTATTATCTTGCTGCTCAAAAGAAAAACTAAATTTTTTCTCACAACCTCTTGGAGCTCTATCATTATACAATATTTTCTCTAAACTAACAGCTGCAACTGTAATCTTAAATACACCTGTATTTATAATAAATCCTTTTTTAGTAACACCTATTATCTCGCCTGAAAAATTTGAGCCTAATACTCTAACTTTATCTCCTACTCTAAATTCAACTTTAGTAGCAATTTTTTGATTTAACATTTCAATTTTAGTAACCTTAGAAGCTATATTATCTGAAATATCAGCTATAAATTTTTTATTCTTAAAAAGACAAACACCTTCTTCTTTTATCTCTCTAACCAAATTTTCTAAGGTCTGTCTTGATTTTTTTAAAAACTCTTTTTGTTCATTAACAAGATTCTCTTCCAAATTTCTTTCTCTTAATACAAGAGTCTCCCGAATATCATTAATCTCAACTTCTTTAAGCTCAATAAATTTAAGCTTATTCTTTATTTCTTCCTCAAGTAAATATATTTCTCTCTCTTTTTCCGTAAGTCTTGCCAATATCTCATTAACTTCCGTCTTGCTAGACTCATAAATATTTTTAGCTCTAGATATTATGTTAAAATCAATAAGAAATTTGCTTGCAACACTAAAAGCAAAGCTTTCCCCTGGAACAGAAAACATTAACTTATAACTGGGCTCCATTTTATCTAAATCCATTTGCATTGAAGCATTAATAACATTTTCATGGGTATATGCAAAATATTTAAGAGCATTATAATGGGTTGAGATAATCACAAAAGCATTAATGCAAATCAAATGTTCAAGAATAGCTATAGCCAATGCTTGTCCTTGTTCAATATCAGTACCTGAACAAAATTCATCAAATATCAAAAGACTATCTTTTGTTGCATGCTTTAAAATATAAGCAATATTATTCATATGACTTGAAAAAGTTGATAGAGAATTCAAAATTGACTGTTCATCCCCAACATCAACTAAAATGTTATCAAAAATCTTAAAGGTACTAGACTCATCAACTGGAATTGGAATTCCAAATTGAAACATAGCACTCAAAAGAGCAACTGTTTTTAATGTTGCTGTTTTCCCACCAGCATTAGGACCTGTAATAACAACAACTCTATTATTTAAAGGAGAAAAATTAATAGGCTTTGCATTCTTTATTAAAGGATGCCTAGCATTCATAATATTCAAATCACCATCAAGTTTAGGAAAAATTCCTTGATTTTGAATCCCATAAATTGCTCTGGATTTTAAAGAATCATAATATATAAAATTACTATAAAGAGATTTTAAGATAAAAATATGTTTTCGTATTTCATCTGATAATTTTTGCAAAATTCTAAAAACGATATGTGTCTTTTCAAAATTTAAAAAACTCAATCTATTATTTTCACTTATCATTTCATTTGGTTCAACATAGAATGTTTCACCAGATGAGGAAACAGATATAACATTGCCTTTAATTCTATTTTTAAAACTGGATTTAAGAGCAATGGTACATTTACCTGATTTATAATAAATAAGATTAGAGCTTAAATAATTTGAATTTAAATTTATTATCTGTTTAATTTGCTTTTCAATTTTTTTATTTAAATTTCTAATTTCAAAATCAATCTCATCATATCTCTTATCAACACCATGCTTTATTTTAAGT
>NZ_LN609267.1:99678-107228 GCF_000825665.2 Borrelia crocidurae
ATATTTTTAATCTCTTCAATAGAAATTCTTGATTTTTTTTTAAGGAGTAAAACAATAGACTCATTTATACTCTCAAGACAATAATTTGGATATTCTTCATCAAGTTCAATAAGATTTTTAATTAAATTAACAAAAGAACATACTTCCTGAATCTCTCTATCAGTTTTTAATATTTGCTGTTCATTTAAAAGTTTAACCGTATCTGAAACAGTTACATAAGATGCAACTGAAGATAATATTTGATAAAAATCAATTTTTTCCAAATATTTCTCTTGCATAACTTTTATATCTCTTAAGTTCACTAAAAATTTTCAGATAACTATTATACCTAGCTTCTGCAATTTTAAATCCAATTTGACTTATTACAAAACAATTTGGCTCATTGATGTGTAAACAAGAATTAAATCTACATAAATCATTAAAATATTTAAATTCTTTAAAATAATATTTAAGTTCAAGATATCCTAAACCTTCAATGCCAAATTCCTTTATTCCAGGAGTATCAATTAAAATTTTATTATCAGAATGAAAAGCCACAGCATAAACCGTAGTATGTCTGCCTCGTGCATATTTATAAGATATCTCATTTATAGCCTGAGATGCATTTAAATCTATAACATTTATAAGTGAAGATTTTCCAACTCCAGACTGCCCAATAAAAGAAGTTCTTGAATTTTTAATAATTTTTTTCACCTCATCAAGTCCCTGCAAAGTAACAACAGAAGTCTTAATAACTCTATAACCTAAATATTCATAAATCTTAATAAAAGAATCAACCCTCAGATTTATGCCTTCATCAACCTTATTTACCAAAATAATAGGGGTAATTCCCTGCTCCTCAGCAACTATCAATATTCTATCAATAAATGAATTTTTAAATTCTGGAAGAGTAGCAGAACTTACAATCAAAATATTATCGATATTTGAAACAATCACTTGCCTTAAAGCAACCTTTTTATTATAACGCCAAAAAACATTTCTACGTTCCATTCTCTCTTTAATGTATACCTTATGTTCATCATAAATATCACCACAAACAAAATCACCCGGAACTAAAGGACTATATTCTTTCTCCCTAGTATTTAAGAATTTACCTTTAATAACACCCTCATAAACTGTATTAGTATTAACTTCAACAACAGAATAAATATTATTAACACCCCAGAGAACCTCAAATGTACTACTATTCAATTGAATATTCCTTTAAAATAAAAATCATATTTTTTACAAAAATTCTTATAAAAGTGTAAATTTTTATCTTGTGTTAAATAAAAATAACGTTTAAAACAATAATCACTATTTTCAACATTTTTTAGCGCTTTATTAAGTTCATCGGCAACAATTTTACGATTATCATAAACGGGTATTTCTAAAACACTTTCTATCATATCTTTAATATGCAAATAATGCGTACAACCCAAAAAAACAATATCTCGTTTAGTAGATTGAACTTCAAACTTTAAAGATTTTAAATACTCAAGCGCATCTCTTTCAAAGATAGCTCCATATTCAACAAATTTTACAAGTTCACCCGCAGATTTTAAAATTAAATCTATATGATTATTCTGCTCTTTCTTGACAAATTTGCTATTAATAGTAGTATTTGTTGCAATTAAAATCACCCTTTTAAACACAAGTTCCTTAACTAAACTAACTGAAGGCAAAGTATATATTATAGGAAAATTAAAATTTAATTTATTATAAACACTAATAGAAGCTGTATTACACGCAACAACAATCGAGACAATATTATATATTTCCCTTAATTTTGAAATAAGCTCCAAAAACTCATTTAAAATAAAATTTGAACTTTTATCACCATAAGGAAAATTTTTATTATCTGCAACATAAATATAATTTCTATTAAACAATCTCTTACTTATATATTCAAAATAAGCAAGTCCACCAATACCTGAATCAAAAATAACTATAACATCTTCTAAATTGTTCATAAATCTTCTCTAAATTTAAGTATAAAAATTAATTTACTCTCTTTCAATGACAAAATGATAAAATAATATGGTTTAAACTATAATTATAATAAACATCAAGTTAGAGAAGGAGGAATATATGCACAAAAGTATCAAAGAAATATTAAACAACCCTATAACAAATAGTACAATCACAGTCAAAGGATGGATTAGAACAAAACGAAGCAATGGTAAAATTTCATTTTTAGAAATTAATGACGGCTCAAATATTAAAGGAATTCAAGCTGTTATTGATGAAAACAATCCTCAATTTGAAAAAAAAAAATTTAAAAAGCTAACAACAGGTGCAAGCATATCCTTAACAGGAATCTTAATTTTAAGCCCTGCAAAAGGACAAACTTATGAAATTAAAACAACAAATTTTTATATAATTGGGAAATCAGATCAAGAAACATATCCTTTACAAAAAAAAAGACATTCTTTTGAATTCTTAAGAGAAATCCCTCATCTAAGAATACGCACTAATACATTTGGTGCTGTTGCCAGAATTAGAAACCAAATTTCTTATAAAATTCATGAATATTTTCAAAAAAACGGATTTTTTTATATTCATACACCCATTATTACATCAAACGATGGTGAAGGAGCAGGTGAAATATTTCGTATATCTACCCTAAACCTTAATAACACTACAAACAAAAAAGAAGTTGATTTTAAAGATGATTTTTTTGGCAAACAAGCATTTCTTACAGTCACTGGACAATTGCATGGAGAAGCTTATGCAATGGCTTTATCAAAAATATATACATTTGGTCCTACCTTTAGAGCAGAAAATTCAAATACAACACGCCATGCCTCAGAATTCTGGATGATTGAACCTGAAATGGCATTTTTTACGCTTGAAGACAATATAAATTTAGCAGAAGATTTTTTAAAATACGTCCTAAGCGAAACTTTAAATCACTGTCATGAAGATATGGAATTTTTTGATAACTTCATTGAAAAGGGAGTAATAAAAAAAATTGAAGATGTAATAAATTCTAAATTTGAAGTTATTACCTATACTCAAGCAATTAAAAAACTCGAAAATGCAACAAAAACATTTGAAATAAAACCTTATTGGGGCATGGATTTACAAACAGAACATGAAAGGTATTTAACAGAAGAAATTATCAAAAAACCTACTACAGTTATTGACTATCCAAAAGAATTTAAAGCCTTTTACATGAAAATGAACCAAGACAATAAAACTGTAAAAGGAATGGATATTTTAGTTCCACGAATTGGAGAAATCATTGGGGGCAGTGAAAGAGAAGATAATCTAGATAAATTGAATAATAGAATAAAAGAGCTAAACTTAGAAACAGAGACTCTTAATTGGTATTTAGATTTAAGGAGATTCGGTTCAACTCCGCATTCTGGATTTGGACTTGGACTTGAAAGACTACTGCAATATACAACAGGAATGGCTAATATTAGAGATGTTATACCATTTCCAAGAACTCCAAAAACTCTTCATTTCTAATAAAGAGTTTTTGAAAGGAGAAAAACATTGCAAATCAAAATTTTGTATAAAATAGTATTGATGTCACCAGTACTAATCTTATTTGCAAATGAAAAATTAAAAGACGATTTCAAAATATTTTCAAATATAGAAAAAGAAATCACAAATAAAACCAATAAATCAAAGCCTAAAATAAATAAATCCAACAAAATAAATTATCCACACAAAAAAATTAATTATTATCATGAAATTAGAAGAAAAAAAAATAAAAATTTTAAATCTTATAATAAGGAACATATAAATAACCACACAAATGGTACTGTAAAAATAAAAAAATCAAAAAAAATATATTATCCACAAGATAAAATTAACATACAAGAATCAAATTTAGAAAAAAATGTATGGTATAATATCAAAGTTTATCCAACCAATATAAAGGATAGATTTAACAAAATTAAATTACTAAATAATATAAATACAAAAATAAAAAAAGATTTTGCTTTAATTGGACCCATTCTAGAAGATAATTTAGGAGAAATAACAAAAGCATTAAACATAAGAGGATATAACGAACTAGAATATATTAAGCTAGAATAGAATTAAAGTTTTTTTGATAAAAACTTTAAAATATCTAATAATTCATCATCTAAATTAACAAAATTTAATTTATATTCATCTTCTGACAATCCAATTAACTCATGATTACTGTAATGTATCCAAGTAGTTAATTCATCCTCATCTGAATACTTATTCACATAATAATCAGGTTCATAATCAATATGTCCACGTTCTTTATAATCATAAACAGCTATCCTAACATTTTGACTATCTATTCCTCTCTTTAAAACTTCTTCTCGCAAATGAATAATTGTACGACCAGTATCAAAGATATCATCAACAAATAAAACATTATCACCTACTCTTAAATATTTTGGATCATAAGTCCATCCATCTATCATTATTTTTTTCTGCTTATTTGAAACATCATATGATCTTGCAACAACAGCAGCATAAAGAAGGGGCTTTTCTGGCTTAATAAATTTAAAGAACTCACTAATAATATTTCCAAGATAAGCTCCACCTCTCAAAGACACATACATAATGTCAGGAATAAACCCATCTTTATAAATTTTATAAGCAAGTTTAAGACCATTTATTCTTATATCTTCATAAGAAACGAACTTTTTCATTTATATAACACCTCAAAACACATAAAATTAAAACTTGTTTCAAAAAATCAATTATCTCTTCAATTTAACTCATAATTCATATATTTACTACTCTCTCAATACTAAAAAACAATTTATAACTTGAACTGTATTAAAGAAAACTTATAAAAATAAACAGTATTATTTACACTAATATATTTAAATACAAATCCCTATCCCAACATTATCTCTTTACATTGATAAATAAAAAATAAAACTTATTCACTTAAGTAAAATAACAATTCATAATATAAAATAGAATTACCAAATTTAATGCCTAAAGGCTTAAAAATGTTAATTCTTTAAGCCTTATACAAAGTAAAATGTATTATTAAATAGACACTTTTAAAGTTTGTCCATTTCTTAAAATACTATAATTATTTTTTCCATGCTTAATAGCATCATAAAAATCTCTTAAAGTTTTAACATTTTTTGAATTAACAATCATAATAATATCTCCTGTTGCAATTTGAGGATTATTACCCAAAGTTGAATCAATACTATCAACAACAACTCCATTAATCCAATTTCTCAAACCAAGTTGCACCCTAACCTCTTTGGTTAAAGGATAAACAGTAAAGCCTGGCATCAATTTTAAATCTAAAGTATTGCCCTTTTCCTTATCGATATTAGTAGGCATAACACCAAGTTCTACTTCAAAAGTTTTCGTCTCTTGTCCTCTTAAAACCTCAACTTTAATTTTTTCCTTAGCATAAAAATCATTAATGTATTGCTTAACATCAAAGAAAAGATTCATTGCAACACCATCTATCTTGCTAATCACATCACCAGCTCTAAATCCTGCTTTCAAAGCTGGAGAACCATCATAAACACCTGCAACAATTGCTAATGAAACAGACTCATCTTCATAACCTAAACTTTTAAGAAATTCTACATCTTTAGATCTCAAACGATGAAATGCAACGCCCATCCAAGCTGATTCACTTTTTTGTCCACTCATTAATGCATCAAAAACACTCTTAGCATTATTAATAGGAATAGCAAAACCAAGTCCAATATTTCCTCCAGAAGGAGATGAAATCCACGAATTGATACCAATAACTTCTCCTTTAGTATTAACAAGAGGTCCTCCAGAATTACCACGATTAATAGCCGCATCTGTTTGAATAAATAAATTTCTAGCTTTTAAATTAGGATTAAAAGAACGATGAAGACCACTAATAATACCTGCTGTAACTGAAAAACTAAAGTGATAAGGACTTCCAACAGCTATAACCCAATCTCCCACTTCAAGTTTATCACTATCACCAAGTTCAGCTACCCCAATATCTGCAACATCATCAGCCTCAAAACTAACCAATGCAATATCTTTCTTATCGTCCTTACCCACTAACTGAGCTTTATAACTTTTATTATTATAAGTTCCAACTTCAAACTCGCTAGCATTTTCTAGAATATGACTATTTGTCAGAACATAAAACAAATTTGTTTTCTTAGAATCTTTTCCAATAATAACGCCAGAACCACCCCATTGTGCTTTTTTTTCAAGATTAAGACCTGGAATATCAAAGAAAAAGAATTGCATAGGATCGCGTGTTTTAATTGTTCCAGTAGCATAAATTTCCACAGTTGATGGTAAAATTTTTTTAGATACTTCTCTAAAAGAATCTTGAAGAGAGTGTACAGCATCTCCTTTCTCCTGTGCAAAAACAATAGTATTTTTTTCAGACTTCAAATAACCTATTCCAACAAAAAATCCAACAGCTAAAGCTAAAAAACTAGCAAAAAACACAGAAATAAAATTTTTATTCATTTTATACACCTCCATAATATAAAACCAAATCTTTTAAATATTTACTTAAGTATTATCAAACTTTACTTAAAATTAAAGGCAAACCATCAATAACAGCAACAGTATGTTCAAAATGAGCAGAAAAACTAAAATCAGATGCAAATACTGTCCAACCATCACTCTTAAGAGAAACTTTATGACTTCCTAAATTTACCATAGGCTCAATTGCCAAAACCATACCTTCCTGTATTTCAATATTTTTAAAAAAAGGATCATAATAATTTGGAATACTTGGCTCTTCATGTAACGAAAAACCAACACCATGCCCCGTATATTCTCTAACAATTCCAAACTTAAATGGTTTAATATAATTTTCTATAGCCTTCGAAATATCTAAAATTCGATTACCAACCTTCATTTCATCAATTCCTTTATAAAGAGCAGCCTCTGTAATTTCTAATAAGCGACTAACTTGAGAGCTTACCCTTCCCACTTTAAAAGTTTTAGCCATATCAGAATAAAATCCATCCAAAACAACACCACAATCAATACTAATAACATCCCCATTTTTAAGCATTCTACTCCCAGGAATTCCATGTATAACTTCTTCATTTATAGAAACACAAATAGTCCCTTTAAATCCATTATATCCTTTAAAAGCAGACTTACCTCCATTTTTAGTAATAAAATCACTAGCTATAAAATCAAGTGTTTTAGTGTTAATTCCAGGAGCAATATTTTTCTCGATTTCCAAAAAAGTTTGAGCTAAAAGTCTACCTGATGCCTTAATCTTTTCAATTTCTTCTCTAGATTTTAATCTTAATTTCAAATATTCAATTCCTCTCTTTAAATATCTTTATCATATTCATATAAAGTTTACCCTCATTAGTTTCATAAAAAGAATTAGCAATTGAAATGGCCTCTCGTCCCTTTTCAAATTCACCTAAATAAAGATAATTAATCCCTCGCTTTAAATATATTTTTGCTATATCCTCACGCTCTTTTAAATTAATGCTACTCTTATCATCAATAGCAAAAGGTAAAGTCGAAACTGCATTACTAAAATATTCTTCTGATTCCTTATAATTTTTTTGATAAAACTTTAGAACCCCAAAATTATAATATATACCATATAAATACTTGTTCGTTTGCTC
>NZ_LN609267.1:107264-111377 GCF_000825665.2 Borrelia crocidurae
GTATGAGATACAAATACACTAAAATTTATAAAAAGCTGAAAACCAATCATAGTATTTCATCAACAGGATTATAAACATTAAAGAACAAATCTAAATCCTTTAAATCAGAATAAAGAAGTAAATTCCAAGCCAAAAATTGTGCAATATCACTACTATAGTTTGATCTATAAAACAAACGCCATAAAAAAGACTTTTTAGCTTCATATTTTAAATTTGAATAATTTAAAATAAAATAAAGTTTAAAGAACAAGGGATTATCTTTATATCTTTTTACAATCTCATTTGCATTAAAGTAATCATTGATTTCAAAATACATACTAGCCAAATAATAATTCATCATTTCATTTCCTTTAAATTTTTCATTGGCCTTATTCAGGTAAGTAATGGCACGCTTTAAATCATTTTCTTTCTTTGCAATAAATGCCAACCCAAGATATATCATCATACTATAATCAGGAAAATCTGTATAAAGTTTCAAATATTCACTCTTAGCATTATTAATATCTCCCTTCTTCAAATAAGCATCTGCTAACAAAAACATTAAACTAGGTTCACTATTATCACTAAGAAGTTTAAGATTGGCAATAGTAAAATCCAAATTATCAAGACCGTAAGAAATATAAGCAAGTTCTTTAGCAAAATCCTTATCTTCTTTTATTTTTAAGAGTATTCTCCTAGCAGCATCAAAATCTTTTTTATCTATATACAAAAGCATTGCATTAATTAAAAACGCATTATTTTGAAGATTGAATCCTATAGTCTCAAAAGCAAGAGCATCTCTTTCTTGCTCCATTTTAATTAAAAAACTCTTTATGTCTTTGACATCATAATTTAAAATCAAACTTTTAATAAAAGCCTCATCACATAAATATTTATATTCTTTATATCCCAATAAATACTGCTTAGCAACATCATAAGCTTCTAAAACAGCTCCTACTTTAAGTTTTGAATATACTTCAAGTGCTCTAAGCTTTAAATTCCCTGGCAAACTTTTAACACTCAAATCTAGAATATTTCTCATCAACACATAATGATTGATTTTATCAGAATAAAGCTTTGCTCTCTTAACAAGAGAAAGCCACTTATATTCAGTATCTGCATAATAAGAATAAAATTTAATTGCTTTCTCTGCACTATCTAAATTCCCACTTGAAATATAATCATCAATTTCTATAATAACCTCATTAAAATCCCTTTCTCCCTTTAATATATACAAAACATATGGATTTAAGCTCAAATAAACAAAAATTGATACAAAAAAGATTAAAAACAAAATAAAAAATAACAATAACCTATTTGTTTTCAAAAGAACTCTCCATATCTTTTAACAAAGCATCAAGTATACCATTGACAAACTTATCAGAATTTTTATTGCCATATTTTTTAGCAATCAAAATAGCCTCATCTATTATAACCCTTTTAGGAACATCTAAATTTTGAAACTTAAGTGAATATACACTCATTCTTAATATAGCAAGATCAACCTTATCCATACGATCCAAACGCCAATTAAGTGAAATACCACTAATTAATTTGTCAATAGACTCTAAATTATCATAAGTACCATTAACTAGAACAGAATAAAATAACTTTAAATCTCCATCTAAATCTATCCCATTCTCTTCAAAACTAAAAATATCAAAAATATTATCCTTTGCCTTACAGTTAACATCAATACTGTAAATTTTTTGAAAAGCTAAAACCCTAGCCTTATGTCTCAAATCCATAACCAATATATAAATATATCATCTTCATTTTAGACTAGAATCCAAAATTTGTATACTAGCAGACTTATTGAGTTTATCATAAATTTCTTGTTGTATTTTAGCAACAATTTGCTGTTGATGAACATTAATCATATTATTTTTAATAGCATCCTTTACAGTCATATTAACATTAGGAGATATCTTATCTTGAAGACCTAAAAATTTTTGAGAATACATTTCAGTAACTTTCACTATATGAAAACCTTCCTTTGATGATATTGGATTAGAAACATTTCCCTTTTTAAGCACAAAAACCTCTTTAATAAAGTCTGCACCAAGAACATTTTGAGCACTTTGATCACCCCTTGCCAAAAATCCAAGATCACCATTTTTAACCTTAGAACCTTCATCATTTGAATATTTTCTCACAGCCTCTTCAAAAGTAATCTTACTAGATTTTATTTGCTTTGCAATATCTTTTGCCTGCTCAAGAACCTCTGACCTTTTTTTATCTTTTGACGAAAAGAAAACATGACTAATTCTCGCTATATCAGGATTCACAAATTTAGTTTTATTAGCCTCATAATATTCAATTACTTCTTTTTCACTTGGAGCTTTTATCTCTGAAAACTTAGGCTGAGCAATTTTTAGAACTAATTTTTGCGCAGCAAGAGATCTTTTCATCGAAGCTAAAAGCTCATTCCAATTTGTACCTTGACTTTCTATCATCTGCTTAATTTGTTCATCGGTAAGACTTGCAAGTCCAAACTGAGATCTAATTGTTTGCATAACTTCATCATCTGAAACTTTAATTCCCTGTTTTAAAGCTTCCTGACCAAAAAGTACATCAGCAATTAAAACCTGTAAAACTTGCTTTTTTTCAATATTACTTAAATCTCTACCTTGTGTTTTTTTCAATGTATTAACTTTAGACTCAAACTCTGTTTTAGTAATAATTTCATTACTATGCAAATTAATAATGACAACAGGAGTATTTTGAGCAAAAGAAGTTATTCCTAAAACACAAAATAACAAAAAACACAAAAAATTACCCATAAAAATTACCCTTATATCAAATTAAACTAAATCGCTTCATAAAATTTTAACAAAACATTAAACTTAAATCTAGTTTCAAAACAATATTATCTATCTATATAAAAAGGCTGCTATACCTTGACCACCCCCAATACAAAGAGAAGCAATTCCTTTTGACTTATTATTCATACTCATAAGACGTGCAAGAGTTAATAAAATCCTTGAACCACTAACTGAAAATGGATGACCCAATGCAATAGCTCCTCCATTAACATTAACAATATCATCCTTAATACCATACTTTTCACGTAAAGCTTTAAGAACACTCAAAGATTGTGCTGCAAAAGCTTCATTTGTTTCAATAAAATCAATTTCATTTGAATTTAAATTAAACTTTTCTATAATGCCCTCAATAGCAAGAAAAGCTCCAAATCCCATATGCAAAGGATTTAACCCTACACTTTTAAAACCACCAATATAAGCCAAAGGTTTTACATTCATTTTATGAACAAAATCTTCACTTGCCAATATTAAAAAACAAGCTCCATCATCTAAACTAGAAGAATTGCCAGCAGTAATAGTCCCATTTTCTTTAAAGATAGGTTTTAAAGAAGCAAGCTTTTCTAAACTTAAATTATCACGTATTTCTTCATCACTAGACACAACATTTTTAAGTTTTGTCTTTTTATCAAAAATCGATAGAGGATATATCTCATCATTAAAATACCCACTATCCCTTGCAACTTTTGCCTTCATATGAGAATTATATGCAAATTGATCTTGCATTTCTCTTGTAATTTCATACATTTCTGCTAAATTCTCTGCTGTAATACCCATAACAGTAGAACTTGGAGTATCAACTAAAGCATCTTTATATATTGAATCTTCTATTTTAAAGTCTCCAAATTTTAAACCATCAAATCTGACATTTCTTGGTAATAAATAAGGTGCATTACTCAAATCTTCTACTCCACCTGCAACAATAACCTCACTCTCACCAAGAGATATAGAATTAAATGCAAGTTCCAAAGACTTAAGCCCCGAACCACACACTTTATTTACGCTAAAAGCGGGAATAGCTTCTCCTAAACCAGCTTTCAAAGTAATCTGTCTGGCAATATTTTGACCAAGTCCCGATGAGATTACATTTCCAACAATAACTTCATCTACTTTATCAATACTATTCCTTTCAAGCAAAACCTTAACAATATCAGCAGACACATCAACAATATTCATTCCCTTTAATGTTCCGCCAAACCTAGTAATAGGAGATCTAAGGCCACCAATAATCGCTATTTTTTTCATAAATCACTCCAAACAATAACAATAACTTAACTATTAATAAGCAAACCACAATTTGACACAATATATT
>NZ_LN609267.1:111385-111454 GCF_000825665.2 Borrelia crocidurae
CCACAATATTTCCAGATTGTAAATTATCATTAAAATCTATAGGTAAATTCCAAATAGGTAGTTTTGCTT
>NZ_LN609267.1:111488-112287 GCF_000825665.2 Borrelia crocidurae
CATGTTAGTATTAATCTATAAATGTACTTAGCAAAAGTTAGCTTTAAAGCAATAATTATAATGTTAGTAATCAATTCACATGCTTACAATTATTTAATGAAATATCAAAATGACGGAATTGATAAGTATCATTTTGACAAATTAAACGATGGTTTTGGATTTGCTTTAAGTGATTTCTTTGATGACCTCAGAAGTGGATCTTTAATATTCATTCATGAATCAAAACATAATTTTATAATAAATGCAGAAGCACACATGTTAACCTTTAGAGGCGACAAAGAAAGTCCCGAACAATTAAGAAAAAGAATTGATCTATTAGAGCTTGGATTTATGTATTATTTCCCAATTTTATTCAAAACAAAAACTCAATATTTTGGAAATATTAATATTGGTATTGGAATTAAAAATCTACTCTATGGAAATTGGGGTGGCTCTTTAATACAAAGAGCAGTTCACTTTGCTCTAAGACAATTAAGACCAATTCCTAAAAATTATGAACATTATCATTATAGAGGTTTCATAAGCACAGCCATAAACTACTCTTACATGGGTTTTTTTTATCTTGAAAATTATATAGATTTATCTTATTTTTTAGATTACTTTTTTAAAACAAGTATTTCAATGGATTTTAAAAATCAATTTATAGGGATTGAGACTCAACTTTTTTATCAAATTCAAAGCAAAATAAAAGATATAGAAACATATTTAAAAATACAAGAAGCAGAAACTGGTATTGGAATTCAATATAGACCCCCTTCCAAAAATTTCTTTCCATAAAATTCATACACTTCCTTTTCCA
>NZ_LN609267.1:112293-116173 GCF_000825665.2 Borrelia crocidurae
GAAAAGTTTTTTAGCGTAGGAGGATTTGGAATAATTATCACAGAAGAATATGATAATCCTATAGAAAATAATTTATATCTCTTAAATCACAATTTCTCTATAGGATATGATATTATGCTTCCATTTCAAACCAGAAATATAATATATTACAAAATAATACCTCAATTAAACTATTATTTTGCAATTTCAGCAAATTATGATATTAATGCACATGAAATAAATAGTCGTACAAATAGATTTTCATCTGGAATAACATATGAATTTTTCACAAAAAATCGGCTCATTTTGTATATAGCTTCTGGTTTATTTTTAGCTTACAATAAAGACAAAAAAGATATAAAATCCATTTACAGGCCATTAAAAATAAAAGATACATTACAAACAGGACTTGAAATTGAACCCGGAGTAAATATAAATGCCTTTACATATAATAAAACAAAATACAACATAAAAATATTTACAAAAATGAATTATTCTCCTCTTGTTTATAACACAAACAATCACGCGTTAGAAAAACATAAATTCATTTGCAACTATCTCGGAATCGGCATAAAAATTAATATTTAATGCCTCAAACACCTTAAACATCAAAAAATATAATCTATCTATAAATAATAGTCCATTTCATGTTCTTTATTAACGAATTTAACAACATGCGGCAAAAATAATATATCAACCCTACCCGTAGGACCATTTCTATGTTTAGCAACAATAACTTTAGTGTCAATAGCATTCACAACTCCATCATCATCATCAGAATTATTCTTTAAATCCTTATCTCTATGAAGTAAAATAACAATATCTGCATCTTGTTCTAATGCACCTGATTCTCTTAAACTAGCAAGACTAGGCTCACGTCCCTCAGTATCTCGTGTAAGCTGTGAAAGAGCAACAATTGGTATTTTAAGTTCTCTAGCAAGCTCTTTTAAAGCTTTACTAATTGAAGCTACCTGCTCATGCCTTGGTACATTTTTACTTTCAAGAGAAATAAGACTAATATAATCAACAAAAAGTATATCTATACCTGAAAATCTTTTAAGTTTTCTAGCCTGCGTTGCAAGCGTTAACAAACTAATATTTGCAGTATCCTCAATATAAAATTCAGAATTACTAATATCATTTACAACATCATTAATTGCCTTAATTTCATTTCCTGACAAAATACTATTTTGAATCTTAAAACCATCAATATTAGCCTGAGATGCTATTATTCTTTTAATTAAAGCATCAGAGGTCATTTCAAGTGAAAAAAATCCTACTCTTCGTTTTTTATCACCCTTTAAGGCTATACTGGATGCAATATTTAACGCAAATGCTGTCTTTCCAACACTAGGACGAGCACCAATAATGATAAAATCACTCTCTCTAAATCCACCAATAAGACTATCTACTTTTTTAAAACCACTTGGAATGCCAAAATCAACTTCTCGTTTTTGAACACTCCTCTCATATATTTCAGCATGAACCCTTTCAGCAATTACCTTTGCATGATTAAGATTTTTATTAGAACAATCTAATTCAATTGAAAGAACTTGTCTTTGTGCTTCTTCCACAAATTGTTCAACTTTTTTTGTAGAATCATTAGCCAAATCATTTAGTTCTCTAGAAATTTTTGCAATATCTCTCCTAATACGATGTTCCTTAACAATTTTTGCATAAATATTTATAGTCTTATCAGTTGGAAGATAACCTGAGAGAAAACTTAAATAATCTTGTAAACCCGTTAAAGCTTTCAAATTATTTACAAGTCGTGACTTAGGAGTTATAGTAGAAACCTCCTCAAATACAGTTATCGGATCAATATTTTCTCTTTTTTCATAAAGAGAAATCATAGCTTTAAAAATCATTTCATGATTTTGATCATAAAAGTCATCCGGCTTTAAATATAATAAAGCCTCTTCTACTTTTCCCGGATTATAAAATATACTTGAAATAACTGCCTTTTCTGCACCTTCATTAAAAAGAAGTGTAGAGGTTGTGCTTATCGAAGTAAAAGCCACAAGCTATGCCCCTCTTCCTTAAACTTCTTTTTCAACACTTTTAGACTTTTTAAGAGAATTTTTTTTCTCTTCCCTTTTGATCTCAACCGTAATTACAGAACTAATTCCTTCATAAAGCTTAATAGTAACATTATAAGTTCCAAAGGCCTTTAATGCACCATGATGCATATCTATTTTTCTTCTCTCAATCTCAAATCCAAGTTTCAAAAGTTCATCAGCAATATTTGAACTATTAATACTATGAAATAATTTACCACTATCATTAGATTGCATTATAAACTCTAAATTCACTTTATCAAGTTTCTCTTTAAGTTCAACTGCCATTTTTCTTCTTGTCTCTTGTCTTTTAAGTATTGCTCTCTTTTTTTGAGAAAAAATATCAATATTATGTTTGTTTGAAAAAACAGCAAAACCTTTTGGCAATAAATAATTTCTAGCAAAACCATCCTTTACATCAACAATATCACCTTCTTTGCCAAGATTAATAAAATCCTCTCTTAAAATAACTTTCATAACTTCTCCTTCATTATTTTTTTACAAAAGGAAGTAAAGCCATATATCTAGCCTTTTTAATTTCAAGTGCAAGACGTCTCTGATGTTTAGCAGAAGTGCCTGTAATTCTTCTAGGCAATATTTTTCCTTGTTCTGTAATAAATTTCTTAAGAAAATCAAACTCTTTATAATCAGGCACTCTATCCATATCACAAAATTTACATGTTTTTTTCTTAAAAAATCTAAAATTAGGATTCTTTTTAAAACCATCCTGATGTCCATCGGTCCTTGAATCTCTTTGATGAGAATCTATATCTTTATACATAAATTAAAACTCCTAAAAAGGTATATCTTCATTAAAACCATTATCAAAATCAATAGTTTTAAATGAATCTGGCTTCTTATAACTTTCAAAATCAACATTGTTTGTTCCCTGAGCAACAGCAGTAGATGATCCAAACATTTGAATTTCATCTACCAAAATACTGCACTTACTTTTCTTATCCCCAGTATTTTTATCTTGCCAACTCTCATACTTTAACGAACCACTAACTACAATTTGTTTACCCTTCTTAAGAAAAGCACTAAGACTTTCAGCTCTTTTAGCAAAAATGACACAATCAAAAAATTGAGCATAATCAATCCATTCATCAAGCTTTTTGATCCTTCTATTGTTAGCTAAAGCAAACTTAAGAATAGCCATACCTGAATCAGTATAAGTAAGTTCAGAATCCCTAGTAAGTCTACCAGACAATACCAAGGAATTAATGTCGGCCATCTACAACCTCCTCAATTTACCTTTAAATCAGCATCAACATTAGACTCTGATGGTTGTTCTTTTTCTTTAATATCTCTATTATCTCTATACTCTCTAAAATTTCTTCTTTTAACTTTCTTAACACTAACTTTTCTGTTAATTTTAACCAAAATCATATATCTAAGCAAATTTTTAATAAGCTTTAATTGTGCTTCAAGCTCTTTTAAGTTATCACTTGCCATTTTAAATTCTATTATTTCATACCTACCACGTAATTGTTTTCTAACAGGATATTCTAGTGCTCTCTCTCCAATAGAATTTTCAACAAAATCAACTGCACCAAAAGCTACCAGCTGTTTTTTTACTTCTTCCAAAGCAGATTTATATTCAAGCTCTTCACTCCTAAATAAAAAACAACCTTCATACTTCTTTATCATTCCAACTCCTTATGGTCTTAATTGCACCATAAATTTCTCTAATTTATGGCAAAGGTTATTAACGCTATAATATATTATTTATGTAAAGTATATAAAAACACTTCAATTTTTTCAATTCTTGATAAAAAACAATTAAACTTCTTTTATTATTTATTTTTAATTATTCATAAAAAATGATTAGATACCTTCAATAC
>NZ_LN609267.1:116270-125990 GCF_000825665.2 Borrelia crocidurae
AAATTACCCCACGATAGAACATCATTAAAAAAATATTCTATGAAGCTTTTGCAATATACCTACAAATTTAGCATATTTTTTTAAAAAAAATTCAGCATTAATAACAATGTACATGATAAGTTATAACATCATCATAATTAATTACAGATAAATAGCAATAAATACAAAGTTGATTATCTGTATAAACTTTAACTAACAACCAATCAATCTTGCAGAAATAAAATTCATTCTTTTAATAATAAAATTTAAATCATTATTTATCCTCAATATTTTTTATAATCTATATCTCTCCTTTAAATTTTAATTCCTTCAAAAAGATACTTAAATAAATCATAAAAAATAATTTACTATTTAGTAGTTATAAATCTATAATTTTTATTATACTCTCAAGTTTAATCTCTATCATCTTTATTAAGCTTATAAAGCTTCCCTGTTGCTCCTTGTTTTTCACGCTTATCGTCTTCTTTCATCTCAATATATGCTTTAATTCCTTGTCTTATATTATCAGATGCAACAATAACACTGGATTTAAACAGACTTTTGGAAGAATAGTTTTCAATAGCCTGTTTTATATAATAAACATTTGTTCCATAATCAATTTGAATCGTATTACCAATTGTAACAATATTCAAAGCACCTGTTTTTTTAAGAAAATCTTCAAACCTAAGTTCTGGACTGAAAACCACAAAGTTTAAATTTGTCGATACAACACCAAATTCTTGAATATTATCAAGACCTCCAAGTCCTTGAACTATTAAATGAGCAATTCCCATCCCTTCAACTTCACCTTCACTTCCAGCAAAAAAAGGCTCTCCAACACCAAGAATTTGAAAATCAAAATAATTATAAACCCATTTAAAAGTAAAATAATACAAAGCAAAAAATAATAAACCTAATGGTAACAAATAGAGCCAATTTGTCTTATCATGCCCTTGTAATATCCCAAACATAACAAAATCCAAAAATCCAGCAGAAAAAGTCATACCAACTGAAATATCAAGTATATTAGCAATTAACAATGCAAATCCAGTATAAATAGCATGCACAAAATAAAGTAAAGGAGCTGTAAAAACAAATAAAAACTCTAAAGGTTCTGTAATTCCAGTAAAAAAAGCTGCAAAAGCCCCTGGAAATAACAATGCTAAGATCTTACGCTTATCATCATGAATAATCCCCCTATAAACTCCAAATGCTGCCCCAGGAAGTCCAAACATAATAGAAAGATAAAATCCACTATTGAATCTAGAAATACTTGAAGAAAATTTTGTAAGATATGGATCTGACAATTGAGCATAAAATATATTCTGAATACCACCAACAACCTGATCATTAATTATTTCAGATCCTCCCAAAGAAGTAAAATTAAAAGGGAATGTCAAAATAGAATGAAGTCCCAAAGGAATGAGTATTCTGTTTAAAAATCCATAAAAAAAACTACCATAATAATCTAACTTAGCAATAAAAAATCCAAAAGAAGTGACAAGTTCATTAAAATAAGGCCAAACTAAAAAAAATAATACTCCCAATAAAATACAAAAAGGAAAAATTACCATAGAAACAAATCTAATTCCAGAAAAAATATCAAAAGGTCCTGGTAATTCAATATTACAAAATCTATTATGTAAATAACCAACTAAAAGCCCAACCGATAAACCACCCAAAATACCTGTGTTTAAAGTTTGGATTCCTAAAACTTTAACTTGTCCAACAGAAGACATCAAATCAGATTCAGCTAATCCTGAAAATACCCCAAGAAAATAATTTTCAGTAACGTTAAAAATTAAATATCCAACAAGACCTAAAAGCGCAGCAGTACCTTTTTGAACTCTAGCAACAACAACAGCAATACCTATAACAAAAAATAAAGGAATATTTAATATAACAATATTACTTATACTTTTAATAAGACCCAAAACCAATTTTAAAACAGCATTATCAATATAAAATAAATTAGAAGGATTTAAAAATGCTGACCCTATCCCCAGCATCAAAGAAAAAATCGTAGTAACAGAAATTGGCAATCGCACTGCACTAGAAAACTTTTGCAAATTAGCAAATTTCAAAATTTTTAAAAAACCTATCACGCTGAACCTCTCCATCTAAAAATTAAGACAATTCAACATTATATTGCTTTTTTTAGAAAAAGTTAGATTTTAATATAAAAATTTAATAAGAAAATTAACATAATCTCTAGTTACATATTAAATTATTTTCAACCGCTTGATTTATGTCTTATTTTGCACTAATATACCTAAAATAAAGAAGTATATACATATTATTAATATGAAAAAGAGTGAATTATGTCTAAAAAAAATCAAAACGTACCATCATATAATGGTATAATACCTAAAAATGAATTATTTAGTTCAATATCTCACTTGTTTGGTATTATCCTATCAATTATAGGAACAACTATTCTTATAACCCTATCAATCAACCTAAAAAAATATCTTCATGCAATATTATTTTTAATCTATGGTTCATCAATGACATTATTATACACAATGAGCACCTTATATCATATATTTGCAAAGGGAAGCAAAATAAAACAACTATTTAGAAAATTTGATCATATATCAATATTTATACTGATAGCAGGAACATATACCCCACCATGTCTAATTCTTATGCCCAATATTTATGGGAAAATAATTCTTACAACCGTTTGGGGATTTGCCATTTTAGGAATCATTTTTAAATCAATATACATAAATAGTCCTGGATGGATTAACGGATGCATATTTATCATCATGGGATGGAGTATTATATTCGGAATCAAACTCATCTATAACATACTCCCTATACAAGGATTTTTATGGCTAGCTATTGGGGGCATCCTTTATACAATAGGAGGAATAGTATATTCAACAAGTAAAAAACTAAACCCAATATCAAATATGAAAATGCATGACTTTTTTCATATATTAATATTACTTGCATCATTTGCACATTATTGGTTTATGTTTCAATATGTACTGCCCTATTAATTCAAGTTTTGCATACTACTAAAATTAATATATAAAAGTATTTTAAAAATTACTCAAATCATTTAAAAGTCCTAATATAAAAAGAATCAGCATCATCAAAATACCAAAAAGATAAAAATAGTAAATAATCTTTGCTTTAAATCTCTTTCCACGCACAAGTTCAATAAAACTAATCAAAATTTGACCACCATCAAGCATTGGAATTACAACAAAAAATAAATTCATACCAGCAATCAGTAAATTAAAAATAGCAAGAGTATCAAGCCAATACAATACCCCAAAAGAAAAAGACCCAGCAAAAATATTAATCATCCCAACAGGCCCCGTAATATTCTTAGAATTACTTCTAAAATTAGTAAACAACTCAATAATAGAATATAAAATACGACCTAAAATATCTAAAACTTTATTAAACGAATTTATAAAAGCAATTACCAAATTATCCGCTCTCACCAATCGTTTTAAACCAGGTAATAAATAAATTCCTAAATTTTTATTAATATCCTGAAATACCAATTTTGAAGTCAAAATTTCTCCATCTCTTTCATATTTAATATCTACCACATTAACATCAAGTTTAGAAATTAAATTATCTAAATCCCTATTATTACTTATAGACACATCATTAATGCTTACTATTCTATCATTCGGCTGAAGGCCAGCAACTTCGGCTGAAGAATTAATTTTAACTTTAGCAACAACAAGATCTATCCAAGGGTTAATTTCTTCTAAAAACTTATCTAAATTTGTGTTATCCTCAAAACTAATATTCTCACCATCCCTTAAAACAGTAAAGGTTACTTTAGAATTTTTTAAAGGAAGAACTTTCTTTAAATCAGAATAATACTTTATATTAGTATTATCAACGTTCAATATAACATCACCATCTCTAAATTTACTTAAAGCATTTTTATTAATAACGATTACCTTATTAGAATAATCAGGATAAACAATTCCTATCATTTCAATTGCAATAAAAACAATTAATGCAAAAATCAAATTAAAAAGAGGCCCTGCAAAATATATTAATATCCTTTTAAAATGAGAAATACCAAAAATAGAATCTTTATCTGCTTCAAGTTGTTTATTTAACCTAAGTTCGTGTTCCAAATGTTCAGACCCTTTAAGTTTACAATATCCCCCTAAAAAAATAGGAGAAAATCTATACTCAGTATCCTTTATTTTGATTTTAAAAAGACTGGGACCTATTCCTATAGAAAAAACTTCAACCTTAACTTTAAAAAGTCTTGCAAAAAATAAATGCCCCAACTCATGAATGAATATTATAAAAGTGAAAGCTAAAATACTAAAAAAAATATACATTAATGACTCCCCAAAACTACGACAAATATAAATAAAATATAGGACCTGTTAAGAGATATGAATCAATTGAATCAAGAGCACCACCTCTACCAGGAATAATTTTACCAGAATCTTTAACTCCTGCACTACGCTTAAGTCCAGATTCAAACAAATCACCAATAATAGTAAAAAATCCTATTAAAACTCCAAAAACCATAGCCTCTCCATAAGTTAAATTTATCAATCCTAAACTTACTACAATAAGTACAACAATGACAGAAAATAGTATACCACCAAAAAATCCCATTATAGTCTTATTAGGACTAATAATAGTAGGCTTATAACTATTTTTTCCAAAGAAATATCCAAAAAGATAGGCAAAAGTATCATTACCACTAACCATAGAAAAAAGTATTAATAAAAGAATAGGTGCTTTTGGCAAAGTAGTAATAGCAACAACAAATGACATCAAAATACCTGGATATATGAGTATAAAAATTATAGAAGTTGCTTGTGATAAAAAATTAACAATTTCATTTTCTTTAATAAAAACCAAATTGACAATCCAGTTACTAAAAACCAAAGTTATAACTAAATAAAATACTATATTAATGCCTAAATCTAAAATATTAAAATGCACATATGTCAAAATTGGAGGGAATATTCCTAAAAAGAAAGATAAAGTACTAGAAACAGAAGCAGACTTAAATTTAAGCAAATCATTAACTTCTTTTGCAGCAATTCCACTAAACATAAAAATTAAAATATTAATGAATAAATAACTCTTAAACTCTAAAAATATTAAAAGCAAGACCAAAGGAACAAAAAATAAAAACGTTCCAAGTCGAGCAATAAATGTCAACTTTTTAGGCCTAATACTAAATAAACCTTTATCTCCCAAAGTTCCTCTTCCTATTCTTAAAACATTCCAAATCTCTCTCATAATGAAAAACAAAATAATCTGGCCATAAAACATTTGAAAAAATAAATTCACAATAAGCAAGTCTCCATAAAAGAAAATTACTTACTCTCATATCTCCACCTGTGCGAATTAAGAGATCAAGATCACCAAGTTCTTGATTATCTAAAAACTTAGCAAATTCAACCTCATTTAAAGTTTCAACTGATAACCCTTTTGCTAAAACTTTCTTAATAGCTCTAACTATTTCATTTCTGCCGCCATAATTAATAGCCAAATTTAATATAAGTCCATCAAAATTCTTTGTATAATTAGTAGCATCTTCAATCGACTTTTTAACTTTTTGACTTAAAGTTTCAATATCGCCTGAAACCACTACCTTTATATTGTTTTCACCATAAAATTTAAACTCAGAACTTAGATAATCGGCAATTAAAAACATCAAATATTCTATTTCAGAATTTGTTCTATTCCAATTTTCTGTAGAAAAAACATAAAGAGATAAACACTTTATACCCAATTCACAAGAATGTTTCACTATTTCTTTAGCTCTCTTTAAACCCTCTTTATGTCCTTCAAAAAATGACAAACCTTTTTTTAATGCCCATCTCCTATTTCCATCCATAATGATCCCAACATGACTTGGAAGAGAATTACTACTCATAAACTTAAACTTCCATTATCTCTTTTGCTTTTAAATCAAAAATTCCATCTATTTTTTTTATATAAAAATTGGTATCTTGTTGAATATCATCTAAAATTCGTCGTAAATCATCCTCAGTAATCTGAGAATCTTTTTCTTGCTTTTTTGCTTTATTATTTAATTCATGCCTTATATTTCTAGTTGCAATTTTATGATCCTCAGCTATTTTCTTTGCTTGTTTTACTATTTCTTTTCGTCTCTCGATAGTCAATACAGGCACCTTAATCCTAAGTACTGATCCATCACTTGAAGGATTCATTGAGAGATCTGAATTGAGTATAGCCTGTTCTATTTTAGATAACAGACTTCTATCCCAAGGCTGAATGACAATAAGCCTTGCCTCAGGAACACTAATATTAGCAACCCTAGTTAAAGGAGTTTTTTCTCCATAATAATCAACAAATACTTTATCAAAAAGAGCGCTATTTACTCTACCGGTTCTTAAAGACTTATATTCACTCTCAAGAGATAAAACAACCCTTCCCATCTTTTCATCTAATAAAGCTTTATATTCCTCCATTCAAACCTCCTTAAAAAATCAAAAGAATCACAAATTACTATCCAACACTTAAGTACTTAAATTCCACAACCTCTATTTTACTTAAAATCAACTTAGAAACCTCTTCTATTTTTTCTTTAACAGTAAGTTTATCATCCTTTACAAACCCTTGTTCTAAGAGGGTAATTTCTCCTAAATGTTTTTTAAGTTTTCCCGATATTATCCCTTTAACTACATTTTCAGGTTTTCCACTAGATTCCATTTGTCTCATAAAAATTTCTTCCTGTTCTTTAATATAATTAAGACAAACATCATTAACACTTAAATAAAGAGGAGAAAAAGCTGCCACATGCAAAGCTAAATCCATTGCAAAATTATTTAATTTTTCATCTTGCATTTTTAAAATATCATCTATTTTAAATTTAACAAACACACCTATCTTAGAATGATCCCCATGAAGATAATTTTTCACAAGCTCATTAGATGCAATGTTAGAAATATAAACTTTACTTACATAAATATTTTCTTTAATTGTGGCTGCCAAATTTTTAATTTCAAGTTCTTGATGCTCATCTAAAATATCTCTACCACTTTCGACTAATTGTTTTATCAAAGAATTTCCAAAAGTCACAAAATCACTATTCATAGCAACAAAATCTGTCTCGCATGCAATAAGCAAAAGACCCACTCTTTCTGTATTAACATAAGAAAAAACTCTCCCTTCCTTAGCATCTCTACCACTTCTCTTATCAGCAGATACAATACCCATCTCCTTAAGCTTTTTCTTAGCTAATTCAAAATCACCACCAGCAACACTTAATGCCTTTTTACAATCACCAAATCCAGCACCAGTTGCATCTCTGAGTTTTTTTACTTCTTGAGGATTAACACTCATATTACTCTCCTTATATACATTTTATGATTCTTTCCTTTCATTCTTTACTTCAATTTCGCCCATTAAATCTTCTTCATTCAAATTTTCAACTATTTGAATGCCAACCTCTTTATCACTCTCCAAGATAGCATCAGATATTATCTTAGTAAATAAAGCAACAGAACGAATTGCATCATCATTTCCAGGAATTGGACAATCAATTACATCTGGATTACAGTTAGTATCAACAACTGCAATTATAGGAATACCAAGTTTTCTAGCTTCATTAATAACAATTTGTTCCCTCTTAGGATCAATTATAAAAATAGCACCGGGAAGCTCTTCCATATCCTTAATCCCTGTCAAATTTTTAGCTAATTTTAGCTTTTCACGATTAATTTGAGAAACTTCCTTTTTACTAATCATTTCAAAAGTTCCATCAACTTCCATTTTTTCCAATTTTTTTAATTTTTGGACTGATTTCTTAATAGTATTAAAATTTGAAAGCATACCACCAAGCCACCTATTATTAACATAGGGCATCTCACTTCTTTTGGCTTCCTGTTCAATTATCTCACTTGCCTGTTTTTTAGTACCAACAAATAAAACCTTCTTACCATTCTTTATAACGCTCTGAACAAGTTCATAAGAATCTTTAATTCCTTGTAGAGTTTTTTGTAAATCTAAAATATGTATTTCGTTTCTCTCTGAAAAGATAAATCTTTTCATTCTTGGATCAAGCCTTTTTACCTGATGACCAAAATGAACTCCAGCCTCTAAAAGGCTTTTCATAGTAATTACTGCCAAAACAACCTCCCAAATCCCTCGCTATTACTCACTACTTATATAGCGGAAATTATATTTTCTTTAATAAGAATATCATAAAACAAACCAATTGGTAAGCCTACAATGTTTGAATAATTACCATTAATATATTCAATCAATATATCTGCAACACCATTTTTAAGACTTATACCTCCAGATTTATCTTTCCAATATCCAAGAGAAATATAATGATAAACGATATCAGGAGTTAATTCTCTAAATTTAATAAACGAAACTTCACAAGCTTTCACTATTTTTTCTTTTTCTGGAATAAAAATACATAAACTTGTTTCAACCTCAACAAGCTTACAGCTATATTCCATTATTTTAACAAAAGCTTCCTTTTCATCTTGTATTTTGCCAATATAAATAGAATCATTTTTTACTAAAGTATCAACAGTAATTAAACATTTATCTTTTCCATATTTTTCAATGGCATTAGTAAGCTTAATAAGCGAGATCTTTTTTGTAATTTCCATCTCACCGGATCTCATAATTAAATCTTCATCAATATCAACACTAAGAGAAACAAAATTAAGCTTTAAAGCATTTAAAAAATCAATTCTAGCAAGAGAATTTGATACAAGCGCAATTTCAAAATTTTCTTTATAAATCATTCTTACTCCTCTCAGAAAATCTTAATAAAGACACCAAAACTACTGAACCAATAATTGGAAACAAATAAAATAAAATATTTATCTGTCTATCATAATAATCGGAATAAAAAAGAGGAATAAAAAATAAAAATAAAACACTTCCTAAAAAACTTATAAAATAAATAAGTAAAAACTTAAATCGCAATATACCAAAAAAAACAACAAAAAAACTTACTAAAAAAGAAATAATAATATTAGTTAAAATTAAATGAAGAAAAAATGCTAACATACCTTACCTTCAACTAATTTGACAACTCAAAACTGTTTAAAGTCCCTAAATTAACAATAACACTATATAGATCACCTTCAATAGCATTGCCTGCTGCCATAACAAAAATCACTAAATTATACTTAGGAGAAACATCTCTTGTAAAAAAGCTATCACTAATATGTTTAAGATCAAATGGTCTATCTTTACTATCTGATACTTTAGATTTCTTCAAAACATCAAAAAATTCAGTATAAAAACCATCAACAACATAAGACCTGTACATATTCCTAATCTCTTTAAGAATAGGAGATGAAGAATCATTGCCCTTCCTTATAGTAATAAACGCTGAACCAGGAATACTTTTTCTTAAATTTTCAAAATTTAATTCAATATATAAAGGAAATTTACCTTGAATCCAACTCTTATCCAATTTTAAAGTAGGACTTCCTGAAAAACGATCTCGATCTAAATTTATTTTATAAAACCCTCTAAAATTAAATGCACTAACATTATTAAAAACACTCTTTAATGCATCAAAATCTCTTTGAACACTTCTTGCAAAACCACTAAAATTATGATTCGTACCTTCCGGATAAAATTTATAATATATATCAAAACCTCTAACCTTAGCATTACTACTCTTATCAAAATACCCATAAGGTAATTTAAAAGCCAAAACATCTCTAGAAGCTCTACTATCAACTACAGAAGGAGAATCAACTAAAACAATATCCTCAATTCCAC
>NZ_LN609267.1:126026-130333 GCF_000825665.2 Borrelia crocidurae
ATATAACTAAATCCTCCTTGAATATTGAAATAAAAAACAAATCAAATTATTTAAGCTGAAAAAGCTTATTTTTAGCAATATTAATATATAAATTATCTTCATAAGAAAAATTAGCAATCTTCTCATATATATCAATAGCCAATTTTTTATCTTGTAATTCAACTAATATTGCTTTTCCAAGCAAAGCCCTAATTTTCATAAAATCTAATTTAGTTTGATTAATCACATTATCATACATTAATAAAGCATTTTCCACTTGTCCTATTTTTTCATAAATAACAGCTTTATTAATATAAGCTAATTCCCGCTCAATCCACTTTGACGCAATAACAACATCTAAATCTTTAAGAGCTTCTTCATACAAACCTTTGCTCTGAGAATAAGTAGACTTTGCAAGATAAAACCGTGGAAGAAATTCATAAGCAATATCATCTTTACTGTTTAAAGCCTTTTCTATTTTAGATGCCAAATTTTGCCTTTCTTCAGTATTTTTTGATTTCAAATAAAGATTCAAATCTTGCTCAAGATTTTCTACTATTTCTCCTCCTTCTTTTACATAATTTATATCCGTAAAATCATAAAAATAAATAATAATTCCCACAAAAATAATAACTGCAAGAATACCGATAAAAAATTTATTTTTAAACATCAGAATCCCTCTTTAAAAGATTTGCAAATGGCTTATAAGATTCCTCATCATCCTCCTTAAATAGATAAGAAGAAATTTCTTCGCTCGATTTTTGTTCTTTATATGCCTTGTAAGAAAGCAAAACCAATTTATTCTTAAAGTCAATATTGGTGATTATAACCTTAATTTTATCCCCAACATTTAACTTTTCAAAAGTCTCCAAACTAGACTCTTTTGTATCTCCAAGTTGAATTTTACTAATAAAGCCCATAATTTTACCATAAACTCTTACTTGAAACCCCTTAGATCTCTTTTCCATAATTTCAACTTCAAGAACATCACCTTTTTTATAACTCTTAGAAAAATCATCCCAAGGATTTTCTTCTAATTGCTTAATTCCCAACTTAATATTTTGCCTTTTCGCATCAAATTCTATAACTTTACCACTAATAGAACTACCAAGCTCAAAGTATTTCTCAGGATTAACTTCCTCAACCCAAGAGATATCAAATTTACTAATATATGCATCTATACCCTCTTCTATACTTACAAAAGCACCAGTTTTGGTAATATTTTTAACAACACCCTGAACAACCTTCCCAACACCACACCTATCAGCCAAATTATTCCATGGATTCTCATTGACTTGTTTAATACCTAAAGAAATTTTTTGATTTTCTTTATCTATTTCTAAAATCTTAACTTCTACAATTTGTCCAACCTTTACCAATTCCTGAGGACTTTTTATGGATCTTACCCAAGAAAAATTACTAATATGAAGAAATCCTGATATTGCACTATCAAGTTCAACAACAGCACCAAAAGGTAATATTTTAACAATCTTTCCCTTTACAATACTCTCAACCTTATATTTAGATTCAACAGAATCCCAAGGATTTACCTTTAAAGCCTTAAGGGATAATTCCATTTTGCCTGTATTTGTGCTCAACTTAATAATCTTCAATCTTAATTTATCATCAACATGAATAAAATCTTCAACATTCTCAACACGATTAAATGCAATATTTCTCTTATGCAAAACTCCTAAAACAAGATTCTTAATCCTTATAATAGCACCATAATCTGTAATCTTTTCAACAATACCATCAACTATATCTCCTTCACTATAAGAACTAACAAGCTCTTTTCGCTTCAGAAACTCCCGTTCTCTCTCTAAAGTACGCCTATCAAGAATAAGCCTAAGACCATCAGATTTATCTGCCTGAATAACATAAAATTCAACTACAGAACCTCTTTTTAATTTTTCATCTCTCAATTGAGAACTTAAATAAAATGGCATAAACCCAGTAACATTATCATTAATCTGAACTTTATATCCACTTGAAAGTTCAACTAAAATTTTGCCTTTAAGTACTTTTCTATTCGCAATATATTCATCAATTTTATCTTGCAAATTAAGAGAATCAAGTTTCGATACACTAAGAACCAAACCTAATTCTCCTCCTACTTTTGTAACTATTGCATCAAGTTTATCTCCAACATTTGGAATGGTCTCAAATTCATCAATTTTAATAAAACCCTCAGACTTATAACCAATATCTACAAGTACATAATCTTTCATAATATTTATAACAATACCAGAAACACTACTACCTAGTTCTACCTTCTCAAGAACCTTTAGATAATTTTCTTGTAAATCTTCTTGATTTTCCATTCTCACCTCTCTATCACTTTTTTTTCAAATTAAACGTCTTTATGATAATATCACATACATCATCTAAACTTTTATAGCTTGTATCAATATAAAAAACCCCTTTACCCAACTTCAATTTACCATACTCTTTATTTTGATCAATTTCATCTCTCTTCTCAAGTGCCTGCTCCAGTTCAATTAAAGCCATATCATCATCCCTTTGATTATACCGTCTTAAAGTTCTCACTTCAACAGAAGCATCAAGATATATTTTAATTTTAGCTTCTGGAAATACTACAGTAGTAATATCTCTACCCTCTATTATATAATCATCATCTTGAATTTTAACTATTTCTCTTAATTTTTTATTCACAATCTTCCTAATATTTACATAAGAAGAATAAAGAGAAACTTGAAAATCTATTTTTTCAGTTAAAATATGACTTATAACATCAACACCATTTAAAAGAAAAGAATTATCATTATATTTAATATCATTTTGAGATATTAAATCCACAAGTTTACTCTCATTAAGCAAATCATACTCATTTAAAGTAAATCTTTGAGCAATTAAAGTTATTATTCTATACAAATAACCAGAACTAATAAATTTAAAACCCAATTTCATACTCAATGCTTTTGAAACAGAACTTTTTCCTGAAGCTGAAGGTCCATCAATTGCTATTATCATATCAATGCCCCCAAAAACTGAGTTTTTAATTTATTAATTTTAGCTAAAGACAAAACCTTAATTTGTCCTTCTTTCAAATTACTCAATGTAATATTACCTATTCTAACTCTATGCACTTTCTTTAAAAAGATATTCTTACTTAAAAAAACTTTACGAATTTCTCTATTTTTACCTTCTGTTAAAATTAACTTGGCTGTATTATTACCAAGCATAACATAAGACTTTAACTTAAAAAGCTCATTATCAACTTTTATTCCATTCTTAAAATTAACAAGCAAATCTTCACTAACAACCCTTTTTGATTCAATAATATATTCCTTTTCTATTTCATTCTTTGGATGCACAATACTATTTGCAAACTGACCATCATTAGTAAAAAGCAAAAGACCAGAACTTTTAAAATCAAGCCTGCCAATTGAAAATAAACGTTCTCTAAATAAAGGCTGAACTAAAGATATTGCCAATTTTCTTCCCATTGGATCAAAATTTGAACAAAGGTAATTTATAGGTTTATTAAGAGCAATATAAATTTTATTTACAACTTTAGAATCTTGAAAAACAAACACTTGTTTTCCATACTCCACTCTATCACCCAAGAAAACTTTATCTCCAAGCTTAGCAAAAATGCCATTTACTTTAATAAGATTTTTTCTTATAAGCTCTTCGCAAAACCTCCTAGAACCTATACCTTTTTCTGCCAAAAAAGCATGTACTCTAAGCCCTTTGCTGTTTATATTCGTCAATACCTCTTCCCTTTATTACAATTAATTCATTATTTACATAAACCAAATCTATAACATTTGACATTTTATATTCAAGAACGATTAAAAAATAACAAAATCTCTCAAAAAAGTAAAATTTATCATCTAAACGCAATAAAAATTCAAATCTGCACTTATCCTCTTTAGCCAAAAGTGACATGATTTTATTTTTTTTATCTGCAATCTTAGCATCATAAGTATCTAAAACAATATTAAACCTAAATCTATCAGATAAAATATCATTTCGTTCTTTACTGACCCTCATTGTTCTATCTTTATTCTTAACTTCATTAATATTAGCAATATAATTTTTAGCATCATCTACATTTTTTAAAAAGACAACATTTTCCTTTAAAAAAGGAAATTTAGATATATCTAAACATACTTCATCTTTTTTTCGAACAAATTTTTTAGACACCACATATTTATCACTAAATTTCATCAACTTATTAACTATTTCTTTTTCAACAAATTTTCGATCTTTTAATTTAACTGGATAGAGTACTTGGGTTTTTAAATAAAGCAAACTAGTTGTAAAAGAATAAAATTTAATTAATTCTCTAACATCCATTT
>NZ_LN609267.1:130373-135375 GCF_000825665.2 Borrelia crocidurae
CATGTAAATTCAAAATCTTACTTAATTTCTCTTTTATTTCTTATGTAATCAAAAAAGACCCCTATTTCTCCTTCAAAATCATTACAAACAATCAAATAATTATCTAAATTCATCATTTTTTATTTTATTCTTTATTTTCCTCACTCTTAGAAATATCAACTGTAAGAGAATCTTGACTAGGACTTTCAAATATCATTTTTCTAAGTTTATTTTCAAGTTCATTTGCAAGGGCTTTTTCCTTAAAAAGATACTCAATAACATTTTCTCTACCTTGTCCTAAGTTATCATCTCCCATAGCATACCAAGAACCTGATTTTTGAACCAAATTATATTTAATAGCAGCATCTAATATACTCGCCTCACGCGAAATACCTTTACCAAAATAAACTATAAGTTCAGCTTTACGAAAAGGAGGTGCCACTTTATTTTTAACAACCTTAACTCTTATCTTGTTACCAATAACATTATCCGAAGAACTGCCTATAACTTGCTCAACCTTTCTAACTTCAAGACGAAGGGAAGAATAAAATTTCAAAGCATTTCCTCCAGTAGTAGTCTCTGGACTACCAAAGACTAAACCAATTTTCATTCTTATTTGATTAATAAACATAATACAAGTATTAGATTTTGAAAGTATGGCTGTAATTTTCCTTAAAGCCTTACTCATAAGTCTTGCTTGAAGTCCAATTTGAGTATCACCCATCTCGCCATCAATTTCTGCTTGTGGCGTCAAAGCCGCAACAGAATCAACAACAATTAAATCAACTCCACCACTTCTAATTAAATATTCAGCAATATCAAGAGCTTGTTCTCCTGTATCGGGTTGACTAAGCCAAAGTTCATTAATATTAACACCCAAGGCCCTTGCATAAACAGGATCAAGAGCATGTTCAGCATCAATAAAAGCCGCAATTCCACCTGTCTTTTGAATCTCAGCAATTGCTTGAAGAGTTAAAGTAGTTTTACCAGAAGACTCAGGACCAAAAATTTCCACTACTCTACCTCTAGGATACCCACCAATACCAATTGCCTCATCAAGCAAAATAGAACCACTAGGTATGCTCTCTAAAAATTTTCCTACAGGAGATTCTCCCATTTTAATAAGACTTCCTTTTCCAAAATCCTTCTCTATTTGCATTCTAGCAAGTTCAATAGCTTTTTCTTTGTTCAATTTATTTTTCAAAGAATCATCCATTGGATCTTTTAATTTTGACATCTTATCTCTCTCAATTAATTTTGGCAGGCTCTATCTTCTTAACATAATATTGAAAATGAGTATTATTTATAACAAAATCAAGACTATCACCTTCCCGAGAATCTAACAAATTTTCTCCAAAAGGTGATTTATAAGATATAATACCTTCATCAGGATTTGATTCCCAAGGACCAAATATTAAATAAGACTCCTCTAGTTCCGTATCTTTATTAATCATAGTAACTTTCGTTCCAAATCCAACAACAGAACTTTGAAGTTCTTTAATATCAATAACCTTAGCAACATCTATTTCAGACATAAGAGTATTTAATCTCTTTGTTAAAAACTGTTGTCTCTCTTTTGCAGAATGATATTCTGCATTTTCTTTTAAATCACCAAGTTCACGTGCCTTACCAATTTCTTTCGAATTTTCTGGTATTTCTACATCTTTTAAATATTGTAATTCTTTTTGCTTTTTGCTAAGAGAACTTAAAATAGTTAAAAATCCTATCTCAACCTTATCTCCTGAAACTTGCATCTTCTCGTCTTCAAATTCAATATTACCAAATACAGTCCTTATTGCAGTTTTAATATGTATTAAATCTTTTGGCGGAAAATCTCTTATGTAAAAACAAGTCATATATATCCTCTTAGCAAGTTCCTCATCCATAACATTACTTAAAACAATACTAAGATATTTATCTTTAATTAAAAGATTACTTACCATCTTATAAATCCGCTTATTAGCAACAGAATTATTTTTATTATTAATCTTAATAACACTATCTGTTAAAATTTTAATCAAATTTACCAATAACTCTGCATCAGAATAATCTAAATTAAGAGAATAAGAAGTATAATGTTTTAAAATCCAAATATAAGCATCTTTATACATCTTATAATTCTTGGTAACATAATTAAAAAGATGTTCGGTTTCTTTTATATCTTCTTTATAAAGAGAATCAATTAATTTTTTATTCACATAACAAGGAAAAAGCTGCTTATAATAATCAACCCAATCAACCAATTCTTCTTTAATCAAAGATATCAATTCCTTTTTAATATCTGCATTCAAAATAGCATCAAAAAGATCAACTATACTCTTAGAATATTCCTTCAAGAGAACTTCTAAAGTAATATCTCTTTCAATATTAATTTTTAAAGCAATCTTATCATCAAAATTTTTTAAAGATTTAAGTATTACGTAAGAACTTATAACATAATGATCAACTTTTGCAAAATTATTAACATAAATCAAAAAATAATTTAACATTTCTTCTTCAATATGTGAATCTTTTACAATACCACCAGAAGTATAATAATGCATAAAAATTTCATATCTTTTATAAAAATCTTTTTCTACCTTAAATTTATCATAAATCTTTTCATTAAAATTAGAAGCTCGCTCATTATATATATAACAGTCAGCTTTTCCAGATGCCATAACAAAATGAGGATTATCTTTTAAAATTTGTTTAGCTTTCACACTCCATAAATTCCAAGCACTCTGAGTCATTAAACTTGGAACAAGTTCTCTTTTAATCCCTTTAAGATCAATCGACTTATAACTTTTAATAATTACTTTTAACGCCCATTCAATATCTCTCTTTAGATGCTCAACAAGCTCTTCTTTAGGTTTAATAGCCTTTAAAACTCTAATATCTTCCCTCTCAAGAGGAGATAAAGCAGATATAGCCATATCAAAACTAATAAAATGTCCGCGTTTAGATACAAAATCAACTAAAATACCCTGATCATTTACATCTTTAACTATTCCTACAAACCAAGTCTGATGATAAACAAAATTGCCTTTAGCAAAAAACAAATATTTTTCAAAATCAGAATAAACATCAACAAAATTTTTATCTAAATTTTCAATATCAGACTTTTCAAGATACTCTTCGATATTATTAACATCCTTATACTTTTCTCTTAAAAAAATCACTAAATTTTCTCTTGCTTTCTGATTTTTATTATCAAGTTTTAAAATTCCTTTTAAAATTTCTATTGTCTCATCGATATTGCCACTTACAGAATAATGTTCATACAAATCTTCATAAAGAACCACTACCTTTTTAAAACCAAGTTCTTTTTCAACTTTCTGAAGGATTAACAAAAAGGAATCAAAATCATCAGAGACATATCTTATTAACTTAGACCATATTTCTCTAATGCCTGACATTTGTTTTTTATCTATAAAACGATAAATAGCCTTTCTAAAAAAATATATTGATTTTTGCAAATCAACATTCTCATAATGAGTAGCAAGTTGTCTTACAAAAACAGTATCATCAACATCAGATTCAACAATACGCATCCAAATACTTGGCAACTTATCATTTTCATTATTTTGTGCATATATCTTTGCAAGTGTATAGAGTGCATGCTTATTCTCAGAAGTTAAAAGCATCTTGTGACATATATGCTCAACAAGAGACCACTTTAAGTTCTGAGAAAACAAATCTACAACTGTAAGCAAACTCATATCATTAAGTGGTCTTCTACTATATATAAGCATTCCTGAAATATAAAGACCAGCAATACTCTTCTTGATATCTTTTAAATGCTTACCACAAATATCCAAAGCTTCTTCTGTTAAATTTTCAGAAATTATATTATCTATTAACTCATCCAATTCCTTTATCTTAGCAAGAGAATAATTGTTAACAACTATTCTTGTCCATTTATCCTCTTGCAAGATATTATCTAATCTTTCTATAGTAATATTAGACATTCAACTCTCCTAATATCAATTTTATTAAAACCAATCTAATTGACATATTGCTGATATATTCCTATATCTATTTCTTTAATATAAGATAAAATTTCATCGATTCTAACACGATCTTCTTTTATCCTTACATAATGATCAATAAGCCAAAAATATTTATTAATAAGCCTTGGAAGCAATATGCTCTCATTTATTGATCTATAAGACTTTTCTTTAAGTTCATTACGCAAACTATAAACAGATTGCTTTAAATGACCAAGCTCAATAGGCCTCAATTCTCTTTTTATATTAAAAACACCATTAAGTGCACCATAAACAGGTATCCACTCTTTAATAAGAGTATCAGAAATATTTCTATCACTCTTAATAGCTTCTACTAATTTAAGTATCATTTCAGATTCAAGCGCATCTATATCGATCTTTTGAGGATTAATAAAAAAAGCTTCTCTAAACAATACCTTGGCTTCTTTAATCTCATCAATAAGAGCATAAGAATCAGCAAGCTCAGCAACCACATCTGCATTATCCTTTGCATCTCCCAATATTTGTAAAAAAACAGCTATAGCTCTCTCATAATTACCCATTCCTTTATAAGACTTAGCAATCTTTATTAAAATGTCTAGATTTTCTGGTTGTAACCTATATATATTTTGATATATATTCAAACATAACTGAAATACAAAATACTTAATTGAGTTACGCCCTTGAATAAAATCAAAATTCATTTTTTTTAAATATCTTCTAGCAAAATTATTCCATTCTCTTGTTAAAAATTCGGCCTTTTCATAATCCTTATCTATTCTATCAAGACTTTCAATTTGACCATTCCAATATACAGAACTCTTTAAAGCCGTCAAAATTTCAACATTGTCAAAATCAAGAGAATGCGCTTCTTCTGATTTCATCAAAGCTGTTTTAAAATCACCTTTTTTGAAACTTAAATAAATATCTTTGATTAATTCCGCGATTTTTTCTGATGACACATTCCTACCACTTTACAATATGTATAAATCCCAAACGACTTACATAATTATAACATTAATAAATTTTTAGTCAAACTAACATCCACTTAAAAC
>NZ_LN609267.1:135453-135977 GCF_000825665.2 Borrelia crocidurae
GGGTAAGTTCAACTTTATGGAAACAGCACCTAAAAAACTTATTAACAAGTCTATTAATTATTATAACTCTCATAAATACGCAGACGTAATAAAACTTATAGAAAAGGAAATTTTTTTCTATAAAGATTACTATATTTATCATTATATTTTAGGAATGTCTTATCTTAGAATGGGAAATTTAGGAAACGCTCAAATATATCTAAAAAAAGCTTATACTTTAAATCCAACAGAACCAGATGTCAAACAATCAATAGCAATACTATTAGCAGCTCAAGGTAAAGAAGACAAAGCTATACAAATATGGCTTAAAATGATAGAAGATAATCAAGAAATAAAACGTTCAGAATTATCATTAGAAATCATCAGAAAACATCCTATTCAAGGAACATTATTTCTTACAAAAAACAAAATATATGATAAATTATTTCCAAAAATCAAAGTAGAAAAAGGAGAGAATTCTAATAAATTACAAAAAAATAATTTTTGTACTTGATAATATTTCATTTTTGCTATATATATTTATT
>NZ_LN609267.1:136046-138062 GCF_000825665.2 Borrelia crocidurae
CTATTAACAATGTAGCAACATATATTGATGACATCAAAATAAATGACAAAGAAAAAATAAAAAATTATGAAGGACAATTTGTATTCATACTAACTGAAACTGAAATTAAAAATTCATTTCAAAAAATAAAAAGCCATTTAAAAAACGGTAAAGACAATTTTGCAAGGATCGAAATAAATAAAATATTAAATTCAAATGCATCAGAATCAATAAAACTTAAAGCCAAAAATCTTGCAAGTTTTATATCAAGCCCAGATTTTATCACATTTGACGATTTTTTAATTTTAAAAGAAATTAAAAAAAATCCACTAATTTATTCAGATGTATACGTTAAATGGGAAGGAATTATCAATAATATTGAAAAACAAAATAACATAACCTATTTTGATTTTTATGTAGGATACAATAAAGATATACTTGAGGGAATAATAACAACAAAAATAAACTTTGATATTGAAATTAATTTCAAAGACTGTGTTGAAATATTAGGACAAATCAAATATGAATACAATACAAATACATTGCTCTTAAATGCAATCACAATTCGCAAAATCAAAAAAGAAAAAGAATAAATTTAATTTAAAAAAGTAATAAAATTTAACCACCTTTAATTAAAAAGGTGTGCATAAAAATTTATCATTACCCTTAATAAACTTAATAGCCTCATCAAAAGACAATAACAGTTCTTCCTTTTTGGTTAAATCTCTAACCTTTAACTTACCTTCTTGATATTCTTCTTGCCCCACAAAAATTAAAAATCTTATAGCCTTAGCAAGAGCATACTCTATTTGAATCTTAATATTTTTACCATCTTTACTCTTAGGATATACCTCGCAAGCAATATTATTTATCTTAGAATAATCATGTCTTCTAAATTTATCTGCAAGTTTATAATAATAATCTTGCAAAGTATCGTCTATATTAACAATTAATACTCTAGAACTGGCTTTAACCACAAACAACTTAATGTAATTAAATTTATCAATTTCAATTATATCTTGAATCCTATCAATACCAAAAGATCCTCCAACCCCTGAAACTTTTTGCAAAGAACCAGAAAATAAAGACAATAAATTATCATATCTCCCACCACTACAAATACTTCCCATATTAACACCTAACATTTCAGCCTCAAATACAAGTCCGGTATAATAATCAAGTCCACGCACTATCTTTAAATTAAAATTAAAAGCATCTTGAATTCCCAATGCATTCAAATGCACAAAAATATCTTCTATTCTCTTAACAGCATCATTATCTCCTAAAATACTTCTTAAAGCCTTTACTTTATTACTAAAAGTTCCATCTAAATTTACAAATTCTAATACTAAATCAACATGCTCTTCACTTAACTCTAAAAGCAAATTTTCTCGTACAGCCTCAATTCCTATTTTGTCTAATTTGTCTATATTCCTTAAAATAAAAATGGATTTATCCTTTAATCCCAACTTTTCAATATAAGTATTTAATATTCCAATATGAGAAAAGTGAATAACAAATTTTATATTAATACCTTCTATAAAATTTAAAAAAACCTCTTCAAGTCCACAATAAACAATAGATAAAATCTCAGCATCACTACGAAAAGTATCCTCACCTAATATATCAAAATCAAATTGCATGAACTCCCTATACCTGCCCTTTTGAGTATTCTCACCCCTAAATACCTTGCCTATTTGAGACCTTCTGAAAGGAAATTTAATCTTAGATTTATTAGTAGCCATAAATCTTGCAAAAGGAACGGTCAAGTCAAAACGCATGGAAACATCCCTATCTCCATTATCCTTAAATCTATAAATTTGCTTTTCTACTTCATCCCCACCCTTTTTTAAAAGAAATTCAGAATACTCAAGAATAGGAGTATCTATTAAATCAAAATTATAAGAAACCAGAACACTATATATTTGTTTTATAATATGAGTACGAATTAACGCTTCTTTCGGCAAATAATCTCTAAAACCTTTTAAAGTTCTAACATCCACTATATTTCAACCTCTACTAATTTCAAATTTAATC
>NZ_LN609267.1:138070-139946 GCF_000825665.2 Borrelia crocidurae
ATATAATATTATAAATATGAGAAAAAATTAATCAAAATTAATAATAAAATTCTTAAGTATTATGATATTTATTCAAAAATAAGGAGCATCTAAATAATTGATGAATAAAAATTTTGCTAGTAGCTTAAGATTAAACATCATACTGACAATTTTTCTCATAATAACACTGTTAACAATCTATCAATATTTCATACTAATGTTTTCAAAAAATATGCAACATTTTTCTCAAAAAATAAATCATATATCAAGAAGGGGTAACATTTATGATAGAAATGGCAAAATAATAGCTTTCTCTTCAAAATCATATTCAGTAGGAACAGATCCAAGAAAAATAAAAAATATTGTAAACACGTCAGAAACTCTTGGTGCAATATTAAAAATTGATCCTCAAACAATAAAACAAAAACTGTTGTCAAAAAAAGGATTTCAGTATATAAAACGACAAATAACAAAAGAAGAATCAGAACTAATCAAAAGAATTCAATCAGAAGGAAGACTAAAAGATATCATACTTTATCCAGATTATAAAAGAATTTATCCATTTAAAGAATTGACAAGCAATATTACAGGATTTGTAGGTATTGATAATATTGGACTTACAGGTATTGAATTTTCTCTAAACTCCATATTAAACGAAGATTTTACAAAACAACAATCTATAAATGAAAAACTAAGTACAAACAATATTTACCTAACAATAGACATAGATCTTCAAAACAATATAAATCAAATAGCCAAAAAATATTTTCAAGAAAATAAACCTGAAAATATGATTACAATAGTAATGGATGCTAAGAATGGAGAAATTTTATCAATGCTTCAATTTCCACAATATGATGCCAATTATTATTCACAATATTCTAAAGAGATATGGAACAACTTTTCAACATCACTAACCTATGAACCTGGAAGTATTAATAAAATATTTACAGTAGCTATTCTATTAGATAGTGGACTATTAAAACCAAACGAAAAATTTTTAGATAACGGTATATATCAAAAAAAATTCAAATCAGGAGAAACAATTATAATTAAAACATTAAATCCTCCTTATGATTATATTGATCTTAGTGGAATTTTACTTTATTCCTCTAATGTAGGAATAGCTCATATTACAGACAAAATCAATAATGAATATTTCTACAACAAACTAATAGATTTTGGTTTTGGAGAAAGAGTTGGATTCCCTTTCCCCGGAGAAACAAAAGGCATCTTAAATCATCATTCAAAATGGTCAGGACGAAGCAAAGCCACAATTGGGTTTGGACAAGAAATAGGAGTTTCTGCCATTCAAATATTACAAGCTGCTAGCGTATTGAGTAACAAAGGAATCATGTTAAAACCAAAAATCATAAAAAAAATAATCAATGAAATGCAAGATACAATTCAAGAATTTCCTAAAGAAGAAATTAAAAAAGTAATATCTGAACACACAGCAAAAAAAGTTTTAAAATTGATGAGAGAAGTTGTAAATAAAGGAGGCATACCAAAACTTAAGACAAAAAACTTAAGCATTTCAGCCAAAAGTGGAACTTCCCAAGTAATAGATCAAAATACAGGTAAATATTCAAATGAAGATTATACATCTTCAATACTCGTAATATATCCTACAGAAGATCCAAAATATATTATTTATGTCGTATACAGATACCCCAAAAAAATCATATATGGAACAAGAATCGCTGCACCAATGGCTAGAGAAATAATAAATTTAATTGAACAGAAAAACAATAAAGAAGAATACAACAAAATTAAAATTTCTTCAAAAATCAGTATACCAAAACCTATAATAAAACATAACATAAAAGAAACCTTACCAAACCTCAAGGGACTCTCTAAAAGAGACTTAATGAAAATTTTAAAAGACTATATAAAT
>NZ_LN609267.1:139977-161586 GCF_000825665.2 Borrelia crocidurae
GTATACAAACAGTCTCATTCACCTAACACAAAATTAAAAGATATAAAAGAACTTGAGATAATATTACAATAAATCAAGAGAATAAATTTTTTATCTCATTGCGATAAAAATTCGAAATATAATTACGCTTAATATCCATTTTAATAGACATCTCTTTCCCTACTTCAAATGGCTTTTCTAAAAGAACAAACTTTAGTATCTGCTCAAAAGGTTTAAATCCATTGGCCCTATTAATAAGTTTTTTTATCTCATCACCAATAGCTTTAAGAACAATATTATTTGCAATAATTTGTTGTTTATTAGTATCACGAATTTTGTGCCCTATGCTCTCTAAATATTTATTTATCTCCTCAAAATTAGGAAGAATTAATGCACCTAAAAATTTCTGATCTTGCCCAACAACAACAGCTTTCTCAATAAGTAAAGATTCTTCAAGCTTAATTTCAATGGGAGCAGGTTCAATATTTTCTCCATTGTTTAAAACAATAGTATCTTTCTCCCTCCCTATAATTTGAACAACATTATCTTTTGACAATTTCACAATATCACCCGTATCTAAAAATCCATCATCACCAATAACTTGCCTTGTAGCCTCTATATCTTGATAATATCCAATCATAACTTGAGGACCTTTAATAAACAAAACTCCTTTCCCAGGTTTTTTAAGTTTCACGCCATTCTCATCTCTAATCTCAGCAATAGTTCCGGGTAATATTTTACCACTAGTACCAACAATTATCTTCCCATACTCATTAGATGCAACACCTGGAGATGCCTCCGTTAAGCCATAAGCATTAGCAAGATTAATACCAATTGCATTAAAAAACCTCACAACATACAAAGGTATGCTACCCCCACCAGAAACACCAACAACAAAATTATTGCCTAAAACTTTTTTTATTTTTTTAAATACAATCAAATTTCCCAAAACATTCAAAGGAAATAAAACTATTACTCCCAAAATACTTAAAATTTTTTTGAAAGGTATTAATAAATCCAGTCCATTATCAGGATATAAACCTAAAATTATTCTACGACAAATGTCATTAATACATGCAAATTTAACAAAAATCCTAAACAATAACCTTACAAAAAAGTTTTTTTTTGAAACCTCTTTAACAATATTTTGTTTTATTGCAATCCAAAGTCTAGGAACAGCAGCAATATAATGAGGATTAATATTTCTAATATCATCAAGCATATTTCTTGGAACAATATTTGAAAACAAACAAGTCATACCTTTAAGAAAAATATTATAAGAAAATGACCTTTGAAATGAATGCCAAATTGGCAAAATACACATAAATATCTGCCCCTCAGTAACACTAATCATCCGACTAAAACTAGACACCTGATAAAGAAAATTAGCATGAGAGAGCATCACTCCTTTAGGATTTCCTGTAGTGCCAGAAGTATATATTATTGTTGCCATATCATTAAGACTAATATTATTGACAGTCTCAATAATCTCTTCATCCTGTCTCGCATTCTCTCCAATTAAAATACACTCTTTATAAGTATAAACTTCAAACTCACTAAAACGTAATTTATCTTTTTCATACAAATCATCAATAACAATTACAGTAGGTTTTACTTGAAACTTAAGCTTAATAATTAAATCAAGGAGATCCACATTTTCAACTATGATTACATTCGGAACAATATTATTAATAATTATTTCAGCCTCAAAAAGAGTAATATCAATACCCTTAGGAACATCAACAGCACCTAAAGACAAAATTGCAAAATCTATAACACTCCATTCAATTCTATTTTCAGAACAAATAAATACTTTATCTTGATATCCTAAATTAATTTTCCTTAAAAAGGAAGCAAATTTTAAAACATTCTCTTTCAAATCAGCATAAGTAACTTTAAAGTAGTCTTTATTATTTTTATATATTTGTGCAATTCCACAACCATGCTTACCAGCAATCTCAAAAAAAGTCTTTACTATTGACATATGACCCTACTACAAACTTATTATAAAGAATTATTACTAACAATTATAACATTTTAAATAACAAAATCATAACTTAATCTTGCCTGAGAATATACCAATTAACAAGATATATCTTAATCTTATTTAATGTAACAATTTATAATATTTACCAAATTCTCAAATTACTAACAAATATCTATAAAACAAAATTGTATAAAGTAAAAATTAATAAAAGCCTATACCACCAATAACAAAAAATTTAATTCCCTCAGTAGGATATTTTTTATCCAAAGTTTCAGTAATATTTTTTAATTTCTCTACAATAATTAACTTATCTGTATAAACTATAAAAATAAAATTCTCTTCAGGCCATACTTCATTACCCTGCCTTTCACCTTTTGTTCCTTTACCCTTAACATTATATACTTTAGAATAATATATAACCTCTCCTAATTCCTCTTCTATACTAGTTATACATTCATGAAAATCAAATTCTAAAGAAAAGTTAGAAATTATTTCAACCCTATACACACATCCTCCATATCAATTTTCATCTTCGTTAATAAAAAAATCATTAAATTTAAAATTTCTATCAGTACAAATTTTAGAAATAACATCTTTATTTTCTTTTTTATTTAATATGTCACTATAAACTCAATACGATCCATTTTAAAGACAAAAAAGAAGAATTTCAACAACGTGCAAATTCTTTATAGAAAATTTAGAAAAAGCCTCAAAAAGCATAGGAATAAAAAGCAAAGCTAAAAATGTACTAGCAATCATTCCACCAATAAAGGTAAAAGCAATTGGTTTAATCAGTTCACTATTATTCGAATTTGAAAATGCCATTGGAAACAGTCCTATTATTGAGGTTAAAGAAGACATCAAAATTGGTCTAAATCTAGAACGACCCGCTTCAACTATTGCTTCTCTAAGCTTAAATCCTCTTTTAATCAATAAATTAATATAATCCACCAATACAATACCTGTATTAACAACAACACCAACAAGCATAAGCATACCAATAGCACTCAAAACAGAAATTTTTTCTCCTGATATAAAATAAATCAGTATAACACCTATTAAAGTCAATGGAATTGTAAATAGAATAATAAAAGGCTTTAGCAAAGATTCAAATTGTGCTGCCATTACTCCAAATACAAGCAAGACAGCCATTAAAATTATTACTTTAAATTGCTGCATACTATTTACAAATGAATCATATTCCCCTTCAAATTTAACCAATATACCATCCCTTTGTGGAACTTTATTAGTTACAAAATCTACTATATCTTCCGTAACAGAAGCTAAACTTTCATTTGGAGCAATACCTGCTGTCAGTGTAATTACCAAAGATTGATCTTCTCGCAACAGACTGCTAACTCCTTTTGTCTTTCTCAAATTAGCTATTAAAGATAGAGGAATTTTTACACCAAATTTATTTATAACAAATATATTATCCAAATCTTTCAATCCAACAATATTAGTGCTATCAAGCTTAAGCAAAATATCATAACTCACTCCATTTTCAACATATTTTCCTGCCGAAATCCCATCAATATTGGCTCCAACTTCTCTTGAAATAGTTTCTATATTAATCCCATAAGAATAAGCTTTCTCCCTATCTATATCTATATCAATTTGCGGCTCTTCTTGTATATTAAGTCTAGGATTTATAAGACTTGGGAATCTTTTCTTTAAAAGATTAATCAACAATTCTCCATATTCCTTTGCATATTCAAAATTTAAAGATGTAATTTTAATTGCAATAGGAGGGCCGCCAAGAGAATTTCTATCTGATAAAGCATAAGAATTTAAAATAGGATAAAGACTCTTAACACGATTATTAACTCTATACTGAATCTCTCTCCAATCATCAATTTCTTCTGTTAAAGACAATAAAACTCTAAAATAAAAACCTCCTGAATCTATATCAGAAACAATACTTTGATAAGCCCTAATTTCACTTTTTAAAATTTCCAAAACCTTATCTGAATATGATTTTGAAATATCCAAGCTTGTTCTATTTGGAAAACTAAAAGAAAAATTAATCACAGAAGGACGCTCATTAGGCATAAAAGATACATTTAAAAACGGAAACAAAACTAAACTTACAATAAAACTACATATAACAATAAACAAAAAAATCAACTTATGATTCAAAACATAATTCAATAAAATAACATAAAATCTCTCTCCAAAAGCATAAACATTATGTAAAAAGCCATCAACTTTTTTAACTAATGTGTTTCTAATGGGTTTTTGAAAACTAGTATAAAGTTTAATATAGTAACTTGACAAAACCGGAACTAAAAAAACTGCAACAAACAAAGAAACTGTTAAAGATATAACAATAGTAAAAGCAAAATCCCTAAGAAAATCACCAATCATACCCAATTCTGCTTTAAAAATAAGCATAGGTGCAAATACACAAATCGACGTTAAAGTTGCAGCCATAATTGGAATTATCATTTCTTGTGTTCCAAGAATAGCAGCAGATATAAGCTTTGCACCTTTTTGCCTATATCTATATATATTCTCTATAACAACAATAGAACAATCCACAACCATACCAACACTTAAAGCAAGCCCTGATAAACTCATAATATTTAATGAAATATTTGCAAAATACATTAAACAAAAAGTAATAATAATAGCTAATGGTATTGTAATGCCAATAATAACAGTTGCTCTAAAGCTTCTTAAAAAAAAGAAAATAATACATAATGCAAGAACTGCTCCTGAATAAGCTGAATGAGAAACAGAAGAAAGAGCATTCCTAATATGTTCAGCATTATCTTTAAAAACATCTAGAGAAATATCTTTTGGAAGTATAAGTTTAATTTTTTCAAATTCTGCATTTACTGCATTTGAAACATTAACGAAATTTGCATCATTTTGTTTTTGTATAGATATACTAACAGAAGGTTTATCACTATAATATACATACTTTTTTTCTTTAAAAATAGTCTTAATACTTGCAACATCTCTCAACTTAACCTGAACTAAAGAATCATCTTGCAAAGAATAAGATTTATAAGCAATAACAACATCTTCCAAATCTTTAATTGAATTGAAATTCCCAGATATTTGTACTTGATATTGTAAATCATTGTCCAAGATCTCACCAACAGAAAATTCAACATTTTGAGAAGAAATAAATGGCACAATATCCGATAAAGTAAGCCCATATGCCTCCAACCTATTTTGAGAGACTTCAACTACAATATGTTTATCACCCCCTCCAGCAATATTTACAAGTCCAACCCCTGCAAGTCTTTCCAATCTGGGCTTTAAAAGCTCCTTTGCATACCTCTTAAGTTCTACAACAGACCTATCTGAATACATAAAAAATGATATTACTGGAATACCATCTAAACGATCTCTAGAAATCCTAGGTAAACCTGCTTCTTTTGGCAATAGACCTTTTGAAAACTCAAGTGTGTCCTTTACCTCATTTAAAGCCAAATCCAAATTGGTTCCATGATAAAAATTAAGCGTAATTTCACTATGCCCTTTAGAAGAAATACTACTTATTGTTTTGATATTCTTTACTAAAGACAAATTGCTTTCTAAAATGCGCGTAACTTTTTCTTCAACTTCCTTTGCAGAACTTCCTGCATAAAGAGTAGAAACGTAAAGATTGGCATCTTCAACATTGGGCAACAAATTAATATTTAGTCTTGAAAAAGTATAAATACTAAGAATAATCAATAAAGAAAACAATATTAGCATCGTTATTGGTTTATTAACAACTTTTTTTACTAACATAATTAACCTCAAAAATCAAATATTGTCTCCAACATCAAGTCCATCTTGAGTATCTACGATATTTACAAAAACTCCATCTGATAGCCAAGAAACACCTTCAGTCACAATCAAATCATCCTCATTAATACCATCCTTAATAGAAACAATATTATCCACTTCAAAATCTACTAAAGGAAACACCCTCTCCACCGTTGTTGAATCGGTATTCACCCTAAACACACAAAGTTTACCCTCTCTTTCAACAAAAGCATGTTTTGGTATTTTAATCACATTTTTTGAATTCTTAGTAACAATTTTAAGCTTCACAAACATACCCACAACCATTTTATTTGCAGCACTTCCTAAAGGCTCAAGATATACTTCAGCAGAACGACTTTTAAAATCTAAAATAGGCGATATTTCTGAAATCTTTGCCCGAAACTTTTCATCAGAATAAGATCCAAACTCAATAAGCGCATTATTACCAACCTTAATATCCAAGATATATTTTTCAGAAACATAAGTTTTAATTTGCATAACATTCATTTTTCCTATTAATGCAACACTCGTTTGGGGAGTAACTGTTTCTCCAATTTTACAATTAACAAACAAAACATATCCAGAAATCGGAGATCTTACCGGACTCTGCAAATAAAAAGAACCTGGCTTTGAAGGATCAAGCATTGCAATAACTTGTCCCTTCTCTACATAACTCCCAAGTTTGATATTAAAAGACTTTATTTTACCTGCAACATCTGGAAATACTTTGACCTTAACTTTGGTATCAACATCACCATTCAAAGAAATATAATCACTGATAGCTCCTCGTCGAGCCTTCATCACAACAACTGGAAACCTATAGGGTTTATCAATAACATCACCAGCAGTATTATCGTTAGCAACATCTTCTTGAATTTCTCTCTCTTCACTACATGAAAAGATAAAGAATAAAACTAAAGGTAAGAAATAATACTTAATACAACCCCCTAATACTACAAATCAGACTCATAAATATTCCTCCATTAATCCAATTTATTTATTAAATCTTTATACTCAAGTACTAAATTAGCATAATTTAATTTATCTTTTATCAACTGTAAATCACTCTGCTTATAAGAAAGCTCAATATCATTTAACTTTATAAGATCTATAGTACCTGCATTAAAAGCATCAAAAGCTATTTGATAATTCTTTTTAGAAATCTCCAATGTCATTTTAGAATTATCTAAAATAGACTTATATAGCCTCATGTTTTTACGTTTTTGAACAACCTTAGATTTAAATTCACGCATTTTATTATCAATTTGATCTCTTAACATTTTCAATTGATAATCTTGTTTCCATATTTCTGTAAAACTTTTCGAAAAAGGCAAAATCTCAGTTAAACTATAAGTTAATCCAAAAACAAAATGAAATCCTTGTTGCCCCAAACCAGAAAAACCACTACCAAAAGAAATATTTCCAGGATTATAAGACATTGACAATGACAAACTCGGTAAAAAGGCATCTAACCAAAGACTATCAAGAGTAGTTTGCATGATTTTAACAAAATTGTTTAATTTTCTTATCTCTAAATCTTCATAAACATCTACAATTTCATTAAAAAATGAAAAATCCAATATATCATCTGATAATTCACCTACAACTTCAAAATCTTGCAAGACATCTAATCCTATTAACAACCTAAATTTTGACTTTATCTCCTCAAACTTAATGATTTGTTCATCCAAATTGGGCTGAAGCTTATTATATTTAAGTTTAGAATCAAGATAATCTATCTCGGAAATAAGACCATTATCATAAGCAATACTTACTTGTTCAAATTTAAGTTTCCCTTTATCAAGCTGTTCCTTTAAAACGTCTACAATACTTTTAAAAGCTAAAAGTTCATTATATATTTTAAGAACATTCAACTTAATATCTCTATTAACTCTTTCTCTATCTATAACAACTTCGTCATAATTAAAAGAAGCAAGTCTCATTTTATTAACAACAGATGGTGATATTGAAAGTTCAGCAGAAACACCTAAACCCAAGTGCCAATGTTCTCCTCTCGCATTTGACATAAAAGGATTTTGTCTTGAAATATTTGAAGAAAATCCCACATTTGGCACAAAAATATTCCAAGATCTATCTTTATATAATTTCTTTATCTCTTCTTGGTATTTAGCATTTTTAGATTCTAAGCTATATTTTAAAGCCATATTAATAGCATCCATGGAAGATATTTTCATAACTTCTTCTGCATAAGACGGAACTGATAAAAGAAAAATTAATATTAGGATGATTTCTTATAACTAGTTTTAAAAATTCGTTAAACATTATGAGGATTAAAGATAATATATTCATTATGGATGACAATATAATAACATAATATTATGATATACATTCGAATATTAAAAAAAATTTTTATAATGATAAACTTAATCCTGATACTACTGATCAAAATATACCAAAAAACTCTCTCTAAAATAGTTGGTTTTTACTGTATATATCAACCCAGTTGCTCAAACTATGCACTTCATTGTTTAAAAAAATATAATATTTTAACGGCTTTTATTCTTATTACACTAAGAATAATTAGATGCAATGCACTCTTTAAAGGAGGTTGTGAATCACTACCAACTAAAAATCCAATATTAAATTCATTAAAAGAATTTAAAACAAGATTAATCAAATAAATTTTTATATTTATCTGGAACCCAATTTTTTATGTAGTCCTTATGAGAATCAACAAATTCAACAGCATTTTTATATTCTTGGCCAGGCTCTTTATAATTTTTTTCTATCAAAGGCAATAACAAATCATCACCCCAGTAAAAATTATCAAATAAGTAATAAGCATCAGGATCACTTTCTTGAAGTCCTAGCTTAACAAGAGAATGAATACTCTCAGGACCTCCCATTGACAATAATGGATCATCTAAAAATTTAATATCATACTTAACAAATGCCCAATGAGGTTGCCATAAAGGCACCAAAATCCATTCTTGTTTATTAATGGCAGATTCCAAACTTGCAAGCATTACACTTTCACTCGAAGAGATAAGCTCATATTCTTCACTCAATCCATAACGATTAAGAGTTTCCTCTACAGAAAGCTGAGTACCTGCTCCTGCATCTATTCCTATCATTTTATTTTTAAATTCAGAACCCCTACCTTTAAGTTCTGAAATACTTGAAATCGTAACATAACTTGGAACCACAAACCCTTGTAACGTACCCTCATAATTAGCACCAAGGTCAACAAATTTATCTTTAAATTTTTCATAATAAAACTTATCTGCTGTGGGCACCCATGCAGATACCATACCATCCACTCGTCCAGATGCTAAATACTGATACATTATAGACGTAGTCACAGGCAATATTTCCACATTATATCCTATTCTCTCAAAAACAACTCTTACAATATTAGTAGCAATTGTTTCACCTATCCAATTAACATAAGCAATTTTAACCGATTTTAAACTTTTAGGATTACCATTATCAGAACTATCATCTTTACTGCAAGCCACAAAAATTAAAACAAAACTTACAAAAACAGGTATAAAAATACCTTTCATAAACCAATCCCCCTTCTAACAAATACAAACAAAGCATTATTTGTTATACATTTCTAAAAACCTTTTGAACTTATTTTCTTTCTTACCCCCATAATTATCAGTATTTAAATAACTAAATTTAATGAAAATAGCTTGCATAATTCTATCTAAAATAATAGCTATTATTACAACAGCCAATCCAGATATTAAACCTTCAGCAAAATGCAACCTTTCAACAGAATATATCACGGTTCTACCAAGTCCTGAGGACCCAACCATTGCCGCAATCACTATCATAGATATTGCCATCATTATTGATTGATTAATCCCCTCTATTATACTCTGTAAAGCCAATGGTAATTGAATTTGAAAAAGAATACGAGCACTACTACTTCCAAAAGATTTTGCAGCTTCAATAACCTCACTTGGAACTTGAATAATTCCTAATCGTGTATATCTAATAACTGGGGGCATTGCAAAAATTATTGTAGCAAAAATTGCCGAAGACGTACCCGTATCGAAAAAAGATATAGCTGGTATCAAATAAACAAATGGGGGCATTGCTTGCATCAAATCAAGCAATGGTTTTAAAAAAACATAAAATTTTGCACAATACCCACCCAAAATACCTATTAAAATTCCCCAAAGTACAGAAAAAAATACAGATACAAAAATAAGTGATATTGTATCCATAGAAACTTCCCAAAGATCAAAATATAAAATAAAACAAAAGCCCAACATAATCAAAAGTGCCAATCTTTTTTTCAAAAATAAAAAACTAAAAACACAAATTATTACAATAAAAAGAACAGGATTAATTACGATAAACAATCTTTTCAAATTTTCATAAAAAGAATCTATAACCTTAGCAAATCCGATACCACTAGAATTTGCAAAATTATCAACCAAAAAATCAAATGTCTTATCTATACTACTAACTATAAAATCCCTATTCATAAATAACTACCTTGCCAATAAAGCAGCAATCTCTCCTAAATCAATGTATCCAATAATATCACCTTGTCCTTTTGTCACAATCAAATAATCTAACTTATTTAAATATTTAACGACACTTTTTATCTCATCATTTAAATCCAAATTTAAAGAAATAATATTACTACATTTTTTACCAATAGAAATATCATGCAATATAAAACTATCATTTTCTTTTTTAATGATAACATTAAATTGATCATTATATCCATAATGATCAAAATCAACTTTGATAATATCTTTGATCTTTAAAATATTTAAAACAGGAAGATTTTTAATAAAATTAGTTATAAATTCTGTTTTAGGCTCTCTTAATATTTCTAATGGTCTACCTACCTGAATAATCTCACCATCTCTCATAAAAGCAATTCTATTGCCTAATTTAAAAGCCTCAATTAAATCATGAGTAATAAATACAACTGTCTTTTTTAACTTGTCCACCAATCTTAAAAGCTCACACTGCATCTCACCTCGAATTAAAGGATCAAGAGCTGAAAAAGCTTCATCCATTAAAAGTATATCAGGATTAACAACTAAAGCTCTAGCTATACCCACTCTTTGTTTCATTCCACCTGAAAGTTCATTTATATATTTATACTTAGAATCTTCAAGCCCAACAAGTCTTAAAATATCAAGGGCTCTTTGAATCCTAACTTTCTTAGGAACACTTTTAACTTCAAGGCCATAAGTCACATTTTTTAAAACATTCATATGTGGAAAGAGCCCAAAATTCTGAAAAACCATTGCAAACTTATCTTTTCTCAAAGCAGAGAGATCCTTTTGATTAATATCATTCATTTCAATATTATCTACTAAAATAGAACCAGAATCTATTTTATGTATACCATTTAAACATCTAACAAAAGTAGACTTACCACAACCTGACATACCCATAATAACTAAAATTTCATTTTCATAAATATCAAGATTAACTATTTGCATTTGCAATAAAAACAGAAAATTCTTTGTAAATATCAGATCTATCTTTACCATTCTCATAATCAAACTTAAAATTAAAAATTTGTTTTTGAATTTCATTATAACAAAATGTTTTATAAAGGTTCCTGACTGTCACACTAGCTTTATACAAAGCAAACTCCTAATATTAAAACATAATTTTACATAAAGCAATATTATAGCACTTAAATATCAAATTTTGATTGACACAAATAAAAATAAGGGTCTTCTAACAGACCCTTATTAAAAAATCAAATTTATCTAAGCAAGGACAATACATATTGAGGAACTTGATTTGCTTGTGCAATCATAGCCATTGCAGACTGTGTCAAAATACTGTTTGTTGTAGATGCTACAATTTCATCTGTCATTGTTGCATCTTTAATTTGAGCATAAGACGCTTTTAAATTTTCAATAGCATACTCTGTGCTAGCTTTAACAGATTCAAGTCTGTTTTGGAAAGCACCAAGATTTGCTCTTTGATCAGTTACCATTCTAATAGCATCTTCTATTTTTGTAAGTGACATATTAGCATCAACAGCAGTTGTAACATTAACTGGAGAGTTAACTCCACCTTGAGCTGGAGCTGCTGCTGGTGCTGGAGCTGCTTGTGCTCCTTCTTGCTGTGCACCCTCTTGAGCTGGAGCTACTTGTTGAGCACCCTCACCTGAAAAAAGATTTGCAACATTAGCTGCATAAATATTAACAGCAATTGCTTCATCCTGATTTGCACCAACATGTACTCTTAATGTCCATGAAGCTTGTGATCCAGATAATGACGCTGGTGTATTAATCTTTACAGGTTGCATTCCAAGCTCTTCAGCTGTTCTTACATGTTCAGCAGATGATCTATTAGATAACATGTGCATATGGTTATATTGTGCCTGATCAGCAATTCTATTGATCTCATCTGTAAGTTGCTCAACTTCAATCTGAATAGAACCTCTGTCTGCATCTGAATATGTACCATTACCAGATTGAACAGCAAGCTCTTTCATTCTCACCAACACTTTCTCTACTTCATCCAAATTTCCTTCTGTTGTTTGAATAAAATTTATTGCCTTTGAAGTATTTCTTGAAGCTTGGGATAACCCTCTAATTTGAGCGTTAATTTTCCCAGCAACACCCATACCAGCAGCATCATCAGATGCACGATTAATTCTATGCCCACTAGAAAGTTTTTCTTGAGTTTTGCTAAGATTAGCAACATTAATAGCATTATTTCTTGAAGCATTTATAGCTGACGTATTATGATTTATGATCATATATCATCTCCTCCGTGATAAATTAATATAATTTTGATGTTTTCGACAAATCCATTTGTCATCTTTTTAAAAGGATATCACAAAAACAAGAAAAAAATAAATACAATATTCATTTAAATTAAATTTGTTACTTGTTTTGTCTATATAAATTTAAAGACTTAAGAATTTCTTCCTGTTCTTTCATTCGCTTTACAGTAAAATCCAAAGTATTAAGTTCTCCTTCAACCTTTCTTTCTCTCTCTTCATATTTCCTTTTGTAATCTTCAACCACATTTTTTTGATTGGGAATTCTAAAATCATAACTTTTTATCTTATTATAAATAAATCCCCCAGCACCTATTAAGAGAGACAAATAATCACCAAGCACCTTAGCAAGCCCATCATCATAAATTCTATCATCATTAAAATCAAACGCAAAAAACTCTTTAACTGAACTAATATTACTCTGTAAAACTTCATTAAATTTCTTCTCATCAAGTTTTAAATAACGTGAAAATCCTCCTGATGAAGACATAGAACTAGTAAAAACTCCCATCTGATTAATAAGTGAAAAATTAGGATCATTTGTTCTATAAACATTAAACATGATCGATTCTAATCTTGATTTAAAATTTTTCAATGTAAATTCACTTCTAAGAATTCCCAAATTTTTATAAGCCTCTTCCTTTTCCTCTTCATTTAAATAAGACCATTCCTCTAATACATCTGATTTTTGATTATCCACATTATCTTCATTCAAACTTACAATATTAATCCCAGCCAAAACTTCATTATAGGCAATTAAAAAATCTAATAAAAGTTTCTTAATACCTTCATAATCAGGTTCAACACGCACATCAACAGTATCATCTGATGACTGTTTTAAATTTAATGTAACATTTGGTATTAAATCATTAATAGTGTTTGAATCTCGTTCAACATCAACTCCATCAAACTTAATTTTTGCATTCTCTGCAAAGCTTTTGGCATTAATTGGCAAATGCCCATCTCTGTTTTTTGGATCAAATATTTCAATATTTCGAATAACAAAAGCCTTATTATTTAATTTATTCTCAATATTAATCTCCTTTAAACCTAAAAGAGACCCAACTTCAACCTCAACTTTTTCAAAATCACTTGCAACATTGATTGGGGGTAATTCTAAAGAACCTGTACCACTGTGAACCTTAATCATATTCATTTGAATATATTTTTTTTCTTTCAAAAAAGGTTTATAATCAGATTCAAGATTAATAATACTATCCTCTCCTTCAACTTTAGCACCCTCAAATGTAGCCTCACCAGGATTAAAAACTATTTCATTTAAAATACTCTTATCATCCATATCATAATATTTGATTTCAAATTTAATTTTACTCCCCTTACCAATTTCAATATTGTCTGGAATACTTATTGCAATCTCTGAAAGGGGCTCTAACACAATATCATCTTTATCAAGAAAAATTTTATTACTACTATTTTGTTGACTATTAACAATTTCCCTTATATTTGGACTAAAATTTGTCGTACGTTCACTTAAAATGCCTATTTTCTTAGCAAGATTTAAAGCTTCATCTTTCATAATAAGTCTATTATTTTCACCTTCCTTTAAAGAGTGCAAAATTAACCTACTATTACCAGAACTATCACTCTTAACAATTTTAGCAGACAAAAATCCCTTGCCTCTATTATTAACATCTCTAACAAGAGATTCAAGATCTCCATTATTTCTAACCTTAATTTCTTTCTTCCCAACTAAAAATGTATATTCTCCTGCAGGAATATTAATTTCTTTTTGTTTAAAATTTGCAGATAAGAAAACATCAGAGCTTGCTACTTGATTAACACCGATTTTATAATTTTCATTTTTAGCCCCATAACGAGCAGAAACAGACAGAACATCATTATTGCTAGAATTACCCGACATATAATTAAAAGGACCATTAAGAGATGTAATTTGTTTTGCAAGAGAATTCAAAACAGATACCTTTTTATTAATTGTTTGCCAAGCACGTTTTTCCTGTTGCAAACTTTCAAGCTTTTGCACAGACGAATCTATTTTAGACTTATCAGGCTTAAGCATTGATTCACGGATTTCTTTGGTATTATATTTATTATCTACACCAGGAACAAAAAATCCAGAAGACATTACAACACCTCTTAAGTAGAAAGTTTAACATAAAAACATATAGATATCACATAAGAAATAATATTATACTTTAAAGCTAATAATAAAAATCTAATTTTAGACATAAATAACAAATAAGTATCTTTAAAAAAGATCCTTATTTATAGTAAAATTTAAGTTAATAGGAGAGCGCATATGTCAAATTTTTGTTTATTTAACGCAAAATCTGTACTTACAGGAAATGATAAAATAGACAACTCAGCTGTCCTGATTAGAGAAAATAAAATTTTTGATATCGTAACATCCGACAGACTTGAAAAAATTGAATTACAAGATTATGAAATGATTGACATTAAAGGTAATTACATAACACCTGGTCTTTATGATAATCACATACATGGATTTTATGGATATGGAACTGATCAATGTTCAACAAACTCTATTATCAAAATGTCAGAACATTTAGCAGAATACGGAGTAGTAGGATTTTTACCAACACTCTATCCACGTCCAACTGAAGAAATGATTGAAACAATTAAAGCATGCACACAAGCAATAGGAAAAGAAAAGGGTGCAAAAATTTTAGGACTTCACCTTGAAGGACCATTTTTTTCTCCCGAAAAAAAAGGAGCTCATCCTACTTCTTATCTCCAAAAACCAAGCATTGAGATAATGAAAAAATTTATAGAAGCAGCAGGAGGAACTTTTACAGACTCTTTTGGTAGAAAAAGGACAAATATTGCAACAATGACGGTTGCACCGGAACTTAAAGGAATGAGGGAACTTGCAATATTTTGTATGGAAAACAATATCACACTTCAAGCAGGGCATACAAATGCAAAATACGAAAATATGATAGAAGGTTTTCAAGTAGGTATACTTCACACAACTCATTTTTTTAATGCAATGTCAAAGCTCGATCATAGAAATCCAAATGCAATAGGAGCTGCCTTAATTCATGGAGATGTATCTTGTGAAATTATTGCTGATGGACATCATGTTCACCCAAAACTTGTTTTAATGCTTAGAAAACTCAAAGACATAAGCAAGTTGGTACTTGTAACTGATGGATTAACTCCAACACTACAACCATCTGGAGAATTAATAGCCAATGGAGAAAAAGTATATCTTAAAAACAACGGCCTATTTTATATTATAGAGAATGACACAATAGCAGGATCTGCACTTACAATGATACAAGGAATTAAAAATTTAGTAGAATTTGGATACAGTTTAAGCGATGCTATTCAAGCAAGCTCATATAATCCGATTAGAATCATTAATCTTGAAAAAAAAGGTTTAATATGTCATGGTTATGATGCAAATATAAATGTTCTTGACAAAGACTTAAATCTAAAATTAACAATGATAGAATCAAAAATAATTTTCAATAAACTTTAGTGTTATTAATCTAAAAATACAAGGAGCAACAAATGAGATTAATTATTAGAGCTACTTATAATGAAATGTCAAGATGGGCTGCTAATCATGTAGCCAGCAAAATAAAAGAATGGGCACCTACAAAAGAAAAACCATTCATTTTAGGGCTTCCAACAGGTAGTTCACCAATTGGAATGTACCAAAATCTAATTGAACTCAACAAATTAAATAAAATATCATTTGAAAATGTGATCACATTCAATATGGACGAATACATAGGTCTTGATAAAAATCATCCTGAAAGTTACTACTCATTTATGTGGAACAATTTTTTTTCACATATAAACATCCAAAAAGAAAATGTCAATATACTAAATGGCAATGCTATCAATCTTATAAATGAATGTGAAAAATATGAGAAAAAAATCAAATCTTATGGTGGCATTACACTTTTTGTGGGAGGAATTGGACCTGATGGTCATATTGCCTTCAATGAACCTGGATCATCTCTTAAATCAAGGACAAGAATTAAAACACTCACACAAGACACAATTATAGCAAATTCAAGATTTTTTGAAAACGACATCAACAAAGTTCCAAAAAGCGCTTTAACAGTAGGAGTTGGAACAATTATGGATTCCAAAGAAGTAATGATTATAGTAAATGGACACAACAAATCAAGAGCACTAAAGCATGCCATTGAAAAAGGAGTAAATCACATGTGGCCAATTAGTATTTTGCAGTTACATAAAAATGCAATTATAGTATCAGATGAAGCTGCAACATATGAACTTAAGGTTGGAACAGTAAAATATTTTAATGATATTGAAAAACACAATTACAATAACGAGCTATAAAGAATACATTATTACTTATCAAGTTTAATAACATATTATTAAAATGAACTAGGATTAAATATAAACATATATTAGACAAGATACACACACTATACATATTTATATTTAATCCTAGTTTTGAAACAAATAAAAATATTTACCTATTAAAATTATAATTATTCTATGATTTCATTATAAATTCGCGAAATTTCTTCCCAATTTAATGTCTTAAAAAACGCATCAATATATTCAGCCCTTCTATTTTGATATTTAAGATAATAAGCATGTTCCCAAACATCAATACCTAAAATTGGCTTATAATCCTCCATCAAAGGACTATCTTGATTTGGTCTTGATATTACTTGCAGCTCCCTATTTGCATAAAGAACTAACCAAGCCCAACCACTTCCAAAAATACTAACAGCTAAATCTTTTAAGGCCACCTTCAAATTATCAAGACTACCAAAAGTAGCATTTACATGTTCTTCAAAATTTTTCAAAATATTATCTTTATTGCCAGGTTTTAAAGTTCTAAAATACAAATTATGATTAGCATATCCACCTGCATTATTTTTAACAACTTTTTGAAATTCAATTGGAAATCGCTGAATATTTTTTAATATACTTTCAATATCGTAAGAACAATTCACTTTTGTCTTTTCAAGTACAGAATTTAAATTTACTGTATAAGCATTATGATGCTTACTATGATGAATTTCCATTGTCTTAGCATCAATATAAGGCTCCAAAGCATCATAAGAATAGCCAAGTTCTGGTAATTTAAACATAACAACACCCCCTTTTTAATTTTTTCCATGACAATTTTTATATTTTTTTTTACTTCCGCAATAACAAGGTTCATTTCTTCCAATCTTAGGAGTATTTCTAACTATTTGAACCCCTACCGAATCATCTCTTTCCCTAGAAACAATACCTGAAAACTCCTTATGAGTAGCATGAACATCTTTAGGTTTTTTATTTTTATAATTACTAGAATCAACATCAATCTTCACCTGCAAAGTTCGTCTTAAAGTTTCAATCTTAATATCTTTAATAAGTTCACTAAAAATTGCAAAACCCTCTTCCTTATATTCAGTAATTGGATTTTTATTAGCATAAGATCTAAGATAAACTGATTCTCTTAAAGAATCAAGATTTGCAAGATGCTCCTGAAATTTAGAATCAATATTTTTCAAATATTCATATTTTAAAAATTCATTTAAAAGTTCAGAACCAATTAATTCTTCTTTTATATCTAGATTAGACCTAGCAACTTCCATTAACTTATCTTTTAAATCAGCAATACTCATTTTCTCAACAGAACCAACACTTTCCATCATATAAGCAAAAACTGAATTTATTTCATTTAAAACAGAACTTGTGACCACATCTCCTTTTACTTGATCGAATAAAAAATCAAGATATTCTCTTAAAGAGAGAAGAATACGTTCCTTAATATTATTATCAGCAAGAATTAAATTTCTCTGAGAATAAATAAATTCCCTATGTTTAGTTATGACATCATCATACTCTAAGAGATGTTTTCTAATCTCAAAATTTCGATCCTCTACACGCCTTTGTGCATTAACCAAAGATTTTGTTAATAAAGAATGCGCAATGGGTTCACCTGTAGCCATTCCAAGTTTCCCCATAAGAGCTCTTAAATTGTCCCCTGCAAAAAGCCTCATCAAATCATCCTCAAGAGATACATAAAACCTTGATCTGCCAGGATCTCCCTGTCTTCCCCCACGTCCTCTAAGCTGATTGTCTATTCTTCGCGATTCATGACGCTCACTACCAATAACATAAAGCCCACCAAGCGATTTAACTTCTTCATAATCTTTAAGATACTGCTCTCTCTCGCTTTGCATAGCTTTCTGTAAATCATCAAAACTTATTTCTGTCCCAAATTTCTTACGAACTCTATGTTCAAGATTACCTCCAAGCTTAATATCAGTACCACGGCCAGCCATATTAGTTGCAATTGTAACAGAATATTTTGCCCCTGCTTCAGCAATAATTAATGCTTCACGAAAATGATTTTTAGCATTTAAAACTTCATGTTTAATGCCTCTATTTTTAAACATATTAGATAAAATTTCAGACTTTTCAATAGAAACTGTTCCAACAAGAACAGGTTGTCCTCTCTTATAAGCCTCAAAAACTTCATCCGTAATTGCTCTAAACTTAAATTCTTCAGTATAATAAATGATATCATCTTCATCTATCCTTGCAACCAATTTATTAGTAGGGACTACTACAACATCAAGATCATATATCCTATGAAATTCTTTTGCCTCTGTATCTGCAGTACCAGTCATACCAGAAATCTTATTAAACATCCTAAATAAATTTTGAAATGTAATTGTTGCCATAGTCTTATTTTCACTTGCAACCCTAACACCTTCCTTAGCTTCAATAGCTTGATGTAGCCCATCTGAATATCTTCGTCCTTTTAAAACACGACCTGTAAATTCATCAACAATTTCAACACCAAAATCTCCAACAATGTATTCTCTATCCTTTAAAAATAATAAATGTGCCTTTAATGCCTGTGTCATATAATGAACATAATTAAAATTAGAATCAACATACATAGACCCTTGAATTATGCCCTTTGAAACTAAAATTCGTTCAAGATTATTTAATCCATTAACGGTAAAAGATATTCTTTTAGCCTTTTCATCAATTGTATAATCTCCATCAAGATCATCAATCTCTAAAGGATAATCTCCTGTTTTTAGATCTTTAGAACACTCTTTTAAAAAAGGAACAAGAGAATTAACAGTAAGATAAGCACTAGTATCACCTTCAGTTGAACCTGAAATAATTAAAGGTGTTCTAGCTTCATCTATTAAAATAGAATCAATTTCATCAATAATGCAATAATTAAAATTTCTTAAAGATTTCTGAGATAAATCAAAACACATATTATCTCTTAAATAATCAAATCCAAGCTCATTATTCGTAACATAGGTAATATCTTTACCATATTCTATCTTTCGTCTAGAAGAATCCATATTAGAGAGTACAACACCAACACTCACTCCCAAAAGATCAAAAACAGGTTTCATCCAATTTGAATCACGTTCTGCAAGATAATCATTAACCGTAACAATAATAACACCCTCACCTGTTAAACTATTAAGATAAGCAGCCTGAACAGAAGACAAAGTTTTACCTTCTCCTGTCTTCATTTCTATTATTTTACCTTGATGAAGCGCAAGACCAGCAATAAGTTGAACATCATAAGGTCTCTCTTTAAGTCGCCTTCTTGCAGCCTCTCTAGAGAGGGCAAATGCTCTCTCTAAAATATCTTCTAAAGTCTTACCACTCTGAAGTTCACTTTTGAATTTTTCTGTTTCCCTTGAAAAATCCTCATCCAACAAAGATAGTGTCCAAGATTCAAGTTTATTAATATTTCTTAAAACAGGAAGATAACTTTTTAAATCCCTTTTGCTCTTTGAGCCAACAGTCGCCTCAAATATTGCTCTTAACATATTAGGTATCAATACTCCTAAAATAATTGACTTTTAACTATTTAAAATAATAACATCTAAAACATGAAAAAGTTTTATAAAATTCATTTAAATATATTTCTTATAATTATATCATGTAATACTAAAACTTTAAACGAACTTGGAGAACAACAGTTTAAAATACCATTTGGAACACTACCCGGAGAAATAACACCACTTACAAACAAATTTACAAATTCAGGCTTTGATATTAAAACATACAACGGTCTTGTATATATTGTCGAGAAAAAAGCAAACAAACTCATGATTTTTACATCTTATGGAAAATTAATTCAAACTTATCAAAATGGCATATTTAAAACAAATGACAACCTAAAAATAAAAAAAGTAAACTTTGAAAATATCCAGGCTATCTATCCATCAAAAGACTTTATCATCGTATCAGATACAATAAACAACACAAAATCTAAATTCGACGAAAAAGAAAACATAGCATACTCTACACAAATCTTTATTCTAAATAAAGATTCATCTATAGCAATACTGGGACAAGAAGGACATAATGGAACGCCATTTCCAGAAGTTTGTGATATTAATATTGACGATGGAAATAACATAGCAATAATAACCATATATCACGAAGGTTACATAATATACTCTTACGATCAAGATCTCTCACCTCTTTATAAGATATATATAAACACAAACATATTACAAATACCAGAAGAAGAGAAAAAAAAATATAATATATCAATAGACAAAATATTTTTTGAAGTAAATAAAAAAATTATTTATGCAAAGACAACATACTATGAAAACATTAGAACAAATGAAAACATTAATGACCTAGGAGTCAGAATCAAAAATCAACACTTTTATACAATAAGCTTAAATAAGAATAAAGAATTTGAAATAAAAAATAAAATTACGTTACCACAAAATTTATTAGATGATCAACAAGAAAGTTTTATCAATATCATTGGAATTCAAAAAAATAAAATAATAGCATCTACTAATATGAAAAATCTATCTAATATTTTAATATGGAAATTAGACAATAAAGGAAAGATAAAAGAACAAATGATACTAATTGAACCACCTAATCTTAAATTTCTTGCTGAAAGCCTATCAAAAGACGGAATACTTAGTATACTTTATGCAGAGAAAAGCGGGGTTAGTGTCTATTGGTGGAATTTAAATATATTACTTAAACTATGAAATAATTTATCATCAAAATACATGAAAAATAACAATTGTAAATACAAAAAAGAAGAAAAAAATAAAAAACTCCTTAAAAAAAAACTAATGCATGGAATAATTTTTGTAATCATATTAATTACTACTAAGGTAATAAT
>NZ_LN609267.1:161635-167578 GCF_000825665.2 Borrelia crocidurae
GATATTAAAGAAAATGCTAATTATGAGTCTTATGATCTTGCAAAAATTAATATCCAAAATATACCTATTACTTATATTGGTAAAGCCAATATAGAATTATACTTAGATAGTAAACTTGTTGAAAATAATATGATTTACATAGACAAGATTAACTATACGTTATATACTAATGTTGCATATAAGAATGAAAGTTTGTTAAATATAATGCTAATAACTCAAAAGGGCTACAAGGCATATTTTAATAAAAGATTAGATCTTGGAGGATAAGAGATGTTACAAATATATTTTATATCTGTTTTACTTAATATTTTAGGAGGAATAATACTAGCATTTCCAACTTTAAGAGACAAGCTTAAGTGTTTAATTATCTTTGACGAATTTGTCAATGCAATTAACAATAATAAAGCTGCAAGAAGTATTTTTGGTACAATTTTTATAACAGTAAGTATATTGGAAATAATTATCCCCTATGATTTACCAATAATTGGAAATTTATTTCCTGCCATCAGTTTATTTCTTATTGGGTTTATCTTATTTTTAAATCAGAAGATGCCTATAACTCTTCAAAACAACAAAGAATATGGAAAATTTCAATCATTAGTTGAAAACAATAAAAAATTGATAGGAATACTAGCATTAATTATCGGAATAATTCATTTTTTTGCACCAAGGATTCCTTTTCTTTAAATCTAAAAAGATTAATATAAATGCTTCATATCAGTCAAGCAATTTAAATAAATTTCAAAGTATAAATGTGAATTTTGTAAATATTTAATATAATGTACAAAATGACAAAACATAAAGAAATAATAATAAACTTTAAAAATCTAGAACATAATCTAATTACAATTAAAAGTCATGTTCACAAAAAAGAATTAGTAGCAACACTAAAAGCAGATGCTTACGGACATGGACTTATTCAAACATTTAAATTTTTTAGAGAAAAAAATATAAATTATTTTGGTCTTTTTTCAATATATGACGCTCTAAAACTTAGGAAAATCGATAAAAAATCAAACATATTACTCTATATCAATAATATAAATAAAAATGCAATAAAAAATTTAGTAAATTTCGAAATTACACCTTTTGTTGCTGACTCTCAATACTTATCATTAATAGAAGAAGAATGTAAAAGGCAAAATAAAAAAATTAAAGTTCATTTAAAAGTGGATGTAGGAATGAACAGATATGGAATCAAAACAGAAAATGCTTTAAATCTAGCAACTAAAATTCAAGATTCAAAATTGGTAGAATTTGAAGGAATTTGCACACATTTACCAACAACAGAAAACACAAAAATTACGCAAACACAAAGCAAAAAATTTGATTATCTCATAAATGAACTTAAAAATAAAAATATAAATCCAAAATTCATTCATATTTCCAACTCAGGACACATAACAAACTATAAAATAAGTGAAAAATTTAACATGATAAGGCCAGGCCTTATTTTATACGGATATCACCCAAATCCTAACAATCAAAACAATAATTTAAAACTGAAGCCTGTACTAAATTTATACTCAAAAGTAATATTTATTAAAAATATCAAAAAAGGAGACCAAATATCGTATTCTGGACTCTTTAAAGCAAAAGAAAATATGCAAATTGGACTTATACCTGTTGGATACTTATATGCCAAAACTCACAAATACATCTAAAAATCTTTATTGCATAATAAAAGATAAAAAATGTTTTATTAGAGGAAAAATATGTATGAACATTTCCATCATAGAAATACCTCAAGATCTAAAAATCAACATAGGAGACAAAGTAGAAATAGTTTCTGAAAGATTAAGCTTAGATATACTTAGTAAAGAATCTGGCAGAAGTACATATGAACTACTTTGTTCTATTGGAAAAAATGAGAAAAAAAAATACTTATATTAAATTACCTAAAGAATCAAATTTTTGAAAATCAATTAAATCACCTTTACTATCATATATCCATTTATAAATTGAAATACCCCCAATATTATCTCTCAATCTTAAATCTGGGCCATGATTTGTTTTCTTTGAAATTTTACCAAATTTATTATATTCATACTTATACATGCTAACACCATAAATATCATCTTGCAATTGACCTAAATTACCAAAATTTTTCTGACTAATTAGTCGATTTTGTTTATCATACTCATAAGTATATTCAAAAACAGCATTTTCATCTGCAACTAAAGCTCCATTTTTAGAATAATTACTCTTTAATATAACATTACCATTAATATCATACAAAAACTTGTACCTAAAAACACCTACAATATCACTTATAGGATTATCAAAATCTCCATAATGTTCCTGAGATTCAAGAAGTCCATCTTCATTATAAGCATATTTATAAATCATAACACCATTAGAATCATTAACTAAATTGAAATTTTTGTCAAAAAAAAGTCTCTCTATTAAATAAAATTTATTATCATATTTATAACTATAAACCGCAATACCTTTAAAATTATCCATTATCTCATATTTTTCCTCATAACTAACAGGAACAGCACTATCATAATTCTTATTTATCTTATTACTATAATTTATTATTCTCTTTTCATTATTTTGTATATAAAAAATGGTTTTTCTCATGGCATAACCATTTTGACTAACGGTCAAATTATTATTAGCATCATAATTATATTCTCTACAACAATAATCTTTTTCTTTTAAATTATAATCATACCTATATATTGCCACATTATTCTCATCAGGAGTTAAATTATTCTTAACATCATAATTTACAACTTCAATAAGATTACCACTTGAATCATAACGATATGTCTTTACTGCAACAGAAAAAGGATTTGAGGACAAAGAAAAATCTTCATCTACGTATTCTTCTTTGACAATATTATGTGCACTATCATAAGTTAATTTAAAACCATAAATTCCATTCTTAGCCTTTATATTATAGTTATTACCATCATAATATAAAACTGTTTTTGTACGATTAGAATTTTCATAAATAATTTTAGTATAATAAACATCATTTAAATCCTTAATCTGAAAACCAACCTCACTAAACCTATAAACATAAAAACTACCATCATCATTATAAACAAAATGATAATAAGCAACTCCATACTTATCTCTTATAATTTCATTAGACTTATTATAATTAAAAATACTCTTGGGTTTACCATTTGATAAATATTCTATTTGTTCAACATAAACATCTTTCAAGTTTTTAGCAGCAAAGCCTCTATTTAAAAACAATCTTCTCTCTATATCTTTAAAATGTTCTATTTTTATTTGATTTGTACCAAAAAAAGAAGGCATTAAAATACTAAGCTTTCCAATATAATCAACAACTACAAGTTTGCCATCATTATAAGTAAATCTATACCCATACTCCTCTTCAGCATCTTCCTTATTAATTTCATATTTTCCAATTATTTTATAATCAATATCATAATCAACAAATTTATAATAAATTTCTTCTGAAAAAAGAGTATAAGCTAAAAAAAACATTATCAAAAACATAACCATTCCTTGATAAATCAACCTTATTTTGATAGATTTATTATACAATAAACTAATACAATGAGGTGTTAATATGGCAAAAATTTCCAAAAATGCACAAAGAAGTGGTTCTAAAGAATTGTTAAGTAGATGGGGCGGAAAAATTATAATGAAATCTAAATTTGAAAATGGTAAAATAAAGCACTATGCAGAATGCCAAAATTCAAAAAATACGGCAAGAAGACCTAAAGATTTATTTTAAATTTTAAATAATCATTTTTTATTCAATTTATCTTCAAATTTTAACCAAGCTTCGTCCTGTTCACTTTTGCTATAAACCCTACCAGCTGTCTGTCCTTTGTTAGAGGTTCCTTTACCTTTTTTGGAATAGGAATTTCTAATCTGTTCTTTTATCTCCTCTCTTTGTTTGCGCCTCTTATCTAGCTGTCTTTTTACTCTTTCATTTGGATCAAAAAGTCCCCCAACATGATTATTAACTATTACCTTAGAATTTAATCTAGATAAAGATTCTTTATAGCTTTGATATTTTCCAGTCAAAAATAACACAATTTTCCTTAACAGAGATAAATCTTTATAAGCAAAATCTAAAATATTAGACAAATCAATTTTATAAATTTTATAAAGTGGTAAGAATGTATTACTATTCCTAAAATATTTAGCGGCTTCATTTTTTATGATATCCTTAATTTGAGTCTGTATATTTTGAGTTTTAGAAACTCGCCTATAATGAGACACAATAAAATCAAGAAATGCAACTTTATTTTTCAAGCAATAATCATTTAGATCATAATTAGCAACAAATTCAGATAACATCTTCTCAAGACCCTCTTCTGTAAAAATAACAGAAGAATTTTTACCATTATTAAGCATCTTTGTAAATTCATTTCTCAATTTATCTTTAACATCAATTACAATTTGATCAAATTCTTTTAAAAAGATAGAATAAGCACATGGCTTATATAAATATATATCACGTTTAATACTAAATATTCTAGGCAAAGAACCCTTAATATTGGATTCAAAAAAGTATCCATTGGCTATATTAAAAAAATGTTCAGCATCAGATAATTCATCAGCATGCTCTTGAAGAATACTTTTAAATTCCTCTATATTAATAAACCCAGGTTTAAACTCTATTGCTTTTTCAATCGATTTCAAAGTTTCATCAATTTTAATATTTTCTAAATTTTTAATTTCTTCTAACTTTTTTTCATTAGTAATATAAATATTTAATACCTCTAAAAAGGTAAAATAATGCTTAGAAATATTAACACCTTTCTTATTTAAAATCTCCTCTTTATTTTCTAAAATACCCAAAAGAAGATTATAAGCAACTCCAACCCCATTAACACCCTCATCCAAAATTCGATCATACTCACTAATCTTCAAATTTCTAGCTCTAATAAAAACATCTTTAACTACTCTGTTAGAAGCAGTTCTAAATAAAATTCTTTTCATAAATTCAACAAAATACAATGTTTGTCTTGAAGGAATGATCAAAGAATCTAGTATCAATATCTTTTTTAATGAAGCACTTTCTTGAAAATATTTAAAATTAATATCTTCATTCCTAAGCACAACAAATTCTCTCTCAAAAGCTAACAAATTTCTATCTATATTCTTAATTGTAAGCAAAGTACTAAAAAATTCTATTCCCACATAATGTTTTAAAAACAAATCTTCAATAGCATAATAATAAAAATCACTACTATTTTCATCTGTTATTATTATTTTATCAGGTAACAATTCTCCATTAGATGTAATCTGATTAACAATAATTCCTCTCTTAACTTCGTAAAGTTTACGAAATAAAAAATCCAATTCTCCCTTAAGAGAACGTATTTTAACAGAATAATCTTCAACAAACTTAGAATAACCTATAACATTGTTTTTACATTCCAAAATAACTCGTAAAATCATTTTTTGCGTATCTGAAGAAATTCCTATTTGAGAAATCAAAATATCCACTTCTTTATCATTTAGATAAAAAATTTCGGGCAACTTTTTCATCTTATATTCCTAATCTCCTCATATAAAAAACAATAAAACATAATTCATAATAACACATTGATAAATTTAATAAAATTAATAAACACCAAATAAATACACATTATATAAAATATACAAAAACAAAAAAATAATAGAAGGACCCCTATCAAAAACTCCTTTGACTTTAACTACCAATAACAAAATCAAAGATATAACAAACATAATACCAAAATCAACAAAATAAATATCACTCATCAGTACTGGACTTACAAAACTACTACTAGACAAAATAAATCCAATATTAAATATGTTACTGCCAATAATATTACCCAACGCAATATCTGATTCTTTTTTAATTATTGCAAAAAGTGACACAACAAGCTCTGGTATACTGGTTCCAAAAGCAACAAAAATAATCCCAATAACTTTCTCACTAATATGAAAAATATTATGTGCAATATATATTGAATTATC
>NZ_LN609267.1:167592-167665 GCF_000825665.2 Borrelia crocidurae
GTATATAGAATATGCCAAAAATAAACACTTAAATATGGACTACATCCCATAAAAAAATGAAAACCACAAACCT
>NZ_LN609267.1:167683-185233 GCF_000825665.2 Borrelia crocidurae
TCTAAATCCCGATCAACAACATTATATTTTTTTTCTTCCCTATAAAATAAAAATAAATAAGATACAAATACAAATAAAATTATCAACGAACTGATCTTATGATAAGGCACTTTAAAAAAAGAAAGAGAACTAAAATCAAAAGAAAGTAACAATAAAAGAAACATCAATAAAAATAACATCATAAAAGAAAACTTAAGTCTCTTAAAATCTGTTTTGATTTTTAAAAAACAACCTGTTAAAGAAAGTGCAAGTAATATATTGATAATATTACTACCAATGATATTAGAAACAATAATTTCATTTTTTTGCTTAAACGATGCTATCAAACTTGTAAAAAGCTCTGGAGCACTTGTTGATAGAGAGACTATTATAACACCTATTAAAAGATTGGGAACTTTAAAATAAGTAGCAATATTAACAGAACTCTTTAAAAGATAATTACCACCAAGATATAATAAAAATATACCTAACATTAAACAAAAAAAATGAATATAAGCCACATAAATCTCCTAGCAAAATTATATTAAGAAAAGCCCAAAAATTTGTTTAAATTACTCTTAACCATATAATAAACATTAGATGCATTCCACAAGCTAAAACCATTTCCCAAAGACTCTTTGACACCTTGTAATTGATTAAAAAAATATTGCAGATAAACCTCTTCACTCACAATACGTTCTGCACCAAGCAAAAAAGCCTGAACGTAAGGTCTAATTATAACTTTACCCAAGGAAAACACAAACGCCCTATTACTCCCTTCTTTATAAATTTTATAAGCCCTGGTAGTATAATATAAATCATTCTTCAAAAAATCATTAGTATAATGTGAAGGATAAAACATGGGAGAAATAACATCAACATAATCTGATATCATAGAAATATTTTGACCAATACTATTAGTAACAAACCATCCATTATTGCCGTAAATGTCAATAGAAATAGGAATAGAAATTTTTTCCCTAGCCAAAATTAAAAAAGATTCAAGGGCATCAATTGCCCTCATTTCATACTTATTAAATCTTGAAGCTATAAGAGATACAGGTCCATCTGTTGGGAATCTAATATAATCAAACTGAATCTCATCAACTCCAAGCAACTGAATTTCTTTTGCAATATCTAAATTATAATCCCAAGTATTTTTTGAAAAAAGATCTACCCAATGTTCTTTTTGTATCAACTTAAAAGAATTACCATTCATGACTTTTACAACATTACCCCAAGGACGATTGGTTTTTTTATTCCAAAGAGCATACTCACAATTATTATATAAATAAAATTTTGAATCTTTAAATACAACAACACGAGCAATAACATATATTCCCAATTCTTTTGCCTTTTTTAAAATATAAGGAACATCTATTAATTTTTTAACTGCATTCATTTTATTAGGCAATTCTAGCTGACTTGCATAAGTTAAGATACCACTATCATTTTTAAAATCAATAATAACAGAATTCATACCTAATTTTTTAATAAACTCAAATCTCTCATCAACAGCTGTTTTATTTCGAAGAGTATAAGCTGTCAAATAAATTGAACCCTTATTAGACGCAAGATTGAGTCTCTTTGATTTTTGAAAATAATTACTTTCATAAATAGAAAATTGACTATCAAAGATCCACTTTCCATCAACATATAAATAAAAATGATTATCATAAGTTCCAACCAAAAGTTTTTCTAGCTTTTCATCAGATAAATCAATAATACGAACTATCTGTTTTTTAAATGGAAAATCTAATTTCTTAATAACCCCTGAAACTATATTAATTAAAATAATATCTCCATAAATTCCATAAGAACAATACAACTCATTCTCACTATTTTTTGAAAATTCTATCGAACTAATAATATCATAATAACCAGCACCCAAATATGTCTTAGAAATTAGAGAATTTAAGCTTTTAAAATCTAAATTATTATTAATACTGATATAAAGTCCGCTGTTAGAAGTCCCAACAGCAACACGTTTATATTCTCCTCGAGACAATGCACTTGCTGTAATATAAGAATTTTTATTAAATTTTTCAGTATCAACTAATTTTATAAAATTTTTAAAATAATTATGAGAAACATAAACAGCATCACTTGTTGTTAAAAGAGAATTTGAAGAATAAAAATCTTCATAAATAGAAGTTATCCTTTTGGATACAGGATTTTTAAATGGGTATATCCATCTAGTCTCTATTCCCTTAGTTTCAATTTTAAATATCCCATTATTGCGCTTTTTATATAAAGCACCCTTATGAACAAAAAAGAAATCACCATTTTTAAAATACCTGTTCCCATTTAATGAATGTAAACGAAAACATAAAAAAAAATAAGAAAATAATAAAAAAATTACATAGAAAAACATTAAGCATGTATTAAGTCTCATATAAACAACATCCAACCTTTTTTAAAATAGATTTAAAAACAAATATCATTTTAACAAATAATTAAAATTACTACTTAAATTCTTCCATAAAGTTTTGTAATATTACTTATTTTTTTACTTAAATCGGTACTTAAATCAGAACTCAAGATCCTAAAATCATTAAGCATTGACCCAGACACATTTTTATGATCAATCACATGATCAAGATAATCTTCCATTGAAACTATTACATTATCTGCAACACTAGACATTGCACCTCGTATCATATCCCAAACAACAAAATCTTCATTAGTATTAAAATAATTAAAAATATACTCTCTATGCTCATCATCAACAGAATTAATAAACTGACGAATAGTATTACTCTCATTAGTACTTGTATAGACAACACAATTCTTTATATAGTTATGTGGCAAACACAAATTTTTTGAATCAAAATCAAATGCAAACTGCATAATTCTAGTTTCTGGAAAATTAAAATAATCTCTTAATCTAAAAGAATCACCACGATCTTCTAAAAGGTCTTCAACCCAAATTTCTAAATCATTAATTTCACTTAAAACATTTCTAAAAAAATCTTTACCTGGACATTTGACCCACTGCCCACTACTACTATAAATTGAAAATTCCCGCTCAGAAATTTCCCAAGCAGATACAAATCCTCTAAAATAATCAAATTTAATAATATCTACATATTTATGCATAAAACCAATACGATTAATCCACCATACATAATCATCCTTCCTTAAGGCTTTCCAATTATAAGCTGCATTACCCCAAAGATATTTTTTATAAGACAAATTACCAGAAGGCATACCTGTTACTTTGTCTTTACTCGCATCAAATTTCAATTTAAAATATTTTTGATGTGCCCAAACATCAGCAGAATCATAAAACATAAAAATAGGCATATCACTTATTATTTTAATCCCAACATTACTTGCATATCTTTTTAAGGCTTTAAATTGTGAAAAAAAGAAATATTGCAATACTTGTTGAATATTGATCTCAACATTAAGAATTTCTCTAAGTCGAATTAAAGCTTTTGGATCTCTTTTTAAGATTTCTTTACTAAATAAAAGATTAAAGGTCTGTGGATCTTGGAACCTGCAATAATATTCCCTAAAAGCAACAAAACTTGAAAAATCTAAAAGCCAATAAGCAGCAGATTTTTTGAATTTTTCAAATGCATACATCTCATCAATTGTCGCCCTATGCAAAAAATTCAAAGCTGCATCTCTTAAAATAATATTCTTGGTTTTCAATTTATCATAATCAATATATCTATCTTCCAAACATCCAAAAGTACCTAAATCCACATCGATAAATCTATCAATAGCATTTAAATCAATATAACTTATATTACCAGCAAATGCAGAACAACTTAAATAAGGAACTCCTGAACAATTAGGAAGTGAATACGACAATATTTGCCAATAACTTTGCGACGAACTAGCAAGAAAATCTACAAATTCATATGCTCCCTTCCCCAAATCACCAATACCATACTTAGATGGTAAAGAACTAATACTTAGCAAAATTCCACTTTTTCTTTTCATTTTTTATACCTCAAAACAATAGATCATTTAATTAAAAAGTTAAAACAACTATATGCATATTATCATTATAACTAAAACACAAAACACACAAAGCATTATTAAAAAGATTTAATGAAAGATTAAAAAACATAATCTAAACTATGATATAATTCGGTAAATGAATATTAAGACCATAACATTACTATTTTTAATAAAAACCATAACATTTGCCTCTGAAATATTAGAGTTTAAATACACCAAAGGTACTAAATTTAGAATAGAAACCACAGATCAGCAAAAAATTTATCTAAATGGCATATTTAACTCCGAAACAAAAACAAACATTCAAGTATCAAGTGAAATAAAAGATATAAAAAATAATTTTGCAAATATAAAATCTTATTTCAGAGTACTCGAAAGAAATGATGAGAGCGATGTTTACTTACTAAAAGAAGAACTTGAAGGAAATTTTAGCATAAACAAACAGGGTGAATACAAAATTAATCATAATCAAAAAAGACCTTCTGTTAGAGGTATTCCACAATTTCCAAAAACACCTATAAGAGTAAATGAAACATGGACATATCCAGCAGAAGAATACATACAAGCATCTGAAATTGTAAAAGGAATAAAAGATTTTATTACAAAATTCGATGTAAATTATACATATAAAGGTAAAGAAAAAATAGATGGAAAATATTACGATATAATTTATTCAAATTATGAATCTAAATATAATGTAAAAAACATATTATTCTCTCAAAAAGTCAACCAAAAAATATACTTTGATTCAGAATTGGGAAATATATATAAATATCATGACACATATGAATTTCAAATGCAAAACGGAAACAATAATATCAAAATGATTGGAACCTCATCTGGAAAAACAATCTCCATTGAATTACCAAATGATAACACAATAGAGAATGAAATTAAGGAATATATTAAAAGAGAAGAAATAGATTCTATAGAAATAGAAAAAAATAAAAATGGCATTAAATTAAGCTTAGATATTGAATTCTATCCTGATTCATTTCAAATCATTAAAAAAGAACATAATAAATTAAAACACATAGCCAATTTAGTAGAAAAATTTCAAGACAATAACATTCTAATAGAGGGACACACAGCAAAGTTCGGAACAGAACAAGAAATGCAAGAATTGTCTGAAAAAAGAGCTCATACAATTGGAAACTATTTATTAAAAATGAAAGTAAAGAACAAAAACCAAATATTTTTTAAAGGATGGGGTGCTAAAAAACCTAAGTATGTAAGCTCATCTCCTTTAGCATCAAAAAATCGAAGAGTAGAAATTACAATTCTAAACAATTAAATACTAAATTGACCTTCTGCTCTTTTTTTCCTTTTTAGTTTGACAACTTATACATAAAAATGCATAAGGAATAGCCTCTAACCTTTCTTGTGCAATATCTTTATCACAGGCTAAACAATGCCCATAAATATTGTGAGAAATCCGATAAAGAGCTTGATTTATTAAATTGAGTTTCTTTTTTTCAACTGAACTTAAAGCCTCAAGATTATTACCATCCATATTATCAAATGCAATATCTACTATATCTTTTAGATGCATATCATTATTAATAATTTCTCTTTTACTATCTTCAACAGATCTTATAGAATTTAATATTTCTTTTTTTAATTCTAAAAGAAGAGTTTGCATTTTTTCAACAAATTCATGCTCAAAATTGCTTTTCTGCATGATATTACCTCCCTATAATAAATTACAATTTTTAAAAAACTCCGTGTAATTATATAAACAATCCCCTATAATGTAAACTAGTGCATTAATTTTTAATAAGAAAATAATTGCAATGATATTACTAATTGTGTACAATTGATTCTGTTACACAAATAATAAGGAGGCATTTTGAATACAAAAGAAGAAGCTATTGAAACCGAAGGTATTGTTAAAGAATCTCTTCCAAATACAATGTTTAGAGTAGAACTTAAAAATGGACATTTAGTCCTAGCTCACCTATCTGGAAAAATGAGAAAACATTTTATTAAAATAGTTCCTGGAGATAAAGTCAAAGTTGAACTATCACCTTATGATCTTACAAAAGGAAGAATAGTATACAGAGAAAAATAATTTTTTATGTAATAAAAAACTGAAATTCAAAAATTTATTTCATTTCATATTAAATCATCTTTAACAGATACAATAAAATTTTTATGAATCCATCCCTTAAGTCCATGGCTTGTCTGAATTAGAACAAAGTCATCTTTTTTATCAAGAAGATAAACACTTATATTGCCTTTTAAAAATTTCCAACTTCTTGAAAAATTATCAGGAACCTTATAAAGGGAAACTAAATCACCTCTAATAATTCCAATTTCAGATTGTTGTTCAAGATAAAAATAATATGTTTGAAATAATGTAAAGCATGTCATAGATAAAAGCAAAAATAAAATAATTCTCTTTAAATTTTTTGCATAAAATCTATAAGAAACAACTACTATTAAAATGGTTATTAAAATTAAGCTAATAATAAAAAATATATTAGAAAAAACAAAACTATTATTCCTAATATTTTCATTAATGCCATTTTTAGTTTCAATAAAATCAATAATCTTATAAAAGATATCATTATTTGGAGAAGTAAAAAATGCCTTATAAGCCGAATAAATTGCATCAAACGATCTATCCATCTTACTTAAAATAAGAGCTCTATTTAACCAAAGTCCTGAATAATTCGAATTTCTTTTAATAATATTATCAATTTTATTAAGAGCATCACTATAATTACTAGATCTATAATCATTTATTAAATCATTGATATTATCTTCTGATAGAAAACCATCATTTATAGCATTAAGACTAACAGCAAGGGTTAATATTAAAACAATCAAACCACAACCAGAAGCAATAAAAAATTTTTTATGTTTAATAAACATAGCTAAAGAAAATAAAATTCCTGGTATCAAAATCAAATAATAAATGGGAACGAAAAATAAAAAGGTTTTATTTTTCTGTTTTAAAATATCATAATATGAGAGTAAATTAAACTCTAATAATAATTCTTTATTAGAGTTATTTTTTTTAAACTCTCCATGATATTCATATTTTAGTCGTTTACCATTCAGTCTATAAACCTTATCATCATCAGGATCTAAATATACAAAATCACCAATGTTTACAAATAAATTACCCTTATTATCTGGCTTAATAGTATATACATTAGATATGCTACCTTTATAACCATCTTTTGAAGGTTCAAAATTATAATTCTTTTTATTATAAATAATTCTAGAATTATAGGTTTCAATTTCTGGAAAGCGAATATGAGGCAGATTCCCTTGTCCTGTAATTTTTATTAAAATAGTAAAAGCATCTTGAGTAATAGACGTGGCATTGGGAAAATCATAGTCAATTTTAAAAACACCAACAGCTAAAGATTTTACCTCCTCTGGTATTGATTTAATTTTTAAAGAAATTTCAGGACTCATGCGCATAATATCCTCATTTATATTAAAAGAAACACTGGGAATAACAACAACTTTTGATCCCCTAAGAGGAGTTAAAATAAAATTATAAAGAGGAACATCCAAAATTTCTTTACTATGAAAAGTCCTATAATTAATATTTTCAAATATGGGAGTTCTATCAATCATTGCATCTTTAACAGCATTAAAAAAACTAGCAACAGACTTAACATTATTATTTAAAAGCCAATTAGAACGCAAAACAAATCCAACACTCTGATACTCATAAATTTCTTTTTTATTAAAATCCCAATATAAACCAACTGGCAATCCCAAAGAACGAAATTCATCTTCTCTTAAAATGACCACTTCAAACTCTGAGGTCAAATAAACATCATCATTATAAATAACTTTCAATGGAGGAATCTTGACAAATCCCAATTTATCAAAAACATATTCAATTTTTATCTCTATAATAAAATTATTTCCATCAATAACTTTAGATATTAAGGCAATTTTAGCATTCTCGTTTATATCTTTATTGATGTCAAATTTCAATAATTTTTTATCAATATCCTGAGATAAATTTAACCTAATAATATGAATAATCTTAGAACCTTTAACAATCTTGGAAGATATTAAATAATCAGTACCAGATAAAGAATAAATTTTTAAATGTACTAGAAATAAAATTAAAAATATTACCAATCTTCTTGCAAAGAAACAATTTGCTCGTCTGCCCTCATTACCCATAAAACCCTCTCAAGATTTTCAATATACCTCAAAAAATTTTCATTATTTTCAATAAAATTTTGACTCTTACTAATATTTAAATTATTTAAATTTCCTGGCATAGTCCTTTTTTTAATTATTGCAAGTTCAAGATTATACTTAGCATTATAACTTGCAGGATTAATCTTTAAAGCTTCTTTAAATGCCACTTCTGCTTTTCGATAAAGTCCCTGATTGTAATATATTATACCCTCATTATAACTTATATTAAAATTCAAAAAAAAATCATCATCTCTTCTTGCATACGAAAACATCCGAAGAGAGCTTTCATACTCTCCCAAAGAATAATATACAATTCCAAGATTATAATAACCCCATGCAGCACTCTTATTATCATCTACAAGATTATAATAGGTAGAAATTGCACTCTGATAATCACCTCTAATATACCTATAATTACCAATGGCCATAAGAGACATAGCTTTAACATTTGAACAAGATAAACAAAATGCACATATAAAACTTATTAATAAATAAATTAAAAAGTATCGTCCCATTTAATAACCTTAACAAATATATACAACATCATAAATAAAAAAGAAACAGCTAAAAAAAGCTTGTATCTTAAAATGCCAATTAATAAAATATTACTTGAACTTTTTTTTATTATATCATTCCTTATCTCATTAATAACATAATTAGTACCTTTCAGGTATAAATTATAATAAGAACCCTTAATAGAAGATGTTAAAAGATACAAGTTATCCTCATTAAGCATGAAAGTCATCACACTATCATTCTTATCTTTCACATTCACATGATTATCAACCAAAGGCAATGGTCTATTGCTTCCAATTCCAATTACAAAACTTACAATATTACGTACATCAATTAATTTAGAAAAAGTATAATAATTATTCTCACCCCATTCATCACCATCTGTCAAAACTACCAAAAAATTATAATAAGAACTATCTTTGATTCCTTGTATAGCACTCAAAACCCCATCACCTAAAAAACTACCGGGAGAACTTATTAAGTTAGGCTCAATATAATTTAACATCTTATATAAACTGGACTTATCTTTAGAAAAAGGCAAAACTAATAAAGATTTACCCTTAAAAATAGTAAGTGAATACTCAACATTCTCAAAACTATTTAAAATTAAACTAATTAAATTTTTAGCACTCTCAAGCCTATTAATAGATTTTCCCTCATCAAAAGTTAACATACTACGCGAAATATCAACAACAAAAGATATTCTTAAATTTACTCTCTCATCCTCAGTAGCCTTTTGTCCCCAAGAAACATCTAAAATTGATAAAATCAAAAAACCAAAACTCAACACAAAAAATAAAATCATAAGTATTTTCTTTATGTAATAATTTTTAACATAAGCACTATTAACATGCATAAGACTTAAGGCTTTAAAAAATGGAAGTGCCTTTCTAAAATCATAAACATACACAAACAAAACTATAAATAAAACTATAAACAAGTAAAAAGCATAATAATTGCCTATGCTCATAACACCTCTTTTAAAATAATCCTTGAAAAAACAAAATAAAGAATTAATAAAAAAAATGTTACCAATAAAAATTCATTATAAACATCATTATTATCAACTGATATTTTAACTTTTCTCTCTACATTTTCTTTTTTCGAAAAATCTTGAATTGCAAGTTTAAATGAAAAATCATCACCAACAGAATAAAAAAGTCCTCCTGTTTTATTTGAAATTTCAAAAAGCATGCTAGGATCATATACTTCCTTCAAAACTCCCTGATAAAATTTACCAGATCTCAATTTAAAACCAACATTAAGTTCCTCATCACTACCAATTCCAACAGAATAAATTTTCACATTTAATCCCTGAGCAAGATTTATTACTTGATCTTTATAAACTTCATCTGAATTAACCACACCATCTGTTAAAACAATGACTGATTTTTTAGGTGCTTCAGAATGCTTTAAATGAGAAAGAGCAATAGAAATACCAAGTCCCAAAGCAGATCCATTTCCAAGATCCATAATATAAATATCATCTAACTTCTTAGAAAAAAAATCCCTATCAATTGTAAGTGGCACTATTAATGATGCCTCCTTTGCAAAAGCTACTAAACCAATATTGTCATTTTCTCTTTGATATACAAAATATTCAATCAATTCTTTTGCAAATTCAAGTCTATTTTTTGATGAAAATTCAATAGCACCCATACTAGGAGATATATCTAACACAATAACAATATCAGCTCCACTACTAAGATATGTCATTTTCTTTCTTGATATAGAAGGCCCTGCTAAGGTTAAGATCATAACTATTATAGCTAAATAAAAAAAAGTATAAGTAACAAAATACAATAAATTTAGTACATAATCTCTTAATTTTATAGAACCAAAATTTCCATAAATAGATATCGGAAATCTAACTTTCCCACCTCTATGATTAAAAAAATGGCTAAAATAAATTATTAATGGCAATCCCAAAAGTAAAAACAAATACAAAGGCTCATTAAATGTTAACATTATTACCTCTATTAAATTCTTCAAAATTAAAAGCCGCTTTTTTTAAATCATTTAAAACAAGCGATAAATTATCCCCCGATAAATTAATTCCACTAAATTTGCTAAAATCAGAAAGTCTAAGCATATTAACAAAAGTTGAACGAATTTCATGGGGCACATTAAGACTTTGTAAAATCTCAGAAATTTCAGTAGTAGTAATCGCATTAAAATCAAAACCTGTTTTTTTAGACAAATAAACTCTTAAAGACGAATTTAATAAATTATAAAAAACATTCTGTTTTTCTTCGCTTTGAATATAATTATCTAAAATACTCAATTGTTTTTGAAATACTCTATAAGGCCTTCTTAAATTATGCTTTATGATTAGAAATACTAATAATTGCTTTATAAGTTTCAAAAACTTAATAAAAAGATATGGAATCAATATAAAAGCCAAAATAAAAATAACAAAATATGTACTGGTACCTGGAAGAAAAAGCACTCCTTCTATATCTTGAATCTTAAGAGAATCATCATCTGCAACTAATGTACTAGTATTGATTTTAATATTATTAAGAATCAACTTAAAAGTTTTATCACTTCTAATAATATCTCCAACATAAATATGAGGAAGCGTATTACTTCCTATATAAAATGAAACAAAATATATTATTATCTCTCCACTTTCAGGTCTGTATAATATCTTATCAATCTCAACAAATTCATTTTTAATTGCTTCAAACGCGATAGGAATAAATTTTTCATCATCATCAAGAATTAAAGAAAATTTAAACTCAACAGTATCTCCCACATAATAACGAGTTGGAATAAACATCTCATTTTGTATTTCATAAGAAAATAAATTAAAAGAAAGAAATAAAAGAAAGAAAGTTGCAAGGAAAATCATATTTTTCAAATACCATTCTCCTTTTTCAAAAGCACCTTTAATTTTTTAAAAACATCATCTCTTGTGTCAATTTCTATAAAATTAATATTCCTTTTTATGCATTCTTTCCGCCATTTTATTTTATCTAATGTCCAATAATTCTTATAACTATTTAATATCTTCTTACTAAACCCTGAAACTAAAAAATCCTCACGTGTTTCAATATCTTCATAGGTTAAAACTCCATATTGAGGAAGATTCTCATCAAAAAAATCTGTAAGTCTTATCGCAATAATATTATGACGTTTACTGAGAACTGTTAAAGATTTAAAATAATCGCTGGCTTTAAAATCTGAAATGATAATAATTAAAGATCTTTTCTTATAATACTCTGCTGTATTTTTAAATACATATGTTAAATTACTGCCCCTCTTTAACTGTCTATTAATTGTCTCATTTAAAATTAATCCTAAATGCGAATATCCCTTTCTAGATGAAATAAATTTATCTGTTTTGCTAGAAAAAAAAGTCATACCTATTTTATCATTATTAAAAAATGCCATATGAGCAAAGATAGAAACCAATAAATCCTGTATTTCTTTTTTACTTGTTATACTTCCCAAACTCATAGAAAGAGAATTATCAACAAGTAAATGTAAATTTATTCCCTTATCTTCTCTAAAAACCTTTGAAAATATATTATCTGTTTTCGAACTAACGTTCCAATCAATCAATCTAGCATCATCTGTTTCTTCATATGGTCTAAACTCATGAAATTCAAGACCAAGACCTTTAAAAATAGAACGATATCCACCAAAATTAAGCTCTAAGAGCATTTTTCTAGAAAAAAATTTTAAAGCCTTTATTTTCGTTTTAGTACTAGCACTTGATTCACTACTATATTGCATATCCAATTAAATCCTAAGGAAGAGCAACCGCTGAGAGAAGTATCTTAATAATATCATCAGTATTCATTTCTTCAACTTCTGCCTCATAAGAAGGAGTAATTCTATGCCTTAATACATTATAAGCTACAGCCTTCACATCTTCTGGAAGAACAAACAAGCGTCCCTCATAAAGAGCATTAACACGAGCACACTTTAGCAAACTAAGTGATGCTCTGGGAGATGCTCCAAATTCAATATACTTAGTAAATGGATAGGTTTTTTTATCATTTTCACGAGAAGCTGCTATTAAGGTCACAATATAAAGCATTATTTTATCATCTACCTTTACCTTACCAATTATCCTTCTAAGATCTGCTAAAGAATAAGCATTCATTATTTTTGCAACTTTAATATTTTCAAGTCCACCATCAACTGAAAATATTTTAAGAAGCTTAATTTCATCTTGAATAGATGGATATTTCACATTCACCTTCAACAAAAATCTGTCAAGTTGCGCTTCTGGCAAATTATAAGTTCCTTCCTGCTCAATCGGATTTTGTGTTGCAAGAACAAAAAACGGATCGGGTAACTTATGTGTCTCATCACCAAGAGTTACTTGACGCTCACTCATTGCCTCAAGAAGTGCAGACTGAACTTTCGCAGGAGCCCTATTAATTTCATCTGCTAAGACAATATTTGAAAATATTGGACCCTTCCTAACTTTAAAAGTTCCCGTAGTACTCTTATATATCATATTACCCGTAAGATCAGAAGGCAAAAGATCTGGAGTAAATTGTACTCTTTTAAATTCAAGATCAAGAACGTCTGAAACTGTCTGAATAGTCAATGTCTTAGCAAGTCCCGGCACACCTTCAAGTAAAACATGACCTTCTGTCAAGATTCCCATCAAAATAGCATCAATCATTTCTCGCTGCCCAAGAATTCTACTTGCAACCTCCCTTCTAAATTTATTTATTAAACTTAATGCATTCTCTACTTCAGAATCTATTTGAAAACTATTTTTCATACCACTCCCCTATCGTACTAAATTTCCTTGCTACAAAAAACAAAATATAAACTAAAAACTTAGAAATAAAATTAACATTTATAATCATAAAGTAAAAGGAAATATCTCTCTTTATCAGACATCACTTCTGATGATTTTATTTCTACTTTATCAAATAAATTTTTAACATAACTCATTTCAAATTCAACCTTATCAAATTTCCCTTTATAAGCCATAATTAAACCACCAGATTTCAAAATTGAGCCTAAAATATTTGCATATTTTCTTATATCTCCAAAAGCCCTGATTGTAATAAATTCATATTTATTTTGTTCCTCCTCAACATTATGCTCTAAAACCTCCACATTCTCTAAACCAAGTTCCAAACTAATCATTTTTAAAAAAATGGCTTTTTTATTACTACGCTCAAGAAGAACATATTTTCTACAATGATCAAAAAGGGCTAAAACAATTCCTGGAAATCCAGCTCCACTACCAACATCAAGTACTTGTCGTGGATTTTTATCTTTAACAATAGGCAATCCAGAAACAGAATCTAAAGCATGTAAAAGCATTGCATCAAAGTTGCGAACATTATTTGACACCAAATTAAACCTATCACTAAATAATAAAACTTTCTCTATATAAAATCTCAATTTATCAATATTTTCTGAAGTAAAATTCACTTTCAAATTTTTCAAAGCAAATTTAAAATTAGTCATCATAAATCTAAATTAAGTACTACTTTATTTTTAGGGTTTGAAAAATATATAAGCAAAACTTGAATATCAGTATTCCTAACCCCAGAAACCCTACTTGCTTGAGCAAGATTAGCTGGCTGAATTTTAACAAATTTTTCTCTAGCCTCTCTAGAGAGACCATCAATCTCATAATTAAAATCAAGTGGCAATTTAATAAGTTCAAGATTATTCATTTTTCTAATCAAATCTTTTTGCCTATTAATGTAGCCTTCATATTTAATGTCTAATTCAACTTGTTCAAGAATTACTTTTGAAGCATTTAACTTAGGATCAATATTAACAAGATCCTTTAAATTAATATATGGATCTTTCACAATATGATAAAAATCTTTATTAATATGCCTTTTTAATTCAAAACTACTAGCCTCTTTCTCTTTAAGACGTCTATGCCTCAAAAGTTCTTTAATTTCCTCAATTTGCTTTTCCTTAAAAAAATACCTAGAATATTTCTCCTCACTAACCAATCCAACTTCATACCCCCATTTAATCAATCTTTTATCACTAGTATCATGCCTCAAATTAAGTCTATGTTCAGCTCTTGAAGTAAACATTCGATAAGGCTCTTTTGTACCCTTAGTAACAAGATCGTCAATTAAAACACCAATATAAGAACTAGTCCTTGGCAGTATCATTGGCTCTTTTTTTTGTAATTTAAGTGCTGCATTAATTCCGGCCATCAAACCTTGAGCTGCAGCTTCTTCATATCCAGATGATCCATTAGTTTGTCCTGCAACAAAAAGTCCTTCAACCCTTTTAGTCTCAAGGCTTGCATATAATTCAATGGGATTAATATAATCATACTCAACAGCATATCCTGGTCTTGTAATTACTGCATCCTCAAGTCCATCAATGCTATTAATTAATCTTTTTTGAACATCCTCAGGTAAAGATGAACTTAAACCATTAAGATACATCTCTTGGGTATTAATCCCCTCAGGCTCAATAAAAATTTGATGCCTATCTTTATCTTTAAATTTAACAATTTTATCTTCAATAGAAGGACAATATCTTGGACCATTTCCAATAATTTCCCCAGAATAAAGTGGAGAGAGATGCATATTTTCACTAATTATCTCATGAGTCTTTTTATTAGTATAAGTAACATAACAAGAAAGTTGAGTCTTATCTATTTTAGTATTTGAAAAAGAAAAAGGAATGATATCAGAATCTCCAAACTGAATTTCTGTTTTTGCAAAATTAATACTTCTCCTATGAACCCTTGCAGGAGTACCTGTCTTAAGTCTACCCATTTCAAATCCAAGTTCAAGCAAAATTTTCTCAAGACCAAAAGCAGCTGGTTCAGAAATCCTTCCCATATAAGCCTTGTATTCACCTATGAATATTTTACCTCTAAGAAAAGTTCCCGTTGTAAGCACTACAACACGCGATGTAAATTTATTACCCCTTTCTGTAACGACACCTTCAATCTTATTTTTCATAGGATTAAGTAAAAAATCACTAACAGTATCTTGAAAAAGTTCAAGATTATTCTGCATCTCTAATGTTTCCTTTGCTTTAATCTGATATACTAATTTATCAGCTTGTGCACGAGGTGCTTGTACAGCAGGACCCTTACTTTTATTTAAAATGCGAAATTGAATCATACTAAAATCAATAAAACATCCCATCTCTCCACCAAGAGCATCAATTTCCCTCACCATATTTCCCTTAGCAAGCCCACCAATAGCAGGATTACAAGAGAGTTTTCCTACTGTATCTAAATTTTGAGTAATCAAAATTGTTTTAAAATTTAATCTTGCAAGAGCCAGAGATGCTTCAATACCAGCATGCCCTCCTCCAATAACAATAGCATCAAAATCCATACCTATTTTCCTAAACAAAAATTTTTAAACATATTGTTAAGCACATCATCACTAGTAACCTCACCCGTTATTTCCCCTAAAACATTAACCACTTCGTAAACATCAAATGCCAACATATCATAACTTATATTTTGTTCTATTTTGTTTAACAACTCAATAATTAAAGCATAAGCCCTCTTTAAAAGTTCTGCCTGACGAGTTGATGATATTACAACATCATAATCACTAGTCTTCATATAATCAACAGCTATCAATGACCTTATCCTATCATAAAGGGAATTTATACCAAATAAAGTTTTAGTACTAATCTTTACTGTGTTTAATGAAAATACATTATTAGAATTAAAAAATTCAACTGTTTGATTATTTTGCTCTAAATCCACTTTATTTAAAACAAAAAGCACTCTAGAATCTTCCTTATAAGCATCAATAAACTTCAAATCATCATCCGTTAATTTGCCACTTAAATCAACAACATAAAAAATCAAAGATGCTTCCTTAATCAAAGAATTACTTCTCACTATACCCAACTGTTCAACAAAATCACTAGTTTCTCTAAGCCCTGCTGTATCAAATACGTTAAACAAAATACCATCAAATTCAAAACTTGCTTGAATATAATCTCGTGTAGTACCAGCATAAGAAGACACGATAGCCCTATCTTCTTTTAATAACAAATTAAAAAGAGAAGATTTGCCAACATTAACAGAACCAGCCAACACTAATGCAACACCACTCTCCAATTTTCTTGCAGTATCATAAGAATCAATTAGCTTTTCAAGTTCAGATTTACTTTTTAAAATAATATCAACAGGAACAACAACTTCATTATCATCTGTCTCATAATCAAGATAAACACTAATGGCTGAAAGAAAATTTAAAATATCTCTTTTAATCAAATCTATCTTATCAAACAAAGAACCTGAAAGTTTATTAACAGCAAGAGCATGTACTTGCCTAGTCTTAGCAGAAATTAATTCATTTATAGCCTCTGCTTTAGTAAGATCAAGTTTCCCTGCCAAGAAAGAACGAAGGGTAAATTCACCAGGCTCAGCCATTCGAAAACCTACTTTCAAAAAAAAGTCTATAATTCTCCTTATACCAATAAGAGAACCATGGGCCATCACTTCTATTGAATCCTGACCTGTAAAACTTTTTGGCGCTCTATAAAGACAAACAACAACTTCATCCAATTTTTCTTTAGTTTCGTTATCTAGAATATATCCATAATGAATAGTGTGCCCAGATGCCTCAAGCAATTTACTCGGATCTGAAAACATTTTAGAAAATTTTTCAATTGCAGAAACTCCACTACTACGAATTACACATAAAGCACTACTAAAAAAAGGTGTAGCAAGTGCAACAATATCATCTTCTTTCTGAAAAAGCCTGCTCATAGATTATAAAAATTATAACATAGCATAAATAACAAAAATCAAAAAATAAAATAAAAAACAAAAGTACAAAATAGTAAAAACAACTATATTGCAAATTTGTAAATATCATAAATTTCACTTATAATTTACTTTAAAGAAATGGAAATTAAATTAGAAACTGAACTAAAAAACATATTAGAAGAACAAACCTTTTT
>NZ_LN609267.1:185290-189459 GCF_000825665.2 Borrelia crocidurae
TGCAATGATGTTGAAAGAATCAATAAGCAAAACAAATATTTACCTACAAGAATTTAAAGATGTAGAACAAAAGAGAGATAAAATTTGGAAAGAATTTACACAAAATGAACAATTTGAATCAACTTACATGGCCATAGAAAAATTATGCTCAACTTATAAAAAAGAAATACATAACTACTTTCATAGATTAAAAATAGGAACATTAAATATCCAAAATTTAAATCATCTAATATCAAGTTATGTAGAAACATCCCTTGATATGTTAGACTCAATCTTTCAAGATGCTCAAGAGACTGTAGATAATATCACTTATAAAAACCCCTATGGACCAAAAAACGGAACGCCAAATGAAGCATCCGTATTAATAAACAAAAAACTTTAAATAATTAAGGAGTGTAAAATGGATTCAACATTTTCAGGAATAGAAATTGGAAAAAAAAGTTTATTTGCACACAAAGATGCTATGAACACAGTCGGACATAATTTAACTAATGCAACAAAGCCAGGATACTCAAGGCAAAGAATTATAATGAAAACCGAAATGCCAATATATGCTCCTCAATTAAATAGAGCAAATAAAGCTGGGCAATTAGGACAAGGAATAATGGTTCAATCTATAGAACGAATAAGAGACGAATTATTGGACATAAAAATAGCCGAAGAATCACATCACCTTGGATATTGGAACTTAAAAGACAGATTTATTTCTCTGCTAGAAAATGTATATAACGAACCAGAAGAACAATCAATGAGAAAAAGATTAAACGATTTTTGGGCAAGTTGGCAGGATTTATCAAAACAACCACAAGGATTAGCAGAAAGAAATATTATATTAGAACGTGGACAAGCTTTTGTAGAAGTAGTAACAAGCAGATTTCATTCTCTTGAACGAATATACACAATGGCAAATGACGAAATCAAAATCACTACTGAAAAGATTAATAATTATCTCAGAAATATCAGTGATCTCAATAAACAAATAGCAAAAGCAATCGCAATTAAAGATCATCCAAATGATTTAATGGATGAACGAGATTTAATAATTGATAAACTAAGCAATTTAATTAGTATCTCTATAGAAAACAAAAGGGATCCTAATGAATTTTTAATTCATATGGAAGGAAAACATCTAATTCAAGGTACAATAGCAAACGAACTTATATTAGAAGCAGCAAATGGTCCCACAAAGACAAAATGGAATATTTTGTGGAATAATCGAGAAACTGCCAATATCAATACAGGAAAACTAGGAGCTCTTATTAATATAAGGGATAATGAAATTAAAAATGAAATTAATGAATTAGACAATATAGCAATCAATATTGCAGAACTTGTAAATGAAGTTCACATATCAGGATATGGCCTTGACAAACAAAATGGAAGAATCTTCTTTGAACAAGAATACAAATTAACTGACGATCGTGGAAGATATGATAGCAATGGAGATGGACAATTTGATTCTGTTCATATATTTAAAGTAAATAGTACAAATGAAATTTCTCCAGAAGAAAAATTAGGATTTGCAGGAATACTCAGATTTCAAGCAATAAATAAAAATGATTTTATAGAAATACCATATAATGCAACAGATACTGTTAAAGATGTAATAGATAAAATAAACAATTCCGATGCACAAGTCACTGCAAGAATTAATGAAAACAAAAAATTTGAAATTAAGGCAGTTAAAGAAGAAGATAAAGACAGTACCATTTTTAGAATTAAACATATTGAAGATTCTGGATTATTCTTAACAAATTATACGGGTATATTAAATGCATCAGGAATTGAAGGTGCTTATAACTATCAAAACATTAATACCACTGACCAATTAACAAACACAACCAGATATTCAATATCTCCTCTAAAAAATCCATCAGCATGGATTAGAATATCTAAAGTAATTACAGAAGATCCATCAAAAATTGCATCGGGTATTCAAACCCCAACAAATAATACTCCTATTGGTGACAATAAAGCAGCACTACGTATTGCATCTTTTGTAAATTCACAAATCATGGTTGAAAAAAACTCAACACTCAACGACTATTTTGTAAATACAGCTTCAAATATTGCAATAAAAGGACAAATTGCAGAAGTTACAAAAAATAGTCAAGAACAAATACTTAAAAATTTAACCGATTTAAGATTATCAATATCTGGTGTAAATAAAGATGAAGAATTAGCAAATATGATAGAATTTCAACAATCATTTATTGCTGCAAGTAAATTCATCAATGTTTCTGCAGAATTAATAGACACAATAATAAACAAAATGGGAGTATAATATATGATTAACAGAGTAAGTCATCCTTTAACATATGATAACTTAAAATCATCTTCAACAAACAAAGAAGTAAAAATAACAAAACTTTTAGAAAGTTTATACCAAGGTGGCAAACGAATTACAAACCTGAGAAACGATCCAACCGGTGTCACTCATTCAATAAGATTAGACAGTAACATATTTAAACTTAATACCTATTCTCATAATATCAACAATGCTAGGGGCAAATTAAGATATGTAGAAGGATACTTGCAATCCCTATCTAATATTTTAACCCGAGCAAAAGAAATAGCTATTAAAGGAGCAAATGGTACATATGGCACTGATGATAAAAAAATAATAGCAAAAGAAATAAATGCAATACTTGAAGATGTCCTTGCAATAGCAAATGCAAAAGGAGCAGACGGATATAGCATGTTTGCAGGAACGAAAGTCGATGCTGAAGCATTCAAAGCAACTAGAGCAAAGAAAATTAATAAATTAACTCAAGATAGAGCAGAAACTCAAATAATAAGAATAGACTATAATGGAAATCAATCAGAACAAACAACCGAAATATGTAATGGAATTTATATCTCAACAAACTACCCTGGAAGTGAGCTATTTTTTTCACAAAATCAATATATAACATCATCAAAAAATGTTGACAATTTCGTTGTACAAGAAAACACAAAAATTTATATTGATAATGTTGAAATAGTATTAACAGCAGGAGATACTGCTGCTGACATTATCGCTAAAATCAATGAATCATCTGCTCCAGTAGAAGCCTCTCTTGACAATATATTAAATTCAATAATAATTAACACAACAACACCTCATCAAATGTGGATAACAGAAGAAGAAGGGTCAACAGTACTAACAGATCTTGGTATTTTAAATCAAAATAACGATTCCAAAGAACCCCCTTACAACATAGCAAACAACGCTGAGATTAGAAATAGAACAATTTTTGATAGTTTAATCGATCTAAGAGATAATTTAGAAGAAAATAGAGAAGGACTTATAGGAAGTAGAAATTTAGCAGAAATCGATGAAAGTTTAAGTAAAATTTTATCAACATTAGCTGATCTTGGGACTAAAGAAAACAGACTTGAATTAAGTTATGCAAGACTTAGCAAAGAAATAATTGATATGAAAGATGATATGGTACAATATACCGATCTTGATGTTACAAAAGCAATCACAGATCTTAACATGACAAGTCTTGCTTATCAAGTATCTTTAGGAGTTTCTGCAAGAATAATGCAAACAACATTATTAGATTTCTTAAAATAAAATGAAAAACAAATTTAGTATAAAAGTTAAATTTCCTGAAGGAATATTGGGATTTGAAGATATTAAAGAATTTATAATTAAAGACTCTGCACATAAGCCATTCTCTATAATGCAATCAATAAATGGAGAAATAAATTTTTTAGTAACATCCCCATTTAACTTTTTAGAAAAATATTTGCCAAACATAGAAAACAAGGATTGGTTAGATATCCAAGCAGAAAATGAAAACGAAAAGGTAATACTATGTATCATCAACATGCATGTAAAGAATTATAAAGAAATAACTGCAAACCTCAAAGCTCCAATTATATTAAATAAAAAAAAATTAATTGGAAAACAAGCCATCTCTACTAATGAAGAACATTATCTTAGATATAGAGTCTTTAAGGAATAAATATGTTAGTACTATCAAGAAAAGCAAATGAAAGCATTAAAATAGACTCTAATATCGAAATTTCAATATTAGAAATAAAAAAAGATAGTGTAAAAATAGCAATAAAAGCCCCAGAAAACATTAAAATACTTAGATCTGAAATTTATGATATCATTAAAGAAGAAAATAAGAAATCAATATTACAAGATAAAAATAATATACAATTTATTACAT
>NZ_LN609267.1:189472-193817 GCF_000825665.2 Borrelia crocidurae
ATTTTAGCAAATAAGAATTAATTTCAGCATCACTAGGCCTTACATAACAAGGTCCTGATAAAATATCATCACCCTGTTTACTCTTGAAGTACTTTGCCTTACCAAGATCAGTCAAAACTGCACCAAAAGTACGCATATCATTAATAACTCTAAACCTACTTTTAAATTTTTCATAAATAAAATCAATGTCATTACCCACAATAACAAATTTACAGTCAAGTTCATTCAAATATTTCAACAAGTCTATTTCAGAAAAACAAACAATATTACCACACAATTTAAAATCTCTATAATGCCCAAGAAAATATCTACCTGCAGTAAAACTTAAAACTAGAATATCCGACTCTGTATGAAACAATCTTACACAAACATCAAAGGTAGGAATATTAACAAAAGGAATTGAAAGTCCTAAGGAGAGACCCTTAATAAAACTTAAACTAATTCTTAACCCCGTAAAAGAACCAGGCCCAGAAGAATTAATAAGTAAATCAAGATTACCAAGATCAATATTTTTATCTAATATAAAATCATTAAATAATTTGGGCACATTAAGAACATTATTGACTCCACTCTTGTTCATAATAAGAAACAAAATTTCTTCGTTAATTTGAAAATAAATCAATAAATTTTTATATGAATATTCAATTGCAAGAGTATTCATTATCAAATTCCAAAATCCTACTATCATCTTTAATTTTAAATTTTAAAAATCTCAATCTGTCTTTAGGTAAAATATCAACAACCATATCTGGCCATTCAATAGCTATTATAGATGACATATCCAATAAAAGCTCCATTCCACCAATAAGCTCAAATTCATCTAAAAGATGCAAACGATACAAATCAATATGATAAAATCTAAAATTTGCAAATTCATAAACATTAATAATGTTATAAGTCGGACTTACAAAAAAAGAAATCCCAAGATTTAAAGCCAAACCTTTTAAAAAAGTCGTCTTCCCAACACCTATCTCACCATAAAGAGCAAATATTTTACCAATAGGTAAAGGATTAAAAAAAGACTTAGAAAAAGTTATCATCTCATCTTCTCTTTTAAAAGATAATATCAAGGAAGTTCACCTTTTGTATTAAGTTCAATGACATGCCTTTTAATTGCAACCATCAAACTTAAAACAGGATAATTGAGAGGCTCCAAAAACTCAATAGTAACATGTTTTTCGTTTAAAGGTGTTACTTCTATTATAAATTTTACATGTTTAACCTCCCTAAAACCATTATATTCATAAAAAGCATCAGCAAAATACACACTTCTATAATATATGTGACTACATTCTTTTTTTATATTAGCAAGAGAAATGAATTTCACAATACCAGCCCTTTTAAATAAATCCCAAGAAGCCAACATAGAAATATTTTATTTAGCGCTATTTTTAAAGATGGGATTTTCATTCTTAACTTTTAGTGTGCTCTATAGCAACTATCCGTAAAAAAATACTTAAACCCCCAAATTTAGTGAGATGTCGCAAAAAATAACTCTAATCCCTATAATTAAACTTCCCAGGAAACTATTAATTTTTTATTTCATAAACAATTTTTTTAAAACTTTCAATATCTTCAATTGCCAAATTAGATAAGATTTTTCTATTAAGCTTAATATTAAGTTTTCGCAAACCCTCAAAAAATCTTGAATAACTTATTCCCATACCCGTCAAAGCAGCAGAAATTCTTACAATCCACAAACTTCTTAAATCTCTTTTACGAGTCTTTCTATCTCTTGTAGCATACATCATACCCTTACGAAGAGTATCTTTAGCTTTCTTATAATTACTTTTTTTAGTACCCCAAAAACCTTTGGTTTTCTTTAAAATTCTCTTTCGTCTTGCAACATGAACTATTCCATTTTTCACTCTAGCCATATAATCTCCTAAAACAACATTTAAACATAAGGCAATAAGGTTTTAATTCTCTTAACTTCAACATTTGAAACCAAACCTGACTTACCTAAATTGCGCTTTCTCTTTGCAGATTTCTTTGTTAAAATATGTCTTAAATTTTGCTTTTTATATTTAACTTTACCCTTTGAAGTAAAAGCATATCTTTTTCTTGCACTTTTGCATGTCTTCATTTTTGGCATTTATACTACATCTCCTTATCAATTACTTCCTAGATTTAGGTGCAATAATTAAGAACATTGTCTTCCCTTCCATCTTAGCTGGTGATTCTAAAATATAATTAGAATCACCTACGCGTTCCAGAATGCTCTCTAAAATCCCATATCCTAAATGAGTATGAGCAAGTTCTCGTCCTCTAAATCTTATAGTAACTTTTACCTTATTTCCTTCTTTGAGGAATCCTAAAATATTTTTATACTTAAAATCAAGATCATGAGTATCTATTTTGGGTTGCATCCTAACTTCTTTAAGTTTAATGATTTTCTGATTTTTTCTTTGCTCTTTTTGACGCTTTTCCTGATGAAATTTGTACTTTCCATAATCAATTATTTTACAAACAGGAGGCAATGCATTTGGCGAAATTTCAACCAAATCAAGCTCAACATCTCTAGCACATTTAATAGCATCTTCAATTGGCAAAACAGATTGAGTACCATCATTAAAAATAACTCTAACTTCACGAGCCTTAATTCTATGATTAATTCTCAATTCTTTATCACCTGACCTCGACCTATCTCTATCCTTACCGGAATTTCTATTTATCATCTAAAAATACATACTCCTCAAACAGTATTAATCAATAACTAATTTTAATATACCTTCCGTAAAAAGTAAATTCGAACACAGATCTATTAAATACAATAACAAAAGAATTACCACAAAATTCTAAAAAATACAAATGCAATTGATTAATAAATAATTTAAAAGTAAAATCTACTTATTATGAATGTATTTTTAATCGTAAGTTTACCTTTGGTCCTTAAAATATACATGCAAATAAAACATCCTCAATTAAAATTGGTAAAACAAACCTACACATATGCAATGTCAATATTGCTTGCAGCAACTATTTTTTCTTCATTATATCTGATAGAAGAATTCATACTATATAAAAATTTGCTCATAAACTATCAAACAAAATTTGACTTAATATATTCAATATTCATTAAAGAACAAATTTACTACTATATCTTTCCATTATTCATATTCACATTTTTCTTCACATTAAACCCAAATTCATTATTAAGAAACAATCCAATATTTTTAATATATTTTGCATTTGGACTTGTTTTTTCTAAAAATATTTCTCTCCTCATAACAAACAGCAAAGTTTTTGGTACATACGAATATATTAAAATACCATTGATACATATGTTAGAACTAATATTCACAGCAATTATATGTGAAAAAGGAATACGACTACATTTAACACAAAATATAAATGGGTATCAAGCAATTTTTATTCCTATCTTAACCCTAGAAATAATTATCACATTTTTAAAAGTATTTATTTTAATTAACCAACAAATATACTCTCTAGCTATATCACTAATATTATTAGGAATAACAATCTTAAACAAAAAAGCTATTGGAACTATAAAATAATGTTACATAAAATAAATATTTTACTTATCACAATAATCTTAATCTCATATCTCAGCTGCACAAAAGATAAAATTACAGACAAAGATTTTAGCTATGTCATCATTTTTTCAAATGCAACAGAATATTTTTTTAAAATCAAAAATACCCCATTTATCCAAGAAAATATACTATTTATAAATGAAAAAGATATCGAAAATATTAAGGAAAAACTAAACAATATCGAAAAAATACTACTTACACATAAGCTAAATAACGAAATACTAAATACTGAACAAATAAAAAACAAAACCTTCTATCTCTCAGAAATTAAATTCTCATTAAAAAAAGCAATAAATTCTATATTTAATGATCCTTCAATAGATCTAACAACTTCATTAATCATAAGAGATCATACAATAAATCAAGAAGATTCCAAATATTTAGAAAAATTTGCACAAGATCATAATATAAATATTACTACCATAGACGATAAAAATATTTCTCACATAAAAAACTTAATTACCCCAAAAATAACAAAAGCAATCATATTTTCAATGAGAAACAACCACATTTTTTTAAAAAAATTATCAGAATCATCATTATTTAAACAAATAGAATTCATATTGATTGGCAATATAAAACAAGACATAAAAGAAGTGAATGTAAAATATGTAATCAGCATTAATGTACCCACTGTAAGTAAAATAAATAAAAAATAAAAACAAAAATTTTAAATAAGAACTCAATAAGAATGAAAACAACAAAATAAATTCGAATGTTAAAACAATATAATCAAAATAAAATACTCTATTACTTTAATAATAACTTAAGCAACAATGGTCAAAAAA
>NZ_LN609267.1:193879-195940 GCF_000825665.2 Borrelia crocidurae
CAATTTTTTGTATATCACAATTTTTAATTTTAGCAATCTCAATACATGTATATCCCAAAAAAAGTGGAGTATTAATCTTGCCTCTCAAAGGAACTGGTGCTAAAAACGGACTATCTGTCTCAATTAAAATATCTTCAATATTTAACTTCTTTAAAACCATTCTTAAAAAATCTGAATTTTTGAAAGTTAAATTACCTGCAAAAGATACCTTAAATCCAAGATCAATGAATTTTTTAGCATAATCATAAGTACCAGAATAACAATGCAATATTCCTCTATGCATAAAATTAGACGCTTTAACAATATTATAAATATCATCATAAGCTTCTCTCACATGCAAGATAACAGGCTTTTGATATTTACTAGCTAAATCTAACTGAATCCCTAAAACCTCAATTTGTTCATTTTTATTATTTGCCTTAAGGTAATCAAGTCCAACTTCACCAATAGCAATAACATTTTCTGTCATTAAAATCTTTTCAATCAATTCAAAATCACTATTTGAAGCTTTATTTAAAGGATGAATTCCAACTGTTAATGCAATATTAGAATAAGTATCTAAAAGCTGTTTCCTTTCATAAAAATCACTAGGATGAAGTCCAATATCAATAAAATAAGAAAAGCCACTTTTAAAACATTCACTAATAACATAATGAATGTCTACAGAATGTTTCTTCATTTCATTAAAATGAACATGAGTATCTATTAATTTTTCTAAAAAAATAGCTCTATTAAAATCAACTTTCATGCATCCATCTTTTTTTTAAGATTAGTAATATAGTCAATAATGGTAACATTCTTCATGCCAAGTTGCAAGAAACTCGATAAAATATCAATAGCATCTTCAATCTGACCTAAAGCTTCATAACATTCAGCAACATTTACATACAATATTGAATTTTTAGGATTAGTTTTTATTAAATTCTTAATAGCTATCAATGCTTCTTCATATTGCCCCTGTTCTTTTTGAAGTAATGCAAGACCAAGTATAGCAAACATATCAAAATCAACATCAAGTGCTTTCTTATAATAAATTTGTGCATTTTCATAATCTTTCAAATATCTATATGTATCCCCCACCCTTGTTAAAACTAAATTATTTTTTGGATCTCTATCTATGATTGTAAGCCAATATTTTAAAGCCTCAGCATACTCTTTGCTTCCTCTATAGCAATCAGCAAGTCCAAAAATAGCATAAAAGTTATTTGGAGAAATTTCCAAAGCTCTCTTAAAAAAATAAATGCCTTTACCAAATTCTTTCAATTTTCTATAACAATTTCCAATTGAAGTTAATACACGAACATCTATCTTAACTTGATTTATTTCATACATCTTAAGCCAATATTTCAAAGCTTCTTTATATTCTTTAAAGTCATAATACAAATGTCCAATACCCACAAGTGCATAATCATTATCAGGTACAAGCTCTAAGACTCTTAAATATGATTGTCTTGATTTTTGAAAATTTTTTAATTTTCTATAAGAAGACGCAACTCTTGTAAGAACCGTAATATTTTCAGAATCATATTTTAAATATTCTTCCCATACGTCTGTGGCCTTCTTATAATCTCCCAAACTTCTATAACAATCTCCCAACCCAAAAAGAGCATAATTATTATTTGAATGTTTGGCAAGGCATTTTTGATAATAAATTATAGCTTTATCAAAGTTACGCTTCTTTCTTTCAATGTCTCCAAGTCCAACAAGAGCATAATTATTATCATCATCCTTTTGTAAGATATCATTAAACAATGATTCTGCTTCAAAAAGTCTCTCTTCCTTTATTAACTGATAACCCCTTTTGGATTTTTCAGTAACATCAAGAAGCTCTTTATCAGAATTTTGCGAGATATCTTCAAAATCATCTAAAAGTTTATTGTCTAACATAAATAACCCCTTCTTAACTGGTTTATTAAAGACATAACATATTTCATATATACTACTACTTAAAAAACATATAACTTATTTACTATATAAACATACCAAGACATTTAATAAAATAAATCTTTAACATCCAATCTCAATAAACATATCTGAAAATAAAAAATTAAAAAACTACCA
>NZ_LN609267.1:195989-199742 GCF_000825665.2 Borrelia crocidurae
TCTATGAAAAAAAAACAATAAATCAATATATTACTACAAACTAACAAAAAGAAGTTAAAATAAGCGTTCTACTTGATTAGCAAAAATGAAAATGTTTTTAGAAAAATTAAATCCCATTGAAAGCAAAATTAAAATACTCGAAGAAAAATTACAAGACGTAAATTTAATTAAAAATCAAAAAGAATATTCAAAAATAATAAAAGAATATAATTATCTAGAAAAAATCAAAGAAAAGAAAGATGAATATCAACACATACTAAATCAAATTAATGAAAATCAAAAAATTTTATCTGAAGAAGATAATTTAGAAATGAAAGATTTAATTAAGCAAGAAATAGCTCACTTATATTCTAAAAAAGATGAGATAGAAAATACAATTAAAATATTACTATTACATCAAGATGAAAATGACGATAAAAATATTATTATAGAAATCAGAGCTGGAACAGGAGGAGAAGAAGCTGCTCTTTTTGCACATAATCTTTATGAAATGTATACAAAATATTCTGAAAAGAAAAAATGGAAAACAGAACTTATTAATTTTAACGAAACAGAACTTGGTGGATTTAAAGAAGTAAGTTTTGAAATAAAAGGCAAAGATGTATTTAAAAAATTAAAACATGAAAGTGGAGTACATAGAGTGCAAAGAATACCCATAACAGAATCTAATGGCAAACTTCAAACTTCAGCAGCAACCGTTGCCGTACTACCTGAGGTTGAAGACACAGATATAGAAATTAATGACAAAGACTTAAGAATAGATGTCTACAGATCTTCTGGAGCTGGTGGTCAACATGTCAATACAACAGATTCTGCTGTTAGAATCACACATTTACCTACAGGAATTGTGGCACAATGTCAAAATGAAAGAAGTCAGCATAAAAATAAAGAACAGGCTATGAAAATTTTAAGAGCCAGACTTTATGAATTGGAAAACCTAAAGAAACAAGAACAACGTTCAAATGATAGAAAACAACAAGTAGGCTCGGGTGACAGATCCGAAAGAATTAGAACTTACAATTTTCCACAAAATAGAGTAACAGATCATAGGGCAAATATTAGTCTTTATAAACTAGAAGAAATTATGCAAGGAGAACTTGACTCCCTTCTAAACACATTAGCACTTAAATTTCAAGAACAATCACTAAAAAATAGTCAGTTATAATTTTATTTTAATGACAATACAAGAAGTAATAAAAAATGCAAAGAAATATAATTTAAGCACTATTGAAATTCTACTACTACTTGAAAAAATACTAAATATTAATAAAGAACTAATCTTTGCAAATACAAATAAAAATCTAACACAACAAGAAGAATATAAATTATTTTCTCAAATAAAAAACATAAAATCAGGAATCCCCATACACTATATACTTGGAACAAAAGAATTTATGGGAATCAAATTCTATATAAACAAACACGTACTAATTCCTAGAGATGATACAGAATGTTTAGTAGAAGAAGCCTTGATTCAAATAAAAAAAAACAATTTAAGTAAAATTCTAGATTTATGTTGTGGAAGTGGATGTATTGGATTAACAATTGCATATTATCTTAAACAAAAAGTAACACTAGCCGATATTTCGGCGCAAGCTTTAAAAGTATCATTAAAAAATACACAAAGACTAAATTTAACAAATCATATAGAAATAAAACGTTCAAATCTGTTAAAATACATAGGTAAAAAGTTTGAGCTAATAATAACTAATCCTCCTTACTTAACTAAAGATGAACTTAGAATAAAGGAAAAATTAGCAAAAGAACCAAGAATAGCACTCTTAGGATTTGGACAAGATGGACTTAAAATTGCAAAAAAAATAATCAAACAAGCAAAATACAAATTAACTAAAAATGGACTCTTAATATTAGAAATGGCTCCGTGGCAAAAAAAATCTCTAGAAAAGTTTGCAATACAAGAAGGTTTCACATATTTAAAAACTATATATGATATTGAAAATAGAGAAAGAGCATTACTTTTAAGGATAAAACATGATACAAGTCTATGAAATTGCATACTTACTTAAAATAAATGATATTGACAAATTAAAAAATATTTTCAAAAAAACTGTAGATAATACTTATCAAGATGACATTCAAAAAAAATTAATATTTAAATCTCTTGAAATATCAGAGCAATTACACTACGGACAATATAGAGAGAGCAAAGAACCATATGTAATTCACCCAATAATGGTTGCACTATTTCTTATAAAATTTCAGTTGGATTTTAAAACAATAATAGCTGGTTTACTACATGATGTTTTAGAAGACACAAGTGTTCAAAAAGAAGAAATCATTAAAGAATTTGATCAAGAGGTTTTCAGTTTAATTGATGGGGTAACCAAAATTCATGATTTGCACAATAAAACAAGAGCAATCAAAGAAGCAAATACAATCTCAAAAATGTTTTTTGCAATGACTCATGACATTAGAATAATAATAATAAAACTTGCAGATAAATTACATAACATGGCAACGCTTTCTCACTTACCTAAAAATCGAAGAGAAAGAATTGCACGAGATTGTCTTGCAACTTACGTACCAATTGCAGAAAGGCTTGGTATCTCATCTCTTAAAATATATCTTGAAGATTTATCATTAAAATATCTTTATCCAAAAGAATATAAAGAAATAAAAAATTTTTTATCCGCAACAAAGATAGAAAGAGAAAAAAAATTATATAAAGGAAAATTAATAATAGAAAAAGAACTCAAAAAAATTGGAATTGACGTCACAATCACAGTGCGTTCAAAACATTTTTACTCAATATTTAGAAAAATGAAAACAAGAAATAACAATATTTCTCAAATTTTTGATACTTTGGGAATAAGAATAATTTGCAAGAAACAAAAAGAATGTTACGAAATACTAGAAATCGTACATAAAGTTTGGAAACCAATACCTGGAAGACTTAAAGACTATATAGCCATTCCTAAAGAAAATAAATATCAATCTCTACATACAACTGTCAGAATACCTGAAGATAATCAATTAATCGAAATACAAATTAGAACAGAAGAAATGGATAAAATTGCAAAATATGGTGTTGCTGCCCACTGGCTTTATAAAGAACAAGTTGAATTAAAAGCTGATGATATATCATTTATCAATCGAATTAAAAAATGGCAACAAGAATCGGCCAATAAAAATCAATACTCAATGCACGATATACATAAGGAACTTCTAAATACATTTATATATGTCTATACACCAGAAGGAGAAATAGTCGAACTTCCATTTGGTTCAAACTCAATTGACTTTGCATATACAATACATACAGATATTGGGGATCAAGCACTTTATGCAAAAATCAATGGCAAAATTAGTTCATTAACCAAACCATTAAAAAACGAACAAATTGTTGAAATATTCACATCTGAAGAAGCAAAACCTGATGTAATTTGGTTGAATAGCGTTAGAACAAAAAAAGCACGTTCAAAAATTAGATCTTGGCTTAATAAAAATGACAATACAATATTTGTAGACAATAACATAATTGCATATTTGATTGGAGAAAATAAAGAACAAAAAAGACTATTTAGTCTATTTAAATCTCTAACAAAATCTAAACTCAAAAGCATTACAACAGCTTCTGATTGTAACCCATTAACAGGTGAAGATATTATTGGTTTAATACAAAAAGATACAATCGTGGTTCATAAAGAAAATTGTAAAGAAATCACATATCAGAAAAAAAACCATCTTGTAGAAGTAGAATGGGAAGCAACACCAACAAGGAAAGTGTATCAT
>NZ_LN609267.1:199791-200574 GCF_000825665.2 Borrelia crocidurae
AATCTCTTTACAACATTTGATGTAAGACTTATTAGTGAAAAAATAGAAGACTGTGGAAATGGACACGGAATAATAAATATTATAATATTATCAAACCATAAAAATGTATCAATGATTTTTAATTCACTTAAAGAAAATCCTAACGTACTTCAAATAATGCAAGTGGATTAAGACATAAAAAACTATGACAATTAAGANNNNATTCTTAATTTTAATAAATATATCCATTTTACATAAAACAATAAACGCAGATGAAAGAAAACAATATAACAAACAAATAATAACACATATTACAAAAATCAATATGCTAAATAAATCTTTAGATAAAATAGAAAGAATAAAAAAAACAAAAAACGTTATGAGGAAGCAATNNATAGAAAATCACATTCAATATAAAGAACATTCACTCCAAGAAATTGGATTTATTGGATACTCACATAAAGCAATTCACACAAAAATAAAAGGAAAAGAAAAAACCATTTATAACATAATTATACCAATAGAAACACAATACAAGTTAAAAAATAATCTAGCAATTGCCATTGCTATTACATTAATAAATAATTTCAAGAACAAAGAAATTAAAAACAGCATAAATATCTATTTTATAGAAGATGATTCACATAAACAAATATCAACAATAAATAGCAGATTATTATTAAACAGTAATACTTTTGAAAAAGATATAAATACAATATATTTAATGTTAAATGAAGATAAAAGAAACAACTTAATAGAATTTAAAAATCAATCAAATATAATAAACTCAAAAACAAATTTAAG
>NZ_LN609267.1:200591-208550 GCF_000825665.2 Borrelia crocidurae
ATAAAAACATTTGAAAATAATAAAGTAAATTTCAGCGTATCAAAAATAACAAATAAAAATATTAACGAAATATATAATTTATATCTAAAAGAAAAAATTCCAATTTTAATCATAAGCAACAATAGAGAACATTCTCTTTTACAATATATAAAAGAAAATAATCCTTATGATATTTATAAAGCAATAGAAGAAACAATTAAAACTGAAAACAATATTCAAAATGAAGATACACTACACTATGTTATTATCAACACTATATTTAAAAAATGGATTATAAATGAAATTACACTTATCATAGCGATATATGCCACTTATAACTTTATTACATGTAATAATGATTATAAGATTCAAAAAAACCAGCATCATACTAAGAAAAACAAAAGAAAATTATCATAAAATTATAAAACTATTTTCTATATTATTCCTAAGCTCATATCTTTCTATACTATTTACAAATAAAATGCTATTTGCATACGAAAATATTATAGATTATGATATTATAAATCCAGTATATTTGGTAAATTTTTTTCTAACCTTATTTAACTTCAATCTAATATCCTACTTTGCATACAATTATAAAATACATCTAAACTTAAAAGAACTTAAATACTTAGCAATATCAACTTCCATAGTTGAGTTTATCATAGTGTTATACATCAAAATAGAACTGACTTAAAAGAGTATAAAGAAGCAATGAAAATTAATACTAATGATACTCCTTATAATCTAAAAATCTTAAAAAAATTAATAATAATATTCATTTGGGTAATAAATCTTATATTAATAACATCAATACAAACAACTTTAATGATATCAAGACCTATTGAACTAAGCTATTTCATAGCAATATCACTATTCTCAGCAATACTCGCCAATATTGTAGAACATTTAAAACACAAAACTACAACAATAAAACAAGAATTTCAAAAATCAGAAAAGATCGAATTTATAATTCTTCTCTTAATAATTGCCATCATCATAATTTCATACGACATAGAAAAAATTGCAACAATAAAAATATCCCAAACAATCAGCTTCCCAGAACATAAAAATGAAATTAATGTCAAATACTTACAAGACAACAAAAATACAATTCAACTCTCAATAAAAGATCTCAATTTAAAATTAGATAAAAATCAAACACAAATAAAAAAGGAAACCAAAATACAAGAAAAATTAATAGACGTATCTTTTCACAAAATAGACGCAGCAGAGCGATCGATTTATACAATTAAAATCACCACAACAAAAATTGCAGAACAAATTCATTTGTACCTAGAAAATGCATCTGAACTCATTGTATATCAAAGTAATACCCCATACAAAATAGTATCTAACAATATAATATTCACAGCAAATAATATCAAAAGCAATATAACAAACATAACCTTCACAATTAAGTGCAAAGAAGACATTAAATATAATGCTTTTGCCTACTTTGATACTAATAAAAATGAAGTCAAAATATACGATCAAAAAACAAAAAAAGAAATAAAAAATATCAATATAGATTATTCATACACAATCAAACATTCAGGAATACTTCCAAAATCATCAAAACAAGATTTAGACCCCTTTTTTAAACTTCAAAATGATAAAGAAATTGAAAATTTAAAAAATTTAAATTTAAACTAACTCTCTAGCCTAGTAAAATCAATTTTATCCTTACGCTTTTTATAACTCTCAAAAGCCAAAGTGATTAATTTATCAACCAAACTCTCATAACTAAGACCATCATGTTCACACATTTTAGCAAACATAGAAATATCTGTAAAACCTGGAATTGTATTTACCTCATTAACATAGAGTAAATTGGTATCTTTTGATATCAAAAAATCAATCCTTGCCATGCCTCTAAGTTCCAAATATTTATAAGTTAAAAATGCATATTCTTTAATATCTAATAAATGTTTCATATCAAGATGAGCAGGGATATTAAACACAATTGAATCTCCAGGAATAGTAGAATACTTAGCATCATAATCATAAAATATAAAATCCTGCACAATAATTTCACCAGGTGTAAATATTTTAATCTGATCATTTCCAATAACAGCACATTCAATTTCTCTTGCTTTAATAAATTTTTCTACAACAACTGTCAAATCATATTCAAAAGCTTCTTCAATATATTTTTCAATCTGAGAAACATTATATGCAACATTAATTCCAATTGAAGAACCTAATACAGAAGGCTTCACAATTACAGGATAATTTAATTTATTATTTATATCCTCTTTTATTCCCTCTTTATTTAAAATATAATCATCCTTTTTAAATCCAATAAAAGACACTACAGGAATATTAAAACTTTTAAGCAAAACCTTACAGAAATATTTATTAATAGAAATAGCACTTCCTAAAATACCAGCACCAACACAAGGAATATCCATCATCTTTACAAATCCCTGAATAGCACCATCCTCACCTGTTCTTCCATGAATAATAGGAAATATAACATCTATCTCAAGAGATTTATTATTTACAAATATCCCACAACCAGGAATAAAATTAACAATAGAAGTAGTATGTCTTTTAATCAATTCAGCGCTACTGGGAACAGAATCTAACAAATACCAAATTCCAGTAACTTTATCAACAAAAACCGAAAATACATTATACTTATCAAGTTTCAAAAGAGATGAATAAATCCCATAAGCAGATCTAAGAGAAATTTCATGTTCAAAAGAAACTCCTCCAAATATTAACATAAGATTTCTTTTCATAACACTAACCCCTATTTCCCAAACTTAAAATAATATCTTTAATAACCGCTTGTTCATCCCAAAAAATACTTTTATCTTTATAGATTATTGAACTTTCATGTCCCTTTCCAAGAGTAACCACCAAATCGTCACCACATGCAATATTTATTGCTTTTTCAATTGCACATTTTCTATCAGGAATAAAAAACAAATCTTTATTTAAGGTTTTTGTTACAATTCCTTCCGCAATATCTCTAATTATTTGCATAGAATCCTCACCTCTTGGATCCTCATCACAAAGTATTATTACATCTGAATACTCATCTGCAATTTCTCCCTGCAACCTTCTCTTAAGAATATCTCTCTCCCCAGCAGAACCAAAAACAGAAATTAAACGCTTCTTTGCAAGTCGTTTAAATATAGGAAACATTTTAAGAAAAGCACCTGGGGTATGTGCATAATCAACAATTAAAGAAAAATCTTGGCCAAAATTAATATCTTGCATGCGTCCATAAAGACTCTCAATATTAACAAGCTTATAAATAAGTTTTGAAATATCAACATTCATAACTTGACTAACAACAATTAAGGCAGCCATAACATTTTCAACATTAAAACTACCCGTCAAATTAACTCTAGCAGCATATTTAATTTTATTATGATAAAACTCAAATTCAGTAAAACCCATTTGTTCATTAATCTTACTTATAAAAAAATCAGCTTTTTCATTTTTCAAACTATAGGTATAAGTCCTATTAATAGAATTCATAAACACAGAAAAATGATTATCATCCATATTGATAATACCAAAACCACCATGAAAATTTGCAGAATAAAAAAGATTAAGCTTGGCTCTCAAATAATTCTGCATGGTACCATGAAATTCAAGATGTTCATGACTGATATTAGTCAAAACAGCAACAGAATATTCAATATCAAGAAGCCTTGATGTCCTATCATCAAGACCATGAGAAGTTGATTCAATAATAGCATATTCAACATTATTAGCAACCATTTTACTGAGAACTAAATGAATTTCTGTTGATTCTGGAGTAGACTGCCTATAGGGATTTTTCACTAAAGTACCACTTCCATCTTCAAGAAACACTGTTGAGATAAACCCAACTTTAGCACCCATAGATTTTAATAAAGTATAAATATAAAAACAAACAGAACTCTTACCATCAGTTCCTGTAACACCAATAATTTTAAGTTTTTTTGAGGGCTCATCATAAAAAACATGAGCAAAATTTGACATAAATCTTTTTATATTACAAGGATCAACTTTAATATACGTTACTTTTGAATCATAAAAATCAATATCATTAGTATGAACAACAACATTACTACCTCGTTGAATTGCTGATTCAATAAATTTTTGACCATTAAAATGCAGCCCAGGAAGAGCAAAAAAAACGAAATTAAATGAAACACATCTTGAATCATATGCAAGTCCCAATATTTCCACTTCACAAGACCCTATAATTTTCTGTATCAAATTTTGATTTAATCTAAATAAAACATCATTAAGTACTTTTCTATTCATATTCATAAAGTTTACAAAAATAAAATTTATTTTTATATAAAAATTTCAAAAGAGAATACCCAAAAAATCAATTATTATTTAAACTATAAAAGTGAAAAAAGACTGTTTACAATTCAAATATTTTTTTATAAACTAACTAATGTTTCATATGGCGCTGTACCCAAGTGGCTAAGGGAAAAGTCTGCAAAACTTTGATTCGCCGGTTCGAATCCGGTCGGCGCCTTGTAAACAAAGCTTAAAGGTCAATGTGTTTTTTATAAAGGCAAACAAAATTAAAGACAATGATTTTAAGATAAATTAAAATAATAACTATGTTAGAATTAATCATTATATTAATACTTATAATATTATCGGCAATTTTCTCAGCATCAGAAACAGCCTACACATCATTAAGCCTCATCCAACTTCAAGACATAAAGAAAAAAGGAAAATTAGGAACAGTAGTATACAATTTATCACAAAACCCATCAAAACTCGTCACAACAATTTTAATTGGCAATAATATTGCTAATATAACAGCAAGCACTCTGACAACAAAATTTGTTCTTGATAAATATGGTAATAATTCTCTTGCATTCTCAACTGGAATCATAACAATAATAGTACTCATCTGTTCAGAAATATTTCCTAAACAGATTGCAATCCTAAATAATGAGAGTATAGTCTTATATACCTCTATTTTTATTAAAACATTAACAATAATATTCACACCAGCAATATACATAATTAATGGAATAGTCAAAATTTTATTAAATCTATGCAAAATAACAACAAATCAAAAAATAACTAAAGATAGTATAAAAAATATGTTGTCTTTAGCAGAAAAATTAGGAATTTTAGAAAATGATGACAGAATATTCATGCAAAAAATGCTAAATATAGGAGAAGTTAGGGCATCTGAAATTATGACACATAGAACAGAAGTATTTTCGCTTTCAAGTACATCAAAATTAAAAGATAAAATTAAACTAATTAAAAAAGAAGGATATTCAAGAATTCCCATATATAAAGGCCAAAATAGAGAACAAATAATAGGAATCTTAATAACTAAAGATTTAATTGAAATAAGTAAAAAAAAACTTGAAAAAAATATTATTAAATTCATAAAACCTGCTGTTTTTGTACAGCAAAACAAAAGAATAAAAGACATATTAGACATCATGAGACAAAAACAAAAAATAATGGCAATTGTTATTGATGAGTACGGTGGATTTTCAGGAATACTCACAGTAGAAGACATAATGGAAAAAATTTTCGGTGCAATATTTGATGAATATGATTTCGAAGAGAAAAAACAACTCATTACTAAAAAAGACGATAACATTTACTTAATATCAGGAGAAACAACATTTGATGAAATTGAAGAAACAGTGGGAATTAAAATTCAACATAAAGACTACATCAATACAATGGGAGGATACATAATGGACTTACTTGACAAAATACCTACAAAAGGAGAACAGGTTAATACAGAACACGGAGAATATCTCATAGAAGAAATTCAAAACCATAAAATAAAAAAAATAACATTTAAAAAAATTCAAAAGGAATGAATATTTGGAAAAATTGTCTATTAAGTAAAGTTCAATGTAAACATAAAATACACCTTATAAAAAATATTAGTTAATTATTGTATCAAATACATATTTTAATATGTCGAGATCACGTTTTTCTTTATCAGTCATGTAAGATCTGTAGGTGTTATGGGAGATAACAGAACATATGAATATACTATAATTCTAATTGTATTAGTAATAATATTAATAATCACCATTTCAAATGTTTTCATTGTTGGACCATCTGATGAAGCGGTCATTCTTCGTCTTGGTAAATTAAATAGAATACTTGAACCAGGAATACATATCAAAATTCCATTAATTGAAGAAAAATTAATTGTACCAGTAAAGATCATACAAGAAGTTAAATTTGGGTTTAATGCAAACAACAATATGGTAATCAATCCAGATGAAGATGAAGGAATTATTATTACTGGAGATTTAAATATAATTAAGGTTGAATGGTTAGTGCAATATAAAATCAGTGATCCATATTCTTTTATGTTCAAAGTAGAAGATCCAGAAAAAACCATAACAGACATTGCAAAAGCATCAATGAACAGATTAATTGGAGACAATACTATTTTTGAAATCATTAACGATAATAGGGTTGGTGTCACAGAAGGAGTAAGAGATTCTATGAATGAAATTATTAAAACATATAATTTAGGAATCGATATTATACAGGTACAAATCAGAAATGCCATGCCACCAAAAGGAAAAGTTTATGAAGCATTTGAAGATGTTAATATTGCAATCCAAGATAAAAATAAATTTATAAATGAAGGGAAAAAAGAATTTAATCAAATTATTCCAAAAATCAGAGGTGAAGCACTCAAACTAATAGAAGAAGCTAAAGGATATAAAGAAAACAGAATAAATAGTGCATTAGCCGAAACTGCCATATTTAATGCAATTCTAGATGCATACATAAAAGATCCAGAAATTACAAGAGAGCGAATATATAACGAAACAATGAAAGAAATTCTTGAAAATAAAGACAATATTGAAATTATTGACAAAAACTTAAAAAATTTCCTTCCTTTTAAGGAGGTTAAGTAAATGAAATATATACTAAAATTTTTACTCTATTTTGCTAAGATTTTAGCTTTTACATTAATGTTCGGTTTAATATTATTAGCTATAACACAACCAATCTATATTTTAAAAGAAAATGAAATTTCAATAACTACAAGACTCGGTAAAATTGAGAGAACAGAAAATACAGCTGGTCTTAAATATAAAATTCCATTTATTGAAAATGTACATATTTTTCCTAAATACATACTTAGATGGGATGGAGAACCTCAAAGAATTCCAACAGGAGGAGAAGAAAAACAATTAATCTGGATAGATACAACTGCTAGATGGAAAATTGTAGACATTAATAAATTTTACACAGCAATTAAAACAATGTTTAGAGCTTCTATTATAATTAATGCAGCGATTGAACCTGCAGTAAGAGGTGTCATTGCAAAATATCCTTTACTTGAAATTATAAGAAGTTCAAATGATCCCATTCAACGCCTATCTGATGGAATATTAACCCCACAAGACATTACAAATAATACAACCTATAAAATCACAAAAGGTCGAAAAATAATTGAAAACGAAATAATTGAAGTATCTAATCAAAATACAAAAGATATTGGAATTGAAATTGTAGATGTACTTATTAGAAAAATTGGTTATGATCCAAGTTTAATTGATTCCGTACACAACAGAATGATTTCAGAAAGACAACAAGTAGCAGAAGAACAAAGAAGTATAGGAATTGCTGAGAAAACAGAAATTCTTGGTAGTATTGAAAAAGAAAAACTAAAACTATTAAGTGAAGCAAGGGCCGAAGCTGCTAAAATTAAAGCTGAAGGAGATAGTAAAGCTGCACAAATTTATGCAAATGCCTACGGACAAAATACCGAATTTTATAAATTATGGCAATCACTAGAAAGTTATAAAATAACACTTAAAGATAAACGAAAAATATTTTCAACAGATATGGATTTTTTTAAATACTTACATCATACAAAATAAAAAATTGGTTTCAATTGGTTAAAAATCAAAAGATAAATAAATATCAAAAAAACAAATTATAAATGGGTATATACTATCGGTATTAAGACCCATTTATTTTCTTATTTAAGAATAAGAA
>NZ_LN609267.1:208594-208827 GCF_000825665.2 Borrelia crocidurae
ATATAACCTAGTCTCCATCACTTAAAAAGTACAAACAACTTATTATCAAACAATACTATTTACTTAAATCATTAAACAACAATCAAAATTAATAAAATTGTTCGTTTTCTTTGCAAATTCATATAAAGACAGAAAAAATTGATTACTCCTTTATATTGAAATATAAAGATTAAAAAATTTTAATAGCTCTTTATTTGATTAACAAAAAACTTTGTTTATGAAAAAATTGTTTC
>NZ_LN609267.1:208863-215587 GCF_000825665.2 Borrelia crocidurae
CTATAGCTCAGTTGGCAGAGCAAAGGACTGAAAATCCTTGTGTCGGGAGTTCGATTCTCCCTGGCGGCAATACGAATGAAAGGCTTTGTCATGCAATCATGTTTGCAAATAAAGGAATAAGGAGAAGCTTTAAATTCGGCTATTAAAAAGCTACATAAAATTATGTTACAAAACATTACCTTATCTAAATTAACAGAACATAAGACAAACCCTTATCTCGCAAATGTAATTGTCCTGTACGACAATGCTTAAAACTTTAAGAGGATTTCAATGATTCTCAAAGAAATAAAAAAAATAGAAGACTTAACAGAAAAGGATATAATATTTTCAAATATTGGAAACTTAACTAAATTAAGTACAAAGGTAAATGAAAAAATCATAACATTTTTAAAAAAAGGAAATGTTTCACATATCCCAGTTATAAACAATTATGAAAATATCTCACATGAAACATTAGTCAATACAATTAATAAAGAACTTTTAAACAACAAATTAAATTTTTTAAAAGAAGAACTAATAGAAGCATCAAAAGATATATATAAGCCATTCTCAGAAAAAGATAAAATATTCACAATTTCAGGGAAAAAAACAACAATTAATTTAAATACACTAATGGAAAGAGAACCTGATTCCATCTATAATAAAGAAATTATTGAAGGTAGTTTTAAAATTTTACCAAGACATAAAATAATCTCTATTCAAAAAATATTATCAACGATCTATGATTATTTTGATTTTCAAAAAATCATAGATCAAGATAATCTCCATCATCAAACAATAAAAAAACTAAATTTGCAGTCAATCAGAAGAGATTATGAATTTTTTAGAGAACAAGTACAAACAGAAGGTGACTCCATATTAATACATGCAATTGATACGACAATTTATTTTTTATTCACTATTGCACAATTAAATAAAGAGCGAGCAGCAAAAAATGCACCAAGATCAACATCAAAATTTTTTATTGACAAATCACACTATACAGAATTTACAGAATTTTTTTACGATAATGATATTATAATACAAGCTGCATTTGGAGTACTGTTACACCCAATTGGACTTATGCATACCACAATACTACAAAAAATAAGAAACAAAATTAGTATTAAACAAAACGATACAGAAAAACAACTTTTCTCTAAAATAGAATTTTTAGAGAAAAGTATTAATATTTCTAAAAATTTATTTAGAATGAGAGATGATATTTCTGCTATTACAAAAATGATAATTAATGGACAAAAAAATTACCTTAATAACAAAAATCACACAGAAACAACAAAAAAATTCACACATGAACTTATCAGAATTTTTTGCATAATAGATACTTATGATGAAATGATTAATCCAATAATAATTAAAGAACCCGTTAATCCATTAGAAGCAATTGAATTTTTAACTCAAAACAGCGCAAAATACTATTGGGATAAAGATAAACCAGACGAATATTTACGAAATAAAAAATTTGACATAAAAATGCTAAAAAATTTTTTAAAAATACTTGCACCATTTGACTATGGAACGATAATAAATGTACACACAAAAAATTGCAATGAACCTATATTTAAAGCTGTTGTTTTTAAATATACAATGGATATTTTGCCTATTTTATCCATAATAAAACAAAAAGACAAATCATATAAAATTGGAGATATACTACTAAACCTAGAATCCAGAGAAATAATAATAAAAGGACAAAATGGAGAAATTAAAAAAAGCCCATTTAAAAACACTGATAAATTTGAATTAAGACATAATATTGAAGAACTTAAAAGTGAACAATTTCCACTCTTAGATTCTATCCAGAATTAACAATTTATATATCAAGATTAACTTCAAAAAAATCAAGTCTTGAGCCTCCATATTTTCTAAAATCATATTTTGAAAGTCTTAAAATATTATTATCCAAATTTTCTCTAGCAGGATAATGAATAATAATTTTGGCATTTTTATTTAAACTTTTATTTTTTGAGATTATTTCAAGTAAATTTTTTTTCAAAGGATAGTCAAAGGGAGGATCAAGATAAATTAAATCATAAAAAAGATCTCTCTTTGCAAGAAAGAATTCTGCTTTTGTAAAAAAAAATTTATAAGGTTCATTTACAATATCAAAATTTTTAATCAAAACATTTTTAGAAAATTTATTATAATCAACAAGATGTACAAGACTAGCTCCTCTACTTAAAGCCTCAAGAGACATTATTCCAGTCCCAGTAAATACATCAAGAAAATTTATTCCCAAAATCTGATTAAACAAAATAGAAAAAAATGCTTCCCTAATAATAGCCATCACAGGCCGTACATAACCTACTCTAGGACAAGCAACTTTCCATCCCTTATATTTCCCTGAACTTACACGCATCAGGATGCATTTTAAATCATTTTTCAAAAATATTAAATATATATAAACCAAATTTTGATATAATTTTGTTTAAGAGAGATAAAATATGAAAGGTATTATATTAGCAGCAGGATATGGCACAAGATTTTTACCCATAACAAAAACTATTCCAAAAGAAATGTTACCAATTTTAAATAAACCATCAATTGATTATATTATTGAAGAATTTATTAATTCTGGAATTAAAGAAATACTCATAATAACTTCAAGAAGAAAAAAAGTTTTGGATAATTACTTTGACAGAGAAGTTGAACTTGAACATACATTCATCAAAGAATGCCAAAAAGATTTTTTAGAACAAATTAAACTTAAAGACATTAACATTTGTTTTATAAGACAAAATACAATGATGGGCACAGGGCATGCATTACTTCATGCAAAGCCTTGGATAGGCAATGAAAGCGTAATAGTTGCATACCCCGATGATCTACATATCGGATCACCACCCTTAACAGCACAATTAATAGAACTATATAAAAAAACTGGTAAAAATATATTATCCGTTATCGAAAATCCCAAAAATATCAATAGATACGGAGTAATAGAATTAAATCAAGATAATATTCATGTAAAAAACATAGTAGAAAAACCAGCAATTGGTCACGAACCAAGCAATAAAGCATCTATAGGAAGATTCTTATATACCAATGAATTTTTTAAATTTTTAGAAGAAGGTTTTAAATTTCACCAAAAAGGAGAATATCACCATATTTATGCATTAAAGAAACTAATGATTGAAAACAAAGTATTATACAAAAAAATTGAAGGAGAAAGACTTGATATAGGTGATATTGAAGGTTATTTAGAAACAATAATCAAAATTGCAAAACAAGATGATAAATTACTCCAAATCATCAACAATTCATTAAGGAATTAAATGACAATAACAACAAAATTTCAAAATTTTTATGATAATCTTGAAATACTAAAAAAACTTTGACATAAAATAAAACATTTAGAAGAAAAAATTTTAAAATATAGTATCTTATCAATAATTACTACAAACTAACAAAAAGAAGTTATAATTCTCTTTGTTAGAATTTTTTATTTTAGAAATAAAAAAAATATATTAAACATCACACTTGAAGAATATTATTACGAAAAAGCACAAGACAATAATTTAAAAAACTGGATATTAGAAATCATTAAACAAAAAAATTTACCTCAAATAAAAAAAGAAACTAATCTTATTAGCAAAAGACCTGGAATAACATATAAATTAAATTCAAGCAATTTTTTAAAAATAATTGAAATATACAATAATAAGCAATACACAGAAGATTCACTTTTATCTTATAGTAGTACAAATTAGCTATACTAAATTTTTCTATAGCTAATAATATTAAAGTCAAAAAGAACAATAGACATACTAATAGCGGTAAAATATAGAAACAAAGAAAAAATTAAACACATACTTAAAGATAACTTATCATTTCAAAGATTATTTAAATCAAGTTTAAGCCAAAAACAAAACAGAGTAACTAAATTAAAAAAGCTACTTATTTTAACTTACTGGCCAGTAGGATGTCTGTCTAAATCACTTTTTAATAAAATTTTAACAAAAAATTATAAATATATAATAGATGAAGTTTTAACTTTAAAATACGATGAAATTTTAAAATACTTAAAAACAATCAAAACATTTAGTCTTAATGAAATTTTTTATAAAGGATCAAATAAAAATTCTAATTTCAATTATTTCTTCAGTGAATTTACAAGATATACTCCAAAAGATTTTCAAAACACTTTCAAAACATATTTATTTTCACTTGAAAAAACAGCAATAAAACAATATCTAAAATGGTTTTTTAAAGATAAAGTACCACATGAATGGAAAGATTTCATTTCTACAATTGAATATATTGATACACATAAATTACTAAACCTTAATACAAATATAGAAGACATGATTACCGCAAAATTTCAAGCAGAAGAATTTTTCATATCATTTGAAAAAATGAATTTCAATCCATATGAAAGCTCAAAAATATTTCAAAATAAAAACCTACGAAGAATATTTTTAATTAACGTGATAAATTATATTAAAAAACATATCACAAAAATAGATACATATGGATGGATTTCATTTTATATATATGCAGATAAAAATGATAAAATACAAACAGAAAAAGACATAAAACAATTTTTCAAAAATAAAAATTTTGAAATTCAAAATCAAATATTTGTATATTTCCTATCTTTTTATCCCAATATTGATAAAAAACATTTTGAATTTATATCAGAAATAATGCTATACCTTGATTCAAATAAAATCACAATCCCTCAAGAAATAATCCAAATGCAAAAAACAAGTCCTCATAAATTCAATTACTGCAAATCATATATTTTTGTAAAATCACTAACTATAAGAACAAGAGTATTTAAAATACTAAACAAAAATATTAAACTAGAATTACTATTTCAACCAGAAGAATTTCACAAAAAAATATCATTATTACCAGCCATATATTATATTGTTTGCTATTACAAGCTAGATACATTGAAAGAAGAACAAAAAATATCACCTAAACAAAAAGAAGAAATAATAAACTTCATTACATTTCTAACCCAAGAACAAAATAAATTTGGTTTCAAGACACTATAAAATATAGAAATATTTACTTGAAAGTAATAAAATAATACATATAGAAGATATGAAGAAATGTTTATTATTGCTTAAAAATTTGATTGTCTTGCTTATTTTATTACTAAATTCAAGCTTAGCATATTCTCAAAGACTAATTAAACTTGGACAAGAAGAAATAAAAAATAAAAATTATTCACAAGCAATAAAAATCTTAAGTGAAGCCATTCAAAAACATCCAAAAGAACAAGACGGATACTACTTCCTAGCAATAGCTTATAGAGAAAACAATCAATTAACAGAAGCAGAAGGTGCCCTTCTTGACGGAATTGCAATAGGGGGAAATATTGATTACAAGTTATATTTTGAACTGGGAAACATAATGTTTAAACGAGGTAAAGGTTATTATAACTTAGCAATAAGATATTATTCTAGCTCTATCAAAAATATGCCCAACTATGATAAGGCACTCCTCAATAGAGCAAATTCTTATGTTGAACAAGGAAAAATTAATTTTAAAGAAAAAGATTATAAAAATGCGTGGGATTCATACACCATGGCAATTCATGATTACTCTCAATTTATTACACTAAGATATGAAAGCTCAAAAAAAAATGCCATTCTACATATGATAGACCTTTTAAGAAATAAAAAAGCTGATCTAGAAAAACTCGATAAAACTTTACAAAATAGAAGCGAAGAACACATTGCCAAAGGAAAACCAAAAGAACAGGAAAATACGCAAAAATATGAAAATAAACAAGAGTTTGGCACTGAAAAACAGTCTTCAAACTCTCAGCAACATCAAAATTCACAAAATCTAAATCAACACAATAATCAACAACATAAAAAAGAAATAACTCCTACTCAAAAACCTCAGCAACATCAAAATTCACAAAATCTAAATCAATCCAACAATCAACAACATAAAAAAGAAATAACTCCTACTCAAAAACCTCAGCAACATCAAAATTCACAAAATCTAAATCAACACAACAATCAACAACATAAAAAAGAAATAACTCCTACTCAAAAACCTCAGCAACATCAAAATTCACAAAATCTAAATCAATCCAACAATCAACAACATAAAAAAGAAATAACTCCTACTCAAAAACCTCAGCAACATCAAAATTCACAAAATCTAAATCAACACAATAATCAACAACACAAAAAAGAAATAACTCCTACTCAAAAACCTCAGCAACATCAAAATTCACAAAATCTAAATCAACACAACAATCAACAACATAAAAAAGAAATAACTCCTACTCAAAAACCTCAGCAACATCAAAATTCACAAAATCTAAATCAACACAATAATCAACAACACAAAAAAGAAATAACTCCTACTCAAAAACCTCAGCAACATCAAAATTCACAAAATCTAAATCAACACAACAATCAACAACACAAAAAAGAAATGACTCCTACTCAAAAACCTCAGCAACATCAAAATTCACAAAATCTAAATCAACACAATAATCAACAACACAAAAAAGAAATAACTCCTACTCAAAAACCTCAGCAACATCAAAATTCACAAAATCTAAATCAACACAATAATCAACAACATAAAAAAGAAATAACTCCTACTCAAAAACCTCAGCAACATCAAAATTCACAAAATCTAAATCAACCCAACAATCAACAACACAAAAAAGAAATAACTCCTACTCAAAAACCTCAGCAACATCAAAATTCACAAAATCAAATCAATCCAACAATCAACAACATAAAAA
>NZ_LN609267.1:215613-235430 GCF_000825665.2 Borrelia crocidurae
CAGCAACATCAAAATTCACAAAATCTAAATCAACACAATAATCAACAACATAAAAAAGAAATAACTCCTACTCAAAAACCTCAGCAACATCAAAATTCACAAAATCTAAATCAACACAACAATCAACAACACAAAAAAGAAATAACTCCTACTCAAAAACCTCAGCAACATCAAAATTCACAAAATCTAAATCAACACAATAATCAACAACACAAAAAAGAAATAACTCCTACTCAAAAACCTCAGCAACATCAAAATTCACAAAATCTAAATCAACACAACAATCAACAACACAAAAAAGAAATAACTCCTACTCAAAAACCTCAGCAACATCAAAATTCACAAAATCTAAATCAACACAATAATCAACAACATAAAAAAGAACATCAAAACAAAAAAACAATGCTTAAAGAAAAATTTGCCGATAATGTAAAAACAAATTCTTTAATTGAATTAGACAAAATTAATTGGCAAGAGGAGTTAAATATAGATGAATAAAAGAAAAAATTTACCCATACTAATAATTTTAATAATATTACTCATTACCTCATTTGGAGGTCTTGGTTATTATATATACAAAGAAAGACTCAATAAGAATAACCAAGAAATAATGTTAAATGAAGTCAAAAACAGCATTATGGATAGAAACTATAAAAAAGCACATTCAATAACAAAAATTCTAAAAGATAAATATCCTCAAAACACAGACATTGCAATGCTTGAAAACACTCTCTCAGAACTTGCAAATGATAGTCCATTTGAATCAAAAAATTTACAAAGAGATACTGCTAACCAAATATTAGATAAAATACAAGGAAAAGAACAATCAATACCACTTGATAATGAAAACTCCGAAATTGCTTTTAACAATAAATACATCAAAGACACTACAAAAATAGAAAATTATGCTGATAGACAAGATAATACTGGTATTGTAAATGAAAATATTTTAGAATTCAATCAAAATACAATACCCCAAAATTTAAACGACAATACAAATACAATAAAAGAACAACAGAAATCAAATATAGAAAATAAGAATGATACAGATGATAAAAAAAATTTATTTAACTTGCAAAAACTAAAAGCAAGCTTAAACAAAGAATTAGATCAAACCAATATAGATCAAACAAACACCAAGCCAAAAAAAATTATAAAAACAGATCACCAAAATAAAGATAAAGCAACAACAGATAATTTGATACAAGATAATACAAAACAAACTACAGCAAAAAAGGAAAACTTTACCATTAGTAAACCAAAAACTAAAATAGAAAACATAAAAGACACACCTAAAAATCAAATTATTGACAAAATAGAAATACCTTATAATTATTCAACAAAAAAAATACTTTATGAAATATTAGATAATATTAATACTGGCAATTCTTTACTTGCAAAAGAAAGAATTAATGAACTTGTAAAAAAAGGACTAAATGAACAATTTAGTAAAATTAATGATTTAATTGATAAACAAAAAAATCAAGAAGCAGCTCAACTTTTAATCAAATTAATAAAACAAGATGTCAAACCAAACCAAACTAGTAAAAGACAAGCTCCTTTGGAAAAGGAGCTTTTAAAACAAAAACTTCCTATAGAAGAAATTCCACCCATAAAAGAGCAACCAATAGACACCCAAATACAAACAGAAAAAGACCCTAATATACAAACAAATCAATCTATGCAAAATCCACAAAAATTACAAGCCCTTAAAACGCTAGCATCAAAAAATGAAAAACAAAAAAATTTTAAAAAAGCAGAAACAATTTATGAAGAAATTGCAAATACAACAAACAATGAAGAAGATCACTACAAGCTTGGCATCATAAAATTCAAACTTAAAAAATATGAAGAATCACTCCAAGCTTTTGATAAAGCAATATCTCTAAACCCACAACACAAAAAAGCATACACAAATAAAGGAACAAGTTTAATAGCATTAAATAAACCACAACAAGCAATTAAAGAATTCGAAAAGGCAATCGCAATAGATAAAAATTATGATAATGCCTATTACAAAAAAGGAATAGCAGAAGAACAAGATAATGATAAACAAAATGCTTTCATTAGTTTTAAGAAAGCTTATGAAATTACAAAAAATCCTCATTACGCTTTAAAAGCAGGTATTATAGCAAATCATCTTGGAGATTTTAAAAACAGTGAAAAATATCTCAAGCAATCAAATACCTCACTTAATGCAAAAAATGATATTATGTTTTACAATTTATCAATGGCAAATTTTAAAAATAACCATCTCAATGAATCACTCATAAATATAAATAAAGCTCTTAATATAAATCCAACACAAACTGAATATTTATATTTAAAAGCATCTATTTATCTAACAAAAGAAAATTATAATGAAGCAATACCGCTATATAATACTGTAATTTCAAAAAATCCTGACAATATTACGGCTCATATAAATTTAGCAAAGGCATATGAAAAATTAAAAAACATCCCAAAAGCAATTACAATTCTTGAAAAAATTAGTAATAAAAATCATGCAATAGCACTAAACAATCTTGGGATACTCTATAAAAATCAAAAAAACTATCAAAAAGCAATAGAAGTTTTTCAAAAAGCAGAAGCTCAATCAAATATTGATGCAAAATACAATCTTGCAACTACCTTTTTTGCTATTAAAGATAATAAAAAAGCCATGGAAAAACTAAAAGAATATATAAAAATAAATCCAAACAATCCAGAAGCTCTACATGCATTAGGCATCATAGAATATACCGAATATGGTAATGACAAAACACTTAAAGAAGTTATTAAAAAATTTCCTAATTATACACAAAATAAAACAATAACAGAAATAATAGGCAAATGAACAAAATAAAATTTCTAGATAAAACTCTGGTACAAAAAATAGCAGCAGGAGAAGCTATAGATAGACCTTGCTCTATTTTAAGAGAATTACTTGATAATGCAATAGACTCTGGAGCAGACAAAATAGAAGTTTTTATTGAAGAAGGTGGAATTCGAAGAATACTAATAACAGATAATGGCAGTGGAATTAGCAAAGAAGATTTGAAAATATGTTATCTACCTCATACCACTTCAAAAATAAATGAAGAAAAGGATCTTGAGAGAATCCAAACATTAGGATTTCGAGGAGAAGCTTTGTCAAGTATAGCCATTTGTTCAAATCTTATGATAACAAGTTCTACTACAGGAGAAAATAGTTATCAAATTGAAATTGAAAATGGTATTGAAAAATATTTTAAAAAACAATCTGCAATAAATGGCACAATGGTAGATGTTACAAATCTATTTCACAACTTTCCAGCAAGAAAAAGATTCTTAAAAAAAGACTCTATAGAAACTAAAATGTGTTTAAAAGTATTCGAAGAAAAAGCTGTAACTCATCCTGGTATTGATTTTAAATTAAGTGTAAATAAGGAACTGAAAAAAGTATATTTTAAAGAGAGTCTAGCAGATAGAGTTCAAAGCGTATATGGAGAGATAATAGAAAACAACAAATTTGGAAAAATAGAAGCAGAATATGATCATGTAAAAATGAAAATATTTTTCGCTCCACCTAATTTCTCAAGAAAAGATAGACGTAACATCAAAATATTTGTTAACAGAAGACCTGTTGAAGAGAAAAGCTTATCTGAATCAATAATAAATGGACACAGTAGAATATTAACTTACAAAAATTTTCCTGTATGTTACTTATTCCTAGAAATAGACACTACACATGTTGACTTTAATATACATCCTCAAAAAAAGGAAGTAAGATTTTTTAATTTACCATTTTTGCCCAAACAAATTTCAAATAATATTAATGAATTTTTTGACAGAGAAAAACAAGAAATTTTACAAGATTATCATAATGTAATAATAAAAAGACAATTAACAAACGATGCTCATTTATTACACCCTGAAAACGATTTAACAAATTCTAATTTTAAAACATATGAAATTACACAAGATGAAGCTTTAATCCTAGATAAACCTAAAAACAATAAAGTAACAAATATAATAGAAGATAAAGTAAAATTTGAAGGTCAAATACCACAAAAATACAAACCATCATTTAAACAGCATATCCAAAAAATTTTTATAAAAACTTCTAAAATGCCAAATAACTTTCAAAAATCAACACAAACAAATGAATTTAAATATATGGGACAATTATTTTCAGAATTTTTAATAGTAGAAAACGCTAATGAAATTTACTTTATAGACCAACATGCACTTCATGAAAAAATCATATATCAAACACTAATAAATTCAGAAAAAACTATACAAAAACTTTTAGTACCAATTGAATTTCAAGTAGAATGTGAAGATACAGATAAAATCTTAACAAGTGAATTAGAAGAATATAAAAAAATAGACATCATAGTAAAAAAAATACAAAACCAAACTTATAGACTTGAATCTATTCCCAATATTTGCAACAAATATGAAAATATTATTATTCAATTTTTCAAGACAAGAAAAAGTAAAATAATTGACTCTCTTGAAGCCGAATTATATGCAACTCTTGCCTGTAGACAAGCCATTAAACGCAATGACACAATCAGCCTAGAATTTAGTCAATTCTTAATAAATGAATTTTTTAATCTTAAATTAAAACACTGCCCACATGGAAGAAAAATTTATCATAAAATCACTAAATTTGAACTTGAAAAAAGTGTCAACAGACAATAAAATAAACACAGAAGTTATGTATGAAAAAAAATCTTAAATATAACGAAATGCTAGAAACTAAATATACTAAAGGATAAAGCATGAATTAAACGAGCAAAAGAACTTAAAAAAATGCAATATAATAGAACTTAAAAAACTAGAATCTTATACCTCTTTAAAATTAATTGAAAAAGAATTATCTCAACTTAAAGCAGATTTAAACAAATCAGAAGAAGTCACACACAAATTAAATGAATTATACAAAAAAAACAAAGATTATACAGCAAGAGAAAAACATATCTTAAAAGCATATGAAACAAAGCTCAAAAAAATTATTGAAATCATCATAAATAAATACCCAAACAATCTGTCAATGATTTTAGAACATAACCTTGATTTTATCAAATCAGCTCTTGCAAAAGATAAATATAAAACAACAGAAATAATAAATTGTAAAGAAAAGATCAATTTTTTTAAAAAACTTATTATAAATATAAAACTAATGCTTAAAGAAAAAAGAAATAAAACAAACATAAAAAAAATGTCAAAAGAATTTGAAAACAAAATACTAAAACAATACTTAGAATCCGAAAATTTAGAGGAAACTGTTAATGAATTTATAGAGAATAAAGACTTAAGCACAGAAATTATTGAAGAATACAAATTAATAACCGAAATGCAAACAGAAATTTTAAAAATAAATAATGAAATTAAACATGCAAATACAACAAATAATATGCATAATAAAAATAAAATAAAACGGACTATCAATATTGTTCAATTTAAAAAAGAATCTATCTTAAAAAAGATAGCTGAAGAATTTGTTGAACTGTCACAAACAGAAAAGGGATTAAATAAAACTGGAACAATAAATTCATCCCTAGAAACAATAAAAAATTTAAATAAGCAAATATCAAAGTTGAATAAAGAACTCATAAAAGAAATAAAAAAAAGTGAGATTATAAAAATACAAATAAAAATGCAACAACATATAAAACATAAAAAATCAAGACAAATAAAATTAAATGATATAAATCAAGCAATAGAGCAGATACGATGAACAAAAATAACGAACTTGACAATCAATAAAAAATCAATATAATGATCTATGGTATTTCTAAGCTTTATGCGCATGAGGTGTATAAAGCTTATGGGGCCTATAGCTCAGTTGGTTAGAGCATCCGACTCATAATCGGGTGGTCCCAGGTTCAAGTCCTGGTAGGCCCAAATTAATTTAATTTAAAAAATAGATTAGAATACTTACCCATATGATAAAATCCTATATAAGCATCAAGATTATCATCCATCTGGATATTCATTAAGTCATTAATCTTAACAATTGAATATAAAAAATTAATTTCATCTTTGGGGGTTTTAATTAAAAATAAATTATTACTACTAATTTCATTTAACTTTTCTACATCTTTTGACTTATATACATGATCATAAATTGAGGCCAATTCTTCCTTTGACAAATTTAAACTTATAATAACATCCTTGCTATATACTCTCATTCCAGAATCAATAAGATGAACCTTTGCTACAAAACTATCAAAAGTTTTATCAGCAAAATTAAATCTTAAGTCTTTACAATAAAGAACATCCTGCCCAAGAACAGAATTAACAAAAGAAGATGAATATTTATCCTTAACTACTTCTATAAATTCTCTACTATCCATGTTTTCAATAATAAACTTATTCAGAGTACTAGCATTTAAAACCTTAACAGCAAAATCAAAAGTCATAAAATAATCAAACTTATCCTTATTAAAATAATAATTAATTACATAATCAACTTCCCTGATCTCAGGATAGTTCATCTCACAAGAACAAAAAATTATTAAAAAAAATAATACTATATTAAACTTTAACTCTCTCAGCATATTCTTTGGTTTCAGAATTAACTAAAATTTTATCCCCAATATTAATAAAAAGAGGTGCCTTTACTACCAAACCTGTATGCAGAGTAACATTTTTCATAGCATTAGTAACAGTATCTCCCTTAACAGCAATCTCAGCATCTACAACTTCAAATGCAACCTTTGGTGGCAACTTCAAATCAATAACTTCATTATCCCACTTAATAAGAGAATAAACCTCAGCTTCTTGCAAAAATAAAACCTTATCTTCAAGATTTATAACATCTCTTAAATTAACACTAAATTGATCATATGTCTCTAAATCCATAAAAATAAGACTCTCATTATCTTTATAAAGATATTGAGAATTAACCTCTAACACTTCAATTTCCTCCACCGTATCAGATCCTTTTAAAGTTTCCTTAATAACAGATTTATTTTTAAGATTTTTAAGTTTTAATCTTACAATGGAACCTCCCCTACCCATTTTTGAAAATTCACGCTCAAGAACAATATGTGGCATACCCTTAAAGAGCAAAAAAGAACCTTTATCAATATCTCCCGATTTAATTGTACTCATCTAATACCTCAAATTTCTAATGTGTATAATAACTTATATCAAAAAATCAAAATATTTACTATTCATTGACTTATCTAAGATTAATGATATTATATATAGTTGTAAAAGGAGTTAATTTAATGCAGGTTATCAAAATACTCTTTACTATCTTGCTAGCTTTTTTGTTTAGCAATTGTACCAAAAACAAAGAAAATGTCATCGCAATTGGTGGCTCTACTTCAACAACTGCTATTATGGATGAAATGATTTTAAAATACCAGAAAATCAACGATCAACTTAAAGTAACTTATGATGCTCAAGGTAGCAGTGTAGGTATTAAAGGATTATTCGATGGTATTTATAAAATGGCAATTTCCTCAAGAGATGCAACTGAAGAAGAAATTGCTCAGGGAGCAAAAGTCACAATTATTGCTTATGATGCTTTAATATTTATTACAAGCCCTGATGTCAAGATTACAAACATTACAGAAGAAAATTTAGTAAAAATTTTAAATGGTAATATTCGTAATTGGAAACAAGTTGGAGGTCCTGATGCCAAAATTAACTTTATAAACAGAGATTCTTCATCAGGTTCCTATTCATCTATCAAAGAACTAGTTCTTGAAAAAATATTGAAAAATCTTGAAGAAGCTCAATTTAGAAAAGATAGCATTATCGTGAAATCTAATGGAGAAGTAATTGAAAAAATCAGTCTTACACCTAACTCAATTGGTTATATTAGCTTTGGATATGCAAGAGGTGCAATAGAAAAAGGCCTGCATACATTATCAATAAACAGCATATATCCTACAAAAGAAACAATAATAAAGGATAAATATGATATAAAGAGAAAAATAATAGCAATAACAAACAATATTTCTGAAGATCAAAATACACTTGATTTCATCAATTTTATATTAAGTCCAAGTGGACAAGACATCATTGAAGAACAAGGGTTTATAAAGGTCAATACAACTGAAAATAATTAATACTATGAAAAATTTGACTAAGTATTTAAATTAAATATAATCTTATCAAGATTCAATTTCTTTCTATAGGGGAACTCTTTTAAAGAATGCAATTAACTCTAAAAACAAAAAGAAATATTGTTAGACTGGCTTTTAAATGCTTTATTGTTGCATCTGCAACAATTAGTACTCTAATAATATTATTACTAATCTTATTTATTATTAAAAATGGAATAACACCTTTTTTGAACAATAAAATTAATATTTTAAATTTTTTATTCAGCACAGATTGGAATCCTACCAGTAAAATACAAAAATCTTATGGTATCTTATCTTTTATTATAAATTCCGCTTTAACAACATTCTTTTCTGTTGCAATTGCACTACCAATTGGCCTTGGATTTGCAATCTATTTATCTGAAAAAACTAAAGGTATCTACCAAAAAACATTGCAAACGATCATAGAACTCTTAGCAGGAATTCCAAGTGTAGTATATGGATTTTTTGGAAGCACATTTATATCTTCTCTTATAAAAAACACTTTTATAAGAGAAGACAATTTAGGATATAATCTAATAACTTCAATAATAGTTTTAAGTATAATGATACTCCCAACAATAATTAGTGTTTCATATACATCTCTTAAAACTGTCCCAAAATCATATAAATTAGCATCTCTTGCACTGGCTGCAACGGATTGGCAAACAATATATAAGGTAATGATTCCTTCGGCTAGTAAAGGCATTTTAGCAGGAGTAATACTAGCAATAGGAAGAGCAATTGGTGAAACAATAGCTGTTTTAATGGTTGGTGGTGGTTCACCCCTATTTATAAGAAATATTTTTTCACCTATTAGAACACTAACAGTAAACATTGCAATAGACATGGCATATGCCTCTGGAACTCATAAAGAAGCTCTACTTGCAACAGCATTGGTATTGCTATCACTAGTCATAATAACAAATTCAATTAAACATCTGATTTTATCTTCATCTAAAAGGCTAAAAATCAAGTGAAAAAAATTCAAATGAACAAACTATTTAATCAAATTGCATTTTGCATAATCAAATTTATTGCTTATTTTTTAATAACATTATTGTTATTTATAATATCCTACATAGTATACAATTCGATATTCTTTACAAGCAAAAAAGAATCATTATTCTTAGATGAAACAACACATTTCTTACCATTTAAATCAAATAACAATACAGTCAAAATAGCATTCATTATCAATAAAAGCATTAAAATTAACGAAATTACTACTCAAGATATTTATAACATATACAATAACAAGATCTCACACTGGGGTAGTATCTCAGACCAAAATCTTGACATAGTACCAATTGCAAGCTCTCAACCAAATATGTCAAACGAAGTAATACTACAAACTCTTATCAAAAATAATAAATTCAATAACAGATATATAAAACTTGTCGAATCAAGTGAAGATATGATAGAAGCTATAAATCAAACAAACGGTGCTATTGGATACCTCACCAAAGATGATCTTGAAAAATTAGATTTTAAAAAATATCCAAAAATTAAATCACTAAGAATAAAATCCATATCAATTTTAGTAGGGAAAAAAACATTACAAAAAAGTGAAAATGAAATTATTGACATAATAAACCTTAAGCAAATCAAAAAACTACTCATAGGAAAAGCAAATTGGAATGATTTAATATCTAAAGATATCAAATTGAATATCATAAAATACTCAGATTATGATCCAAATGCAATAAAAATGGTAGAAAAAAATGAAGGTACAATTGCAATTGTACCCTGGCATTACTTTTATAAAAGTGATGCACCTTTTTTAAAATTATATGACATAAAAAAAAGCATGCCTTTAAATTTAAATTTCATCTTATCTACACCAAGAAATTCTGGAAAATATGGAGGTATTTCTTATTTAATCTTAAATACATTTTATGTCATACTACTAACAGCAATAATTTCAATTTTAATAGGAATTGGTACAGGAATAATGCTTGCAGAGTATACTTCAAACAAAGTATTCTATAAAACAGTATCTATGAGCGTTGACATCTTATCATCCATTCCTGCCATTATATTTGGACTCTTTGGACTTATATTTTTTGTTCCAATTTTTGGAATGGGAATACTCTCAGGAGCAATCACAAGTTCTTTAATGATATTACCAATGATTGTCAAAACAACAGAAGAATCACTAAAATCAATTCCAAAATCATACAAATACGCCTCGTTTGCACTTGGCGCCAATAAAACAGAGACTATAATTAAAATTTTATTACCCGCTGCCAATCCAGGAATATTAACAGGAATAGTCCTTGCAATAGGACGTGCTCTTGGCGAGACTGCTGTACTTCTCTTTACAATGGGAACAAACTTGGGACTTGCAAGCACTTTAAATGAACCGTCAAGAAGTTTAACCGTACACCTATTACTACTATTTCAAGAGGGATATTTAGATAAAGGATTCGCAACAGCATCAATACTCATAAGAATAATATTATTAATAAATCTGAATCATGCAAATTGTATCTTTCTCAAATTATATAGGATTTAGCAAATGAACCAAGACAAAGCTATCATTCAAACAGAAAATTTAAATTTATTTTATACAGATTTTAAAGCACTAAGTAACATTAATATATCAATATTACGAAATAGCATCACTGCATTAATAGGTCCATCAGGTTGTGGTAAATCAACTTTCCTCAGAACACTTAATAGAATGAATGACCTTGTTGAAGGAGTTAAAATAGAAGGAAAAGTTATATATGAAGGTAAAAGCATTTATTCAAATAACTTTGATGTTTTAGAACTTAGAAGAAAAATAGGAATGGTTTTTCAAACTCCCAATCCATTCTTAATGTCAGTTTATGACAACATAAGTTATGGCCCCAAAATTCATGGCATCAAAGATAAAAAAAAGCTTGATGAAATAGTTGAAAAATCTTTAATTAAATCCGCATTATGGAATGAAGTAAAAGACAAACTTAACAGAAATGCACTAAGTCTTTCAGGAGGACAACAACAAAGACTCTGCATTGCAAGAACCCTTGCAATAGAACCAAATGTAATACTAATGGATGAACCTACCTCCGCTCTTGATCCAATATCAACAGGTAAAATTGAAGAATTAATAATAAATCTAAAAGAAAGTTACACCATCATAATAGTAACTCATAATATGCAACAAGCTGGAAGAATATCTGACAGAACAGCTTTCTTCCTAAATGGATACATTGAAGAAGAAAGTAAAACAGATGAATTATTCTTCAATCCTAAGAATATTAAAACAGAAGAATATATCACCGGTAAATTTGGTTAAATTAACCCAAAGAAACATCAAGGAACATCATTAAAGAAAACCCAATAACTCCAAATATGGTCGGGATCTTATTATCAATATCTTTCCTTTTAGCCTCAGGTATTAATTGTTCAATTGAGACATAAATCATTGCACCTGCAGAAAAGGATAAAGCAAAGGGTAAAATTCTAGTAAAAGTATAAACAGCATAAGAACCCAAAAAGCCTCCAATAATTTCCACCAATCCTGACATTTGTCCATAATTAAAACACTTCCATAAAGGAACATGGCCTCTTCTTAAAGGCAAAGAAATAGCCGCACCTTCTGGCATATTTTGAATACCAATTCCCAATGTAAGAATCATAGCTCCAACTAAAGTATGCAGATCAGGAGAAGATGCTAGAGCACCAAAAGCAACACCAACAGCAAGTCCTTCGGGAAAATTATGCAAAGTTACAGCTGTAAAAAGCAAAAAATCCTTCTTTCCATGTCTGGTTAAATCTTCATCAATAAATGTTAACTTTTCAAGATCTGGCACAAATACATCTACAATATATATAAAAAATGCACCACAAAGAAAACCACAAACTGCAGGTATCCACGTAACATAACCAAGCTCTTCTGCCATTTCTATTGCTGGTTTAATAAGCGAAAAAAAACTAGCAGCAATCATAATTCCTGCCGAAAATCCAAGCATAGCATCCATTATTTTATTATTGACTCGCCTAAAACAAAAAACAGCAGCTGCTCCAAAAGCAGTGGTAAACCAAGTAAAAACAGAACCCAAAAACCCTAAAAAAATAGGATGAAGAGTTAATAAATAATCACACAAATGCTTAAACATAAAGTATCCTCCATAATTTTTCTATTATCATATCAAAATTGCCCTTATTCTCCTTATTCCTGATGAAGAAGCTTGTTCTTTTTGTATCTTAAAAGTGCCAAGCTCACTGGTATTATTAACATGAGGACCACCACAAACTTCAATTGAAAAACCATCTATTTCATATACACTTACAATATCTTCATATTTTTCACCAAATAAAGCCATAGCCCCTTTAACCAAAGCATCCTCCAAACTCATTATAGATTTCTTTACAGACAATTTATTTTTTATCTGTAAATTAACAATATCTTCAACCTTTTTTATCTCATCATCCGTCATTTTACAAGGATGACTAAAATCAAATCTTAATCTCTGAGAAGTAATATTACTACCCTTTTGTCTTACATGATCACCTAGCACCAATTGAAGAGCCTTATGAAGTAAATGAGTAGCTGTATGCAATTTAGTAGTCTCATATGAACAATCTGCAAGTCCACCCTTAAATACCTTATCACTTCCCTTCTTAGACACTTCTTGATGTTTTTTAAAATGTTCTTCAAAACCCTCTCTATCCATACTAAACCCATATTCAATTGCAAGTTCTTCTGTAATTTCATAAGGAAAACCATAAGTATCATAAAGTTTAAAAGAAATATCACCTGGAATTAATTTTGATGATAGTTGATGAATCAATTTAACAAATTCTTGTTCTCCATAACGCAAAGTCTTAAAAAATTTTTCTTCTTCTATATTCAATTCATTCTTAATAAAATCTTTTTTTTCTGTTATCTCTTTATAAAAAGATTTATAAATGTCTTCAACAGAATCAACAAGATTTGCTAAACAATGGGATTCCATACCAAGTTTTTTTGCATATCTAATAGCTCTTCTAATAAGCCTTCTTAAAACATAACCTTGTCCCACATTAGATGGAAGAACTGAAAAATTATCAGCTAAAATAAAACAACTGGCCTTAATATGATCAGCAATGATTCTAATAGCTCTATCATCTTCCAAATTATCCCCATAAACCTTACCAGAAATTTTTTCTATCTGTTTGATTATAGGTCTAAATGCATCAGTATCATAAACTGAAGATTTTCCCTGTAAAAATGTAATTGTTCTCTCAATACCCATGCCTGTATCTACACATTTCCTCTTTAATTCTTCATAATTACCATCATTATCCTTGTTATATTGCATAAAAACATTATTCCAAATCTCAAAATATTTGCCACAAGAACAAGTAATATCACACGTATTAGAACATTTATCTATTCCTGTATCAACAAATATCTCGGTATCTGGACCACAAGGACCTACATTCCCAACAGGACCCCAAAAATTATGCTCTCTTGAGAGATAAAATATTCTATCTTTAGAAATTCCAAGTTTTTCCCAAATATCAGCTGTTTTCACATCTCTAGGAATATCTTTATCACCTTCAAATACACTAACATAAAGTTTATCTTTTGAAATATTTAAATAATGAGGTGAAGTTAAAAACTCAAAACTATATTCTACTGAAAGTTCTTTAAAATAAGCACCAAGAGACCAATTTCCAAGCATCTCAAAAAAAGTCAAATGACTTAAATCTCCAACCTCATCAATATCTCCTGTTCTTAAACATTTTTGAACATCAACTAACATATCTCCAGATGGATGAATCTCTCCAAGCAAATAAGGTACAAGGGGCTGCATACCAGCCGTATTAAAAAGAACCGTAGAATCATTATCAGGAATCAAAGATTTACCTACAATCTCACAATGTCCCTTACTTTTAAAAAAGTCTATATATTTTGCACGTAGCTCATCAAGTTTCACTAAACAAACTCCTCATTCTTTCTATAAATAATCAACTCACCTTTCAAAGTCAACTCTTTAATATAATTAACAAAAGACGTAGTCATTGCCTTTATATCTTTTTTTCTTGCTCTTTTTAACAAGGATTCTTCTTCCAAGACAAGTTCTTTACGTCTCCTTGAAATATTAAAAAGAATTTTATTTCTAATCTCATCACTTTTATCTTTAATAATCATTGCAATATCATGGTTTTCAAACTCTCTTAAAATATTATGCATATCATTATCCGTAATTCTAAGTATCACATTAATATCAAATATCTTTTCTTTAATTTCAATATCTTTAACAGGATTGAAAACCTTCATATCAATATTACTTAAAAGATTTTTTTCATCTTCAAAATCCATGTAACTTAAAATATCAACAAGTATCTTAGAACCATCAAGTTTCTCAGTCTTAAGCTTACCTTGAATTTTTAATCTATCCTTCAATCTATTAGAAATAACCTCAATAACATCCACATTCAACTGCCTTGGTTTAGCAAGAGTCTTAATAAACTTTTTTTTAACATCCATTTCTAACATAGAAAAAACATATTTTTTTTGTTCTTTAGTCAAATAACCATATATAACTAAAAGTGTTTGAACATTTTCATTTCTAATTAAAGCCCAAAGTTGTTCATTTTCAATGCCAGACAAATAATCAAAAGGCAAAAAAGGATCAATACCTGTAACTTTTTTATAAATCTCCTTTGCTTGTGTCTTAGTTAAAGATTTATTTAATAGTTCATAGGCAAACTTATCGTCAACTTTTAAATATTTTTTTTCACTTCTAATCAAATCTTCAAACTCTCTAATAATTCGTTTCTTATCATCAGGAGTAATATATTTAATCTTTGTAATTTCTCTAGTAATAGCAATAATATCTGCATCATCAAGTTCAGCCATAATCTCTGCTGATTTTTCAAGACCAATAGCTAAAAAATACTTTGCTATTTTAGATACTTTACTCTCTCTACGAATGAACCCCGGCTTTTCTACTCCTTTATTGGACGCATTTAATTTACTTTGACTATCTTTTTTTCTTTTTTTTACCAAATTAACCCAAGATTTAAGAATTGAGCCTTGTATCTCAGAATCACCCAAATCATCATACAATTCTTTACTCTTAATACCTTTATTATTCCAAATATTTTGAAAGGTCTTTACTCCCAAATTTTTTACATCTTGATATTTAGACAGTCTAGGATCCTGCATAGACCCTCTCAATATTTGTAAGAACTAATAAATGTGAATGGTCCTTAAAAATTCTAGCTGGACATTCCCTCAAAGAAATATCTGAACTTAAAAAATTTTCTAAAGCACCTCTTTTTTCATCCCCAATAAAAAACAGTACAGATGCTTTAGAAGAAAATAAAGATTTAGGGGTTAAACTAATTCTTTTATTTGGAAATTTTGGTGAATCATACTCATATTGATATCCCTCCATTTCAGAAAATAAAAGCTTCTTTGAAGGAAAAATAGATGCAATATGCCCATCCTCACCAACAGATAAAATACTTAAATCTAATCTTGTAAATCTAGAATTAAATTCAATATTATAATTATAAATGGAAGACGTCTCATCAAATTCATTGTAAATAAAAGGATGTAAATTTGAACCACAGACTAAATTTTTTTCCACCATTTTAGAAAAAAAATTTTCACTTAAAAGTTTAAAATTACTATAACTGCTATTTAAATCAACACAACGCTCATCGGTTAAGAAAAAATGAGATTTCTTGAGAGAATAATTTTGCTCATCAAAAACATTAAGAAAAGAAATAATATTGCGACCACCGCAAATTCCAAAACTAGTAAAATCACTTTGACTAACATTATTTAAAAAAAACTCAAAAAACTTATTCTTTAAATCACTCTCTTTATTAGAATACAAAAATTCCATCACTATTCCTTTGAATAAATTAATCTAAATAATAAGAAACTGTAGTAACTACTCTTAATATCTTTTTTGAATAACGAGCATGATCTTCATCACTTCTATCGATTGGAATAAATTCAAAATACCCTTGATTTGCTGTTTTCACTTTACCCAAAGCAACACCTGAATGATGTGCAAACTCTAATGCTGCTGAATAAGCATTTTTAATAGAATCTGCTAACATATCCGGTTTAACATCATTAATCTTATCAAAATAATACCTTGGCCCAAGATTACTATTTAAAAGTACTCCCTTATTGTAAAGTTCAGTGATATTTTTACTTGCTTTTTCCATTTTATCAACATCTGCAGTACGAATACCTAAAGATACGTAAGCATTATACTTGTAAAGAGTATCACGATAATTTGCAATATTAAGACTCATATTAAGCATATCTATCTCATCTTCATGAAATCCATAACTCACAAAAAAATCCTTTATTCTCAATAAATTAGCATTATTTAATTTATTAATCTCTTCTACACTATTGCCACCCAATTCATAATTTAAACTCCAACTTGAAAAAGTTGACAAAACCTCTCTTTCACTTAATCCTTTAACAGTAATGTAATTTGCATTTTTTACACCAATACCCTTTATACCACTAGATATAATAAACGATGCTAATAGCACTAGTATAAACGATAATGAAATTAACATTTTTTCTAGAAACATACATCCTGCCTCTTAATTTTTATAAAAACAATATTGTCAAATTAAACAATTTATTTTAGCATATTATTCTATGTTAATAAACAGAAAAATATCAATAGCACCAATGGTAGCAATTACAGATGAACATTTTAGATACATAATAAGATTATTATCAAAAAAAATTACTCTATATACTCCAATGATTTTTGCAAAATCAATTATAATGGAGGAATTAAATACAATTGTCAAACAAAATCCCAATGATTCTCCAATAGCAATTCAAATAGCAACAAATTGTGAAAATGATGCTGCAAAAGCAATAGAAATTCTTGAAAAAAATTTCAATTTTGACGAATATAATCTTAACGTTGGATGCCCATCATCTCGTATTCAAAAAGCAAATTACGGGGCTTGTTTAATGCAAAACCCAATTCAAGTAGGAAAAATCCTAAAAGCCATGCAAAAAAATACAAACAAGCCAATTTCAATAAAACATAGGATAGGAATAAGACATAATAAAAAAGAATACCAAGAAGAAACCTACACAGAACTCAAGCAATTTGTAGACAAAATTATAGAATATGGAATCAAAAACTTTATTGTCCATGCACGAATAGCTATATTAAATGGATACTCCCCTGAAGATAATCATAATATTCCAAAACTAAAATATGATTTTGTATATCAACTAAAAAAAGAATACAAAAACACATTTATAGAAATAAATGGAGGAATTATCAATAGCAATCACATAGAAACGCACTTATCATATGTAGATTCTGTAATGATTGGAAGAGCTGCAGCACAAAACCCGTATTTTGTCGCAAAAATTTCAAGGGAATTTTTAGGAGAAAAAGAACAAATTCCAACAAGAAAAGAAATACTATTTCAAATGGTAGAATATATTAAAGAACACAACGAACATCCAACAATTCAGACTACATTAAGACATATAATGAGAGTGACACATTCTCAAAAAAATGCCCGTAAATTTCGACAAGCCTTAACTGCACCTTTTAATCAAAATCTTAAAAACCATGAAATTCTCTTAAATGCAATTGAACACCTAAAAGAAGACACCCTAAGCTCTAATTCTTAGGAGATATATAATCAAAACCTGTATACTTAACCAAACTCTTAGGTATACGAACCCCTCCTTTTGCATCTTGAAAATTTTCAAGTATAGCAATAAGAGTTCTAGTGGAGGCTATTGCTGTTCCATTTATCATATGTACAAATTTATTCTGACCATTCTCTTTATACCTAATCTTAAGGCGCCTTGACTGATAATCTGTACAATTTGACGTTGAAGTCACCTCTCCATAATCGCCATTCTCTCCTCTACCTGGCATCCAAGCTTCAATATCATACTTCTTATAAGCTGGAGCACCAAGATCAGAAGAACAAACATTTAAAACTCTATATGGAATTTCAAGTTCTGTAAAAATTTCTTCTTCTAACTCCAAAAACTCATTGTGAATACGATCAGAATCCCCACTTCTACAAAAACAAAACATCTCAACTTTACTAAATTGATGAACTCTATAGAGTCCTTTAGAAAATTGTCCAGCTGCCCCAGCCTCCTTGCGAAAACAATGTGAGAGTCCTGCCATTTTTAATGGTGATTTGAGATCCAATATAGTATTATAATAATATCCACCAAGGGTAATCTCAGCCGTACCAACAAGATATTTATCAGTATCCTCAATTTTATAAATATTACTCTCAGCACCACGTGGATTAAATCCAATCCCATCAACTATAAATTCCCTTGCAACATCAGGTGTAATAAACAAATCAAATCCCTTTGCTTTAAGTTTACTAAAGGCAAAATTAATCATTGCAAGTTCCAAAAAAACAGCTTCATTTTTAAGATAATAAAATTTATTTCCACTAACCTCACGTGCCTTTTCAAAATCAAAAAGATCTAAATGTATACCTATCTCTAAATGATCTTTTGGCTTAAAATCGAACTTTGGAATATTTCCTGATACTTTTAATACAACATTTTCATCCTCACTAACACCAACAGGGACATCAGGAGCAGAAATATTTGGAATTCGTTTATGTTCAACTAAAAGTCTAGATGTTAAATAACCCAACCTTTCTTCTAAATCCATAATTTCAGCTTTTAAAGCTTTGCCCTTTTCTATTAAATAATGCCTACTAGAATCATCAATATTGTTTTTCATGGCATTAGCATTTTCATTCCTTAAAGCATTCAATTCACCTATCTTTGTAATAAGTTTTCTACGTTCATCATCAAATGAAATTAACAAATCAAGTTCTAATTTTAATCCCCTATTTTTAATATTTTCCCTAACAAGTTCTAAATTATCTCTTATAAACTTCAGATCAAGCATTAACGAACTCCCAATATAATCAAACTATATTAAAGATAATTAAAATAAAACAATAAAAATAAATTATATTAATTAGTATAATAAGTATTATATAATACTTGATAACAATAACATAAAAAACTTTATATATGGAGAAAAATATCTTTATGATAAAATCACCAACAACCCAAAAAGTTTTAATTTTAATGTCCTTGCTGATAAGTTTATTAGGATGTACGAAAAAATCAAAAAAAATCAGTTTTAATGATATTGATACGCTTCATAACGAACAAAATGAAATAATAATTCAATCTATCTCAGCAGAAAAAGAAAGCGAACTTTTAAAATATAAAATTAGAATACCAAAAATAATAACTCAAACAACAGAAAGTAATAAGGCAAAATCACTAAATGATGAAATTGAAAGCTATGCAAATGAGATAGTTTCCAACTTAGAAAGTGCAACTCAAAACACTAGTCAAAATTCTCAAAAACCAAGCTTAAATATAGACTATGAAATTTACTATGGATACGGTATTCACACAATAATAATAAATACCTCTCAGGAAATTAATAATACATATATCACAAATCATAGAAGCTACTATATTAATAGTAATGGGGATTATATCTATAACATAGATGAAATTATTAACATAGAGGAAGCATTTCCATATTTTACCCACAAAATCAAAGAAAAAATTACAACAACATATCAAAATGAATTACTATTTGATTTACAACAAGCAGTAATTTATTTTAAAGATAAAAAAATAATAATAAAATTTCCACTTTATGTATTTAATTTGGAGGCAACAGATCATACAGAAAATATTTTTGAATTTAGCGAAGAAGAATCAAAAAAATATATTAAATA
>NZ_LN609267.1:235437-242105 GCF_000825665.2 Borrelia crocidurae
AATTAATTATCAATGAAGAAAAAAAAATTGTTTAATTTAATTTCAAAAACTTATTTAGAAGAATATGATGCTGAAGGGTCTTATTTTAAACACGAGAGTGGATTGGAAATATTTGAGCTAAAAAATAATACATTCAAAGAAAATGCATTTGGAATAGCATTTAAAACTATTCCTTTCAATAATACAGGTGTTGCTCATATTCTTGAACACGCAATTTTTTGTGGCTCAAACAAATATAAAATAAAAGATCCCTTTCTATATTTAATGAAAGGTAGTCTAAATACATTTCTAAATGCAATGACATTTCCAGATAAAACTCTATATCCAGCAGCATCCACAATACAAAAAGATTACTTTAATTTGTTTAAAATATATTCTGATGCCATTTTTAACCCCTTACTGAAAAAAGAAGCTTTTATGCAAGAGGGTTATAACATAAATCCAAATAACTTTAAGCCATCTGGCATTGTGTTAAATGAAATGAAAGGTAATTATTCAAGCAAAAACTCTTTAATTAACGAAATCTCCACCAATTCTCTTTTCTCTAAAGGTCCTTACCAATACGATTCTGGAGGAAACCCTATTAACATTATTGATCTTACATATGAAGAATTTATTGAATTTTATAAAAAATACTATACATTAGAAAATTGCAAAATATTTTTATTTGGCAATATTGATACCAATAAAAATCTTAATTTCATTGAAAAATATATAATTAGGCCTTGCACAAATAAAAAATCAAATGATGTCAATTATAACATAGACAAAGCCACAAGATGGAACCAACACAAAACACTCAGTTTTGATATTCCTAAAGAAACTGAAAATACATTGGGAGTATATGTAATAAATTGGTTATGTAGTGATATTGAAAATATTAAAGAAAATATTGGTCTTGAAATCTTATCAGAAATTCTTCTAGATAGTTCTTGCCAATTTACTATAAATATGCTAAAAAGCGAAATCGGAGATGTAATAGCTGATGTTAGCGGAATTAACACAGACATAAAAGAATGCATATTTTCATTTGGTTTACAAAACGTACTTCCAGGAAAAATAGAAGAATTTAAAGACAAAATTTTCCAAGAACTTCAAAACCTTGTAAAGGTAAAAATTCCACAAGAATTAATACAAGGTATTTTATTTGGTTATGAATTTTCATTAAAAGAAGAAAAAGGACAAGGTTGGCCTATTAGTTTAATGATTAAAAGTTTTAAAGGCTGGATACACGGCCTACATCCAACTGAAACTCTAAAAATTAATTATCAGCTAAATGAAATCAAAAACAAATTAGAGAGAGGAGAACCCTATTTTGAAAATTTAATAGAAAAATATCTACTAAACAATAATCACTATACTCTAATCCACTTCAACCCGTCGGATAACATACTTAAAGAAATGGAAGAAGAAATAGAAAAAAAACTGATGGATAGAGAAATTGATATTAAAAAAAATCCAGAGAAATTTTCAAAATTTACTAAAGATTACAATAAATTCAAAAAATATCAAAACAAGAAAGATCTTAAATCTGATATTGCTAAAATTCCTATATTAAAAATAGAAGACCTACCAAAAGAAGTTGATAAAAGCTTAATTTTAAATTATGTTCCCGAACTTAACGCACATACATTTGAGTTAAAGAAGAATAATAATATATTTAATGTATATCTATTTTTTAAATTAGATTTTTTACAAAAAGAAGATTTTTTATATCTCTCGTTGCTTAAAAGAGCTATTCAAGATTTGTCTACCAAAAATTACTCATATATCACTTTAAATAATAAAATCCAAAATACTCTGGGACAACTAAATATATACGAAAGCTATGAAGAAGATATTCACGGAAACATGATCAATTTGTTTAATATAAATTTCAAATCATTTAACAATAAAATTCAAGAATCATTCACATTAATAAAAGAAATTTTAATCAATATAGATTTTCACGACTACAATAGATTAAAAGAAATAGTCTTAAGTCTCAAAAACGACTTTAAATCAATACTCATTCCACAAGGACACATCTTAGCAACAACAAGATCAGAATCAAAATTAAGTCAAAGTAAATACCTGCAAGAACTTCAATTTGGTATTACGGGAAGACAATATTGGCACAAAATAAAAACCGACATAGAATCTTTAAAAGAAATTGCACATAATTTAGAAAACCTTAGAAATAAGATTATTCTTAAAAATAATCTATCATCCTTGCTTATAGGTAATACTAAAGACGTTATTAAAAAATTAGAAACAGAATTATTTATACTAAAAGAAGATCTAAATGAAAAAATTTACAGCAACAATTTAATTACAATACAGCCATCAAGTAATGTCTTAAAAGAAATAATGATCATTCCATCAAAGATATCTTTTAATGCCATGAGCTTTGCAAGCTATAGAATAACAGATAAAGACTATCCAACAATAAATTTCTTAACACATATATTAAAAAGCGGAATATTATGGGAAAAAATAAGGGTTGCTGGTGGAGCATATGGTGCATTTGCATCTATTACAAACGGGATATTTTCTTTTGCATCATATAGAGATCCAAATTTTATCACAACATATCAAGCTTTTGAAGCATCATTAGAAGAGTTAGCTAATAATGAAATTAAATGTGACGAAATCCATACATATTTAATAGGAGTAATTGGACTTAATACAAATGTAAAAACAAAATCCACAGAAATATTACAAAGCTATAAAAGAAAAATGCTAAATATTAGTGATCATCTAAGACAAAATATAAGAAATAATTATTTTAAAATAACAAATACAGATATAAAAAACATCTCTGAAAAAGTACTATACCAACTAAAAGAAAAAAACAGCATCACATCTCTTGTTAGCAATACAATCTATGAGAATGATAAAACAAACTTGACGTTGCGACCAACGGACTAAGTTAGATTTAAAGGCAACAAAAGCACAAGAAAAAGAACAAAAAATAAAAAAACAATTAGAATTAAACTTATTTAAATACACAAATAAACATTGATAACAAAAAAATAACTAAGAACCATCCACAAATTTTTGCTGACCTGTATAAAAAGGATGTGATTTACTTGAAATCTCAACAGTAATTAATGGATATTCTTTATTATCACTATACTTAATTACTTCTTTTGACGTTAAAGTTGATCTTGTTAAAAACATGGCACCATTAGCACCGTCTTTAAAAACTACTAAATTACTAACAGGATGTATATCTTTTTTCATAAAGCCTCTCTTAATTTAATCAAAGTTTAGTCTAAATTATTAACAAAGTCAATTTTATTAATCTCCATTACTCATGGTTTTTAAAAAAATTTCATTGTTTTTACTCTTTTTCATCTTTTCAACTAAAGCTTCAACTCCTTCATAATCATCAACACCACTTAAAATTTTCCTAATAAGCAAAATTTTAGAACGTTCTTCTTCACTTAAAAGTAATTCTTCTTTTCTTGTCCCCGATTTCTTAATATTAATAGCAGGAAAAAGTCTTCTATCTGCCAAACTTCTATCAAGAATTAGCTCCATATTACCAGTACTCTTGAATTCTTCAAATATAACTTCATCCATCTTACTCCCAGTATCAACTAAAGCTGTAGCTATAATAGTAAGACTACCTCCTTCCTCAATATTTCTAGCAGAACCAAAAAATCTTTTTGGTTTATGTAAAGCATTAGAATCAACACCCCCTGAGAGTATCTTACCAGAAGTTGGCATAGTTTGATTATAAGCTCTAGCAAGCCTTGTAATTGAATCTAAAAGAATCACAACATCTTTTTTATTCTCAACTAATCTTTTTGCCTTTTCAATGACCATCTCTGCAACTTGTACATGCCTACTAGCCTGTTCATCAAAATTAGATGCTATTACTTCACCCTTAACACCACGAATCATATCAGTCACCTCTTCAGGTCTCTCATCAATAAGTAAAATCATTAAAACAATGTCTGGATAATTAGTAGTAATTGCATTAGCTATTTTTTGAAGTAAAGTAGTCTTACCAGCTTTTGGAGGCGACACTATTAAAGCTCTTTGACCCTTTCCAATAGGTGCAAACAAATTAATAAGTCTAGTTGAAATATTACAATTTTCATATTCAAGATCTAATTTTGAACTAGGATATAAAGGTGTTAAATTATCAAAAGGTATTCTATTTTGTGCAAATGTAGGATCTTGATCATTAATACTTTTAATCTTAATCATTGCAAAAAATCTCTCACCTTCTCTTGGAGATCTAATTTGTCCATATAAAATATCACCCGTTCTTAAATTAAAAAGCCTAATCTGAGACGGAGAAACATAAACATCATTACCTCCAGACAGATAAGAATTAGATGCTGTACGCAAAAAACCATAACCATCACTTAAAACATCAAGAACACCGGTAAATAAAACATTAATATTATGCTCCGTTAATATTTTAACAAGTAAAAATATCAACTCTGTCTTTTTCATTGTTACCGCAATAGTATGATTAGTCCCAAGTCCTTCAACAACTTTTCTAATTTCAGTAATTGGCTTATCATAAAGAGTATCAATAACTATAGAATCCTTACCACCTAAAAAATTAATAATATTGCTTTGTTCAAGAGTCTTAATACTACTCTCCAAATCTGGATCTGATATATCATAATCAAAATCAGAAGAAAGCTCATTAGATTCTCTTAATTTAGCAATATTAGAATTCCTAGAAGCACTAGAAACAGATTCTTTTTTAGTAACAACTTTAACTACTTTTTTCTTATTATTATCTTCAATTTTTAATTCTTTAGAAGAATTCAAACGCTTCATTTCATCCTCTAAATCAAATTCCTCACATTTTCTATCCATAATCTCCTCTATGAGATAAATTTTTAAGAAGGGTATTTCTATTTAAAATAATAATTAATCATTAAATGATAAAACATAACATTAATTCACTGCAAAGTATCTTTTAATTGTGAAACTGTAAAAGAAAACAAATCTATGCTTTCATTAGATTTAATCATTTCACATTTACCATCAAAAACTATATCATCATTAATAAATATCTTTTTTGTCTTAACATCACCATATATTTTACAACCACTATTTAAATAAACCTTATTGCTAGCATTAACATTGCCCTTTAAAATTCCCTCAATTATCAATGTATCGCAAATTACTACATCAGTAATAACCTTACTATTTTTACCTATAAAAAGTATTCCTTTTTCTGAAAAAATCTCACCCTCAAAAGAAGAATCAAGATATAAAGCACCCTCAAACTTTAACTTTCCTCTAAAAATTAAACTTGAATCAAGCTTACAATCCCATTTGTAAGAATCCTTAACATTAACAGGCATTAACTATCCTTTAATGCTCCAAACCCGTTCTTTTAAATCTTTTCCTGGACGAAAATAAGCAACATGATGATCATCAACATTCACATATTCACCTGTTTGAGGATTACGAGCATTTTGGCGACCCTTCCTCTTTCTAAGCTCAAATGTACCAAATGATCTAAACTCTATAACATTATTAACACAAAGACTGTTTTTAAGTTCTTCAAAAAAAGCATCAACTACAAGCCTTATATACTTCTTTTCCAACTTTTCATTATTATTTTTAATGTTTAAAAATATTTGATCAACAATATCTGATTTAGTAACTTTGGATCTCTTTGAACAAGACATAAGCTAGTTCCTTACTGTAATAACAAAATACTCAAATTTGACTTTTTACGTGCGGCTTTATTTATATGTATTATTCGCTTTCTAGCAGCAGTATCTAATTTTTTTGAAACAAATTTAAAAAACTCCAAAGCTTCATCTTTTTTCCCGTCTTTTATAAGTTTTATACAACGCTTTTCTAGTGTCTTAAGTTCACTCTTAACACTTACATTTCTCAAATTTCGCTTCAAATTTTGTCGAGCTCGCTTTAATGCTGATGGATTATTGCCCAAATTAAACTCCTTAATGCAGCAAACATGATAATAAATAATATACCAACTAATTATGATATAGTCAATCATACACTAAGAACACTTATTGCAATACTTATCAATATAAGCAAATACTTTTTTCATTGAATAAGACATTCCCTTATCATTAATATAAACTTTTTTAAAAATACTCTTATAAGGATAAACAAAAGATAAATATCCATCACCAGTTAACTCAGAATTATAAACAAATATCTTATTAAAAAACTCATAATAATATTCTTTTCCAGAAAAAAGCTTTCTCTCATAAACAGAATTTTGCCTAAATTCATAAAAAATCACTAAATTTTTAAGCACCAAAATATCTCTTATTAAAACCTTAATTCCTAAAATCAAAACAAGAGAAAACACTATTATACTACCAAATGAAATATAATAAACAAAAACATTAATTAAAACACGAAATAAATACATCAAAATATAAGTACCTGAAACATGATATCTTATTGGCAATTCTTGTATCTTTGTAATAAATAAATCACTTCTTATAAGTTTGAGTTTTTTAAAAAAACTACTCAAATACTCTTTTCTTAAAAAACACATTTTTATTTTTGTACCATTATTTAAACCTAAAATTAACATATTATCTAACAATCTTTTTTCAATCCATATGATATCATGAAAATCAAAATTAACTTTAAAACAAAATTTTTTATAAAAAATTTTGTTTCCTTTAAAGTAAATTTCATAAAAATATCTATATAAAAAC
>NZ_LN609267.1:242120-245479 GCF_000825665.2 Borrelia crocidurae
CAACATAACATTAACATACCAAATAAAAATACTAAAATGTAAATTCGATATATAACAGCATCTAATATATACAAAAGCTAATATTAAGACAAAAAATAAAAAGTAATCTGAGTTTCTATAAAAAAATAATTCCTTCATCTTAATTTATTTAAACATTAAATTTAAATAAAATTATATCACCATCTCTTACCAAATAATCTTTTCCCTCAAGTCTAAGACGTCCCTTTTCCTTTAAACCATGAACGCCTTGAAACTCAATCAAATCATCAAATGAATACACCTCTGCTTTAATAAAACCTCTCTGAAAATCACTATGAATAATACCTGCAGCTGCTGGGGCTTTCATTCCATCAATAAAAGTCCAAGCTCTAACTTCTTGTTCTCCTGCAGTAAAATAGGTTCTTAAACCTAAAGTATAATAAGAAGTACGTATTAAATTACTAAGACCACTCTCTTTGATACCCATAGATTCTAACATTTCTCTTCTCTCAATTAAGTCTTGAATTTCAGCAAGTTCTGCCTCAATCTTAGCACACAAAATTAAATAATTATTACCCTCACTTAAAGCTATATTTTTAACAATATCAGTATATTTATTACCAGAAAGTGAATCCTCATCAACATTGCAAACATATATAACATTTTTCATAGTCAAAAGATTTAAAGACTTAACAAAATTATAACCAAATTCATCAAATTTAAACTCGCTTGCTGGTCTAACATCAATCAAATGTTTTTCAAGATCTCGAAGAAGTGAAACAATTATCTTTGCATTTTCACTAATATTTTTATCAATACTCTTTGCATTTTTTTCATTTTTTAAAATACTTTTTTGAACCGTCTCAAGATCTGCAAGACATAATTCTGTACTAACTGTACTTATATCCCTTTGAGGATCTATATCCCCATCAACATGAATAACTTCTCTATCATTAAAGCATCTAACAACATGAACAATAATAGAAACTTCACGAATATTCGCTAAAAATTTATTACCAAGTCCTTCTCCTTTGGAAGCTCCTCTAACAAGACCCGCAATATCAACAAATTCTATAACAGCAGGAATTATTTTTTTTGACGATACTAAATTAGCAATTTTCAAAAGCCTCTCATCAGGAACTTCTACTATTCCTACATTAGGATCAATAGTACAAAAAGGATAATTAGCAATCTCTGACTTTGATGATGTTAAGGACGAAAATAAGGTAGACTTCCCAACATTGGGCAATCCCACTATTCCCACATTAAGTGCCATAAATAAAACTCCATAAAGTAAAATTTAATTAATTAAATATGCAAATTCTCCTCTACCTATTTGTTGATTGAAATTTACTTCAACAGACAAATTATAATATCCATTAGGTTCTTGAGGGCCTGGATAATCATATTCAAGCAAATAAGTCCCTGTTTTCTGTTTCATCATTAAATCATAAACTTTTGATACACCCTCATAAGAAGAAAAAGGAATAATAGCACCACCAGTTTCATTTACTAAATACTGCAATTTAGACTCAATAGGACTATTTCCAAACAATATTAAATAAAATCTAATATCATTATTTTTATAATAGCTTAAAATAGTATCCACAGAATACCTACTAAAAGCAGAATGACTCAAAGATCCATCACTAAAATAAATAACGGCCCTTCTTGCACTCTTTGACATAAGTTCAGAACCTGCAAGTTTAAGACTAACATCCGTCTTTACATCATTTAAATCATAAACACCAAGAGAATTTGTTTTATGAATCATACTTAATAAACTATCGATATTATCTACCAAAGGTAAATTAGTTGCATTTATAAAACTAAACTTTTTATTTTTTCTAGATTTTATAAGAGTATTTACACTCATAATTTGTTCTGACTCGTAATTTTTCATAGAAAAAGATTTGTCAAAAACAATTGCAATATTCATATCATTAGAAGTATTAATATCATAAGCAATTTTTGGATTTACAATGTAATATCTCTCATTAGCAACCGCAAAATTTTCACTCTTTAAACCCACAATTGGTAATCCATTTCTATTGCTAATATTAAGCTCCACATAAATTTTAGAACCTCCCGCCCTAATTACTCTACGAACATCAACATTTAAACTATCATAAACACTAACATCACTTTTATAAATCGCAATATGAGCATTATCAAAATCTGATACAACCATTTGATTATTAACATCAATAATTGAAGATGAAATTTTAGAATCTATCTTATCTGCTTTTAAAAGCTTAACAAAAGTTTTACTTGAAACACTATATTTATAAACACCATATTTTGAAGATATAATAATGCTATTACCTGCAAAATCACTGCTAAGACCTTCTATCCCTTCAAAAGAAGTTGAAATAGAATACAAATGATTACCACTAGTATCAAATACTTCAATAGAATTTCTAGGAGCATCAGCAACATAAATATTTCCATTCAAATACGTAACACCTGTTGGACCTAAAAGCCCTGCATATCCAACCGTTTTCATGCCAAAATTCAAAACAAAACTACCCTTAGCATCAAATTTGCTGATTCGCTTATTTCCCCATTCACTAACATAAATATAATCTCTCTCATCAACTGTTATATATTGAGGAGCAAGTAACTCACCATCCTCAGTACCTTTCTTTCCAATTGAACCTTTTTTAATGCCAAAAGTCTTATCATATATACCAATCTCATCATTTGAATAAAGTGTCACATATAAAAGTTTATCAAGCTCAATCACATCATAAGGTGACTTTATAGAAGTAATTCCATCCTTAACCAAAACATGAATATTATTATTAGCATCAAAATGTAAAATTTCATTTCCTACAAAATTAGCAGCATAATAACCACCATATTGATCGGCCTTTAGAGATGTAATCTGATATCCATTTGGTCGTTTATAAATGGAATTATCAAGAAGCGCAACTTGAACAAATTTTTCAATATTTTTAAATTCATTATTTAAGGATATACCTCTTCTTTGTTCAATTATAGATATCAACTGCCTAAGATAAGCCGATTTATACCCTTGAGATTGCAAATTTCGCCATTCCATCAAAGCTTCCTCAACATGCCCCAATCTATAATAAACATTTCCTATCCAAAAATGATAATCAAGATTACTTGGATCAAAGCTTAAAACTCTCTTAAAAGACAACAAAGCATCATCATAAAGACCATTATTATAAGAATTAAGTGCCCATTTAAATTCTTCTTGAGCATCCTTGTTAGTAACAATACCTTGAGCATTTAAAACAAATGCATTTATTAAAAAAATGGCTATATTAAACATTAAAGCTATTTTTTTAACACTGAAACAAGCACTATATAAATTTAATATTTTTACACGAAACATATTGTATATATTATAC
>NZ_LN609267.1:245503-260397 GCF_000825665.2 Borrelia crocidurae
CAGATTTCAACTTTATGATAGGAAGTTTTAAAGACAAAAATAAAACAAAAAAGGAAAAGAATGAAAACAAGATATTTTTCTCTAGCCGCATTTTCTGGATTGCTTACAAGTCTAGCAATTCCAAATGAAATAAATAATATGGGATATTCACACATTGGTTTAATAGCATACATACCACTTTTTATTGCGTTAATTAAAACAAAAGATAAAAAAACTCTTATTACCCTAACAACATTTTATTTTTTAATAGCCAATAGTTTACAAAGTTTTTGGCTTGCATTCTTTTATTCATTCGGTATCATTACTTTTTTAGGAGCAATACTTGGATATATTCCTTATGCTTTAGTTTTAGGATATTTATTATATTACTCACTCAAAACTTTTAATAACAAAACATTAACCTTAGCTATACTCTTCACATTATATGACTACTCAAAATCAATTGGATTTCCAGCATATCCTTGGGGATTTTCAGCATTTATGGTACATAATTTTAATGATTTAATACAAGTAGCTGATACTCTTGGGGTTTTCTTTGTATGTTTTGTAGTTTATTTTTTTAATGCAGGAATTGCAAATTTTTTAATAAATCAAAATAAAACAAATATACTAAGTATGTTATTTTCTATTTTATTAATAAGTACATCTTTTGCTTATGGAAACATAAAAAAAGTAGCATTAAATCCAATCTTAAACAAAGAAATAGATACACTAAACATTGCAGCAATTCAAATTAATATTGATTCTTGGTTGCCTGGCAATCGTAAAGAAGGCATTAAAAAATCTATTACAATTACAAAACAAGCACTAAGAGAAAATCCAAATACAGAACTCGTGCTCTGGAGTGAAGGAGTATTAACTTATCCTTTCAATACTTATAAAGATTATGCATATTACGATCAAGAATTGCTTGAATTATATAATTCAGTAAATGAACTTATAATAAACAATAAAGCCTACTTTGCAATTGGCTCACCATCAAAAACAGATAAACGATTACTTACACATCAAAATTCTGTTTATGCAATAAATCCCAACCTCGAAATAACTAATATATATTCTAAAATATTTTTGGTTCCATTTTCAGAAAAAATACCATTTTATGAATATAAATTTATAAGACAATTTTTCTATAAAAATTTTGGCCTTTTTGGACAAACTAACGGAAATAGACTTGAAATCTTAAAGCTTAAAAAATTTAATCTAGGTTTTTTAATATGTTATGACGATGCATTTCCAGATCTTGCAAGAAGCTATAAAAAACAAAATGCCAATTTACTATTAAATTTTTCAAATGATTCTTGGTCACATACAAATTCATCAGAATGGCAACATTTTGTAGTGGCAAAATTTAGAAGCATAGAAAACGGAATTAAAACAATCAGAGCTACTAACTCAGGAATAACTGCTATAATAAACGAATATGGTGAGAATGTAAAAAGTTTAGAAACATTTAAAGAAGGATATCTGGTATCAAAAATAAAATTGCCCCCAAGATTCACAACAATCTATGAATACATTGGAGACCTCTTTATACATGCTTTAGCAATAGCAATTGTAATTATGACCCTAAGATATCATTTAACTGAAAAAAGTAACCATTTATTATCTTGATTTACAAAACATAAAGTTTGAACATCTCTCCAAAATGGAATATTTTGAGTAATATCATTCTTCTTAGCTTTAACCTTGACAGTATAAGACGTATCTGTAGTTTTCGTAATACTTAAAGATTTAAGATCATAAAAATCATCAACTGAAAGATAACCTAAATCATCTTTATTAAAATCACTTGAAGCAAATTCCAAATTGGCAATAAAATCGGATTTAGGTGCAACTTTACCTAAAACTTTAACATCATCAGCAATAACAGAATCAAGCAAATTTAAATCTTGCAAAAGAAAAGCCCTTACAAATTTATTAAATTGAAATTTAACGGCTTGCTCTTTGTGATTTTCTCTTTCTCTACTTGCAACATATTCTATTCTAGGAGCATTTGTAACTTCACTAATTTCAATCTTATCGTGAATTATTCCTGGAATATCATCAAGTTTAACATCATCAAAAGAAAGAAAAGTTGCCTCACCTTCTAACTTCATCTTAGAATCAATATCCTCTACAGCACTTTTTAGATCAACTTCCCCTTTTAATTTTGGATACATTTCCAAAGCTTTTTTTTGAAAAATTTTCCCCTTTGTAACTTTTCCAACATCAATATACCGCTGTCCAACCTCATAATAAAAAATAGCAAGTTCCTTTTGTCTCTCATCAATTAAAGAATCATTACTTGCAAATAAATTTATAAAAATACAAGAAAAAAACAATAAGGCCAAGTTTTTCATGTTAACCTCCAATGAAATCTAGTCATTCCAAAAAACAAAACCAAACTAATAATTTCAAAAATCATAAACAATTATATTACAAGTTTATCTTTAATGAAAGTAATGAGATTGCTTTTCTCTCTATCATCAAAAACATTTATTTTATCATAATTAAACATTAATTTGGGAGACAAATTATAACTATCATACCAAGTTAAATATTTCTTATTAAGTTTCTCAAGATAATCTTTTGAAATACCTGTCTCACAACTTCTATTTCTTTTCTTAATACGATTCTCAGCCTCAGCAATACTACAATCAAGATATATCATCAACTCAGGTTTTTTAGAATGCTCTAACATATTATCAAGTAAATCAAGATATATTTTATATTCATTATCAGAAATGTATCCATTATCATTCAAGAAAGAAGCAAAAACACAATCACTATAAATAGATCTATCTAGTATCCCTTTTCCTTTAGATTTAAATACACTCTTTATAAGTTTAAATCTTTCATTCAAAAAACTAATTTGCATTGGAAAAGCCCATCTAAATTTATCCTTATAAAACTCATTTAACATAGACAATGTAAATTCATTATCTAATTCACGATAAAAAGGAATTTCAAGATCTAAAGATAAAATATGTCCAAGCGTAGTCTTACCTACACCTATTAATCCCTCAAGTACAATTACCAAGCCTACCTCCAAAATTCATAATTACTAATTAATAAATAATGCATCATTGAAACAAATAAAAACATAACAAAAAATTCAATGAAACAAACAATCAAATGAAGAAATAAAAAAATTAAAATAATAAATTTCAAGAGTCTTAAATTATTGACATTAACAACAATAAAAAATAAAATTTCTATAGCATGAAACAATCCTATATATTTCAATGATCAATTCAGAGGAACATTAAATGGGTAATCAATCCGAATTAACCAATTTCAATAACAAATTAATATTGCCTAAAACAATAATTAAAATCTTTCCAAAAATAATAATTAATAATTATTTAAACAAAAAACTATAAACAATATATCAACATAATAAAATTTATAAATCAAAGTAAAAAATCAACAAATAAAAACTTATATTCTAAAAAAAAGCAAAAAAACTATATGACTTTGTCTATATTAAATGGCATCAATTTTAAAACAATAAATAATATCAAAAAACAATGGTCAATCAACATAAGAATTATATTGAGAGGAATTTTAATCATCAAATGTAAATGTCATATAGTTAAAAGTATTATGAGAGAAAATCAAACGATAATAACAAAACATCATCCCCCATACAAAAACAAAATAGTTTGTTTTCTTATTATTATGTTAGTTAAATTACATCAATCATAATATAAATTATTTATCAAAAGCTCTTCTATAAAATTAAGTCTTATCTACAATAAGGAGGTTAAAGTATGGTTTACACAAAAACTCAAGAATTTATCTCAGAATTTTTAGGAACATTTATTTTACTCTCAATAGGGACAGGTTCTGTAGCTATGACAACATTATTTCCATCAAACCCCACTATAGCTGGAGAAATAATAAATGGTGGATATACAAATATAGTGTTTGGATGGGGTTTAGGTGTAACATTTGGGGTTTACACCGCTGCAAAAATCAGTGGCGCTCATCTAAATCCTGCAATCAGTCTTGGACTGGCAACTATTGGTAAATTTCCAAAATCAAAACTTTGTTACTATATTCCAGCCCAAATACTTGGAGCATTCTCTGGCGCATTAATGACACTTATCGTATTTTATCCCAAATGGATAGAAATAGATCCTAAATTTGAAATCACCCAGGGAATCATGTCAACTTTTCCCGCTATTCCTGGTTTTTGGCCTGGATTTATTGATCAAATATTTGGAACATTTCTATTAATGTTTCTAGTCTTAGTTGTTGGCAAATTTATAAAAGAAGATATTCAAAATCCATTTTTCCCTTTCATTATTGGAGCAATAGTTATAGCCATTGGAATAAGTTTTGGAGGCATGAATGGTTATGCTATTAACCCAGCAAGAGACTTAGGCCCAAGAATATTATTATTAATAGCTGGATTTAAAAATCATGGTTTTAACGACATTAATGTACTTATAATCCCCATATTGGGACCTATCATTGGTGCTAACATAGGTGCAATGGTTTATAAACTCACATTAAAAGACAAAAAATGATTGTAAATACAAATAATAATATTGACTATAACACAATAATAAAGGAAAAGGAGAAAAAATTTTTATGAAATACATTTTATCCATAGATCAAGGAACAACTAGCTCAAGAGCAATAATCTTTGACAGAAATGCAAATATAAAAGGATTTGCACAAAAAGACTTTAAACAAATTTATCCTCATCCAAGTTGGGTTGAACACAATCCAAATGAAATATGGAGTTCTCTACTAGAAATAATATCAGAAGCATTAGCAAATGCACGAACTCATCCTAATGAAATTGCAACAATCGGAATTACAAATCAAAGAGAAACAACTATTATTTGGGATCGCTATACAGGCCAACCAATTTATAACGCAATAGTTTGGCAAGACAGAAGAACAGCAAAAATTTGTGATGAACTTAAAACACAGGGCAAAGACAAAATTTTCTTAGAAAAAACAGGTCTTGTACTAGACCCTTATTTTAGTGGAACAAAAATAAAATGGATACTAGATAATGTTTCACAAGCAAGAGAACGAGCAGAAAAAGGAGAATTATGTTTTGGCACAATAGATACTTGGATAATTTGGAATCTTACTAAAGGTAAAATACATATTACAGATTATTCAAATGCATCAAGAACTTTACTTTTAAATATTAATTCTCTTAATTGGGATGACGATCTACTACAAATCTTAAACATTCCAAAATCAATCTTACCTGAACTTAAACAAAGTTCAGAAATATATGGAAAAATTGACTCTTCCATAATGGGAATAGAAATCAATATTTCAGGCATTGCAGGAGACCAATTTGCAGCAACATTTGGACAATCATGTCTTCAAAAAGGAATGGCAAAAAACACTTATGGCACCGGTTGTTTTACTACAGTTAATATAGGACATAAACCTATAATTAATGAACAAAAAATATTAACATCAATTGCATGGGTAAAAAAAAATATAACAACTTACGTTTTTGAAGGAAGTATTTTCATTGGCGGAGCTGTAATTCAATGGCTAAGAGATAATTTAGAACTATTTACAAAAAGCAGCGATGCAGAAATACTAGCTGCCTCAGTAAATAATAATGGGGGTATCTATTTCGTACCAGCATTTGTAGGCCTTGGAACACCACATTGGGACCCTTATGCCAGAGGAACAATTATTGGACTTACAAGAAGTTCAACAAAAGAACACATTACAAGAGCTGCACTTGAAAGCATTGCTTTTCAAAGCTTTGATGTATTAACTGAAATGAAAAATTCAATTAAAGGTTTTAATATTAAAGAACTAAGGGTTGATGGTAAAGCTAGTCAAAATAATTTACTCATGCAATTTCAAGCTGATATTTTACAATGTAATGTTGTAAGACCAAAAATCACAGAAACAACAGCTCTTGGCGCTGCATATTTGGCAGGACTTGCCATAGGATATTGGGAAAATACAGAAGAGATTACAAGTCTTTGGAAATCAGATAAAATATTTGAACCTCTAATGAAACAAAGTCAAAGAGAAGATTTGATTTATAATTGGCATAAAGCCATAAATAGGGCAAAATCTTGGATTGAATAATCAATCATTAATTATAATAACTTTTAAAGTTAAGTGATATTGATTAAATTATAGATTAAAACATATAGAATTAATATTAAAGAAATGGAATTAATAAATTACAAAAAAATGGAGATGTTAAATTATGAAAAAGATATTTAATTTTCTAAAACCAGCGCCTCACATACAAAGAGTAGACAAGGAATTAGAAGAATCATTATATAAAAAATTAAGATTACAAATATTTATTTCAATAATTATTGGATATGCTGGATTCTATTTAACAAGAAAGATTTTTTCATTTGTAATGCCAGAACTTGAAAAAGAAGGTTTAAATAAAAGTCAACTAGGAATCATTTTATCTGGAGTTTCAATTGCATATGGATTTTCTAAATTCATTATGGGAAATGTCTCAGATCGCAGTAATCCTAGATATTTTCTATCACTAGGATTATCCTTAACAGCAGCAATAAGTATTACATTTGGACTATTGCCATGGGGCTCAATTGATACCTCAATTGCTATAGTATTAATGTTCATTTTAATGTTTGCAAATGGATGGATTCAAGGCATGGGATGGCCAGCATGTGGAAGAACAATGGTTCATTGGTGGTCAAAAAAAGAAAGGGGAATAATTGTTGCTACTTGGAATGTATCTCATAATATAGGAGCAGGAATAGCTGGAATAATATCCGCACAAGCTTTATTTTACTTTAATGAATGGCAAGCCGTACTTTATGTACCAGCATTTATAGTAATAATAATTGCAATTTTTGTATTAATGACACTAAAAGACACTCCTCAATCTGTAGGATTACCCCCAATTGAAGAATATAAAAACGATTATCCTGATAACCATACAGAAGATGCAGAAAAAGAACTTAATGCAAAAGAAATATTTATCAAACATGTACTTAATAATAAGCTACTATGGTATATAGCAATTGCTAATGCATTTGTATATTTTATAAGATATGGAATACTAGATTGGGCACCAACATATCTTGCACAGGTTAGAAACTTTTCTATCAAAAATTCAGGATGGGCATATTCCCTTTATGAATTTTCAGCTATCCCTGGAACACTACTTGCCGGATGGATGTCTGATAAGGTATTTAACGGAAGAAGGTCTGAGACTGGAATAATATTTATGACTGCCACCCTTGTTGCAATAATTATATATTGGCAATTACCAGAAAATACTCCAACACTTACAACCGTTTTACTAGCAATAATAGGATTTTTAATCTATGGACCTGTTATGCTTATAGGTCTTCATGCACTCGATCTTGCACCTAAAAAAGCTGCTGGTACTGCTGCAGGATTTACGGGATTATTTGGATATATAGGAGGCTCTGTTACTGCTAGTGCCATTACAGGTTTTGTATTGCAATACTTTAGTTGGGACGTTTATTTCTATTTATTGATGATTTCATGCATATTTGCAATAACATTTATAGCATTAACATTGAAAAAAGAAAAAAATAATGGAAATAAATAATAATAGTTATGTTAACAATGAAAGCTTAAGAATGAAATATATTATAATATATGCTAACAAAATATAAGTTATGAGAGGTTAAATTAATGAAATTCAAATTAATAATGTTTGCAATAAGTACTGTTCTTATCATTTCTTGTGCAAAAGAAAATGCAAAAATAAATAAAAAATCAGCATTAATTATAGCTCACAGAGGTGCAAGCGGATATTTACCAGAACATACATTAGAAGCCAAAGCATACGCTCATGCCTTAGGCGCTGATTATATAGAACAAGATATTGTTTTAACAAAAGATGATATCCCTATAGTAATGCACGATCCTGAACTAGACACAACAACAAATGTTGCAAAACTGTTTCCAGGAAGAGCTAGAGAAAACGGAAAATATTATTCCGTTGATTTCACATTAGCAGAAATCAAATCACTAAGCCTTAGCGAAAGATTTGATCCAGAAACACAACAACCAATATACCCTAACCGTTTTCCTGAAACAAAATATGATTTTAAAATTCCAACCCTAGAAGAAGAAATAAAATTCATACAAGGACTAAACAAAAGCACAGGAAAAAATATTGGTATTTATCCTGAAATCAAAAAACCACTATGGCATAAACAACAAGGTAAAGACATATCTAAAATCGTAATAGATATTCTAAATAAATATGGATACAAATCAAAAGAAGATAAAATTTATCTTCAAACATTTGATTTTGACGAAGTAAAAAGAATAAGAGAAGAACTTGGATATCAGGGAAAATTGATAATGCTCATTGGAGAAAATGACTGGGAAGAAGCACCAACAGATTATGAATACATTAAATCAGAAGAAGGTATGGCTGAGGTTGCAAAATATGCTGATGGAATTGGACCTTGGATACCCCAAATCATCATTAATGGACAAATGACAGGTCTTACAAGTTTAGCGCATAAATATAACATGCAAGTTCATCCTTACACGTTTAGAATTGATGCATTGCCTTCATATGTAAAAGATCCAAACGAATTATTAGAATTGTTATTTATAAAAGCTAAAGTAGATGGTCTATTTACAGACTTTGTTGACATATTAATAAAATTTATGCAGTAAAACCATAATTTTAATAAGGAGAATATCTCATTTATGCTAGAACATAAAAAAAAAGTATTGGGGGATATTGATAATCAAAACTTTGACTTAATAATAATTGGTGGAGGAGCAACAGGCCTTGGCATTAGTATAGATTCGATTACAAGAGGATATAAAACCTTACTTATAGAAAAAAATGACTATGCCAAAGGCACATCTTCTCGATCAACTAAATTAATACATGGAGGCGTAAGATATTTAGCACAATTTAACTTACCCTTGGTAAAAGAGGCTTTATATGAACAAGCTTTGCTTGAAATAAATGCCCCTCACCTAGTAAATAAACGTGCATTTATTACGCCCATATATAATATTTTAAGTATTCCTTATTACTATTTAGGGCTCAGTTGGTATCACAACCTTCTTGGAAAACATAAAAAACACAAGTATAAAACAAAATTGTTATCAAAATCAGAAACAATCAAAAAAATACCTAACATTAAAACCAAAGGGCTCAAATGTTCTGTTTTATACTATGATGACTCGTTTGATGATGCCAGAATGGCAATTAGTATGCTTAGAACTTTTATTAATAAAGGAGGAAATGCTTTTAATTATACAGAACTTACAAAATTTATTAAAAAAAACGGTAAAATATCTGGTGCTATTATTCGAGACACAATAACTGGCAAACAAGTTACTGTTAAGAGTAAATGTATAATAAATGCAACGGGTATCTTTTCAGACAAAATTAGGAAATTAGATGATATTAATGCTCCTAACATCATAAAGCCTTCTCAAGGAACTCATCTGATAATCAAAAAAGAAAAACTAAATACACAATATGCAATGCTAATGCCTAAGACAAATGATAATAGAATTTTATTCACCGTACCTTGGTATGATGTCATTATCTGTGGAAGTACAGATATAGCAATAGATAAAATCGAAGAAGAGCCCAAAGGATTAGATAGTGAAATTGAATTTTTATTAAACAACATGAACAATTATTTAAATATTAAAATCAACAGAAATGATATTCTAAGCACATATGCAGGAATTAGACCATTAATAATAGACCCTAAAGGACAACAAAACACATCTAAAATATCAAGAAATGAAAAAATATTCATATCAAACTCAAATCTCATCACAATTGCCGGGGGCAAATACACTACCTATAGAAAGATGGCTGAAAAAGCTTTAACAAAAGCAATAAACGCAAATTTAATACCTGCAGCAATGTCAATAACAGAAAATTTAAAAATACACGGATATATGCAACGAGAAGAAATCAACAAAATACCAGAACACTTTAGAGTCTATGGAAGTGATTTTCGATATCTAAGTAAAATGAAAGAATTTAAAAATAAAATCCATAAAGAATTACCATTAAATGAAGCTCAAATAATTTTTGCCATTGAATTTGAACAAGCAAAAACCGTTGAAGATATTTTATCCAGAAGAACAAGAGCACTGCTCTTCAATGCAAAAGCAACAATCGAAGCTACACCAAAAGTTGCTGAAATTATGATGCATAAACTTGGCAAATCCGAAACTTGGAAAAATGAGCAAATAAAAAACTTTAAAAAAGTAGCAAAAAAATATTTAATCTAATCAATGGGGGATATAGTCATATCCTCCTTTATTTTTAAATCTATAAATATAATTACACTAATCACTAAATATTAATTTAAATATCAAAATAAACTTGGGTCATCTAAATAAATTTACAAGCAATCCTTGAATTTCCTCAAGACTGCTTAGAAGCTTAAATTGGGAAATCTGATTTTGCAAAACAGAATAAGCAAATTTATCAAGCTTTTCATTAATAATTTTAATAATGCGGTATTTAGGTCTCTTAAATTCACCATTACTACCTCCTTTTTGCTCTTTAAGCGAAATAGAATAGGATAAAACAACAGATAAAAATTCACTTATAGTTTTTTTATAAAAAATAACATTCTGACGCGAAGGTTCGCTTAACAACTTTTCACCAATATCGTTAATTTCAGCTAACATATCTTTAATTAACTCAAGATTAAATTCACCATTTTCAAAAACAATCAAATGTTTATCTTCTTTTACAAGTTCAGATTTAAACATTGCAGAAAAAATATTTGTTTTACTAGAATTAATTTTTTTCTTAGAAGCCTTATAGTCTTTTAAATCAAGATTAAAAGCACCTGAAACTAAATTATCAATCTTCATCCATCTTTCTCACATCATTAAATAAATATTTATCATTTTCACGAACACAAGTCTCCTTGTTTCGATTTTCCCATTTCATTCCCTTATTAACCTCAATCAAAATATTTTCATCAACTTTATAAGATCCTGTATAAATCAATAAATCTTTTTCGGAAAAATTAAGACTTCCTATCCCAACATTCATATATCCATCAATAATTGCACCCTCTTCAACTTCAATTGACTTGCATGAAATATTACCAATAATGCAACCTGACTGAAAAACTTTAATTTTATTATTAGCATGCACATTGCCAAGCACTATCCCAGAAACAACAACCTCATTTGCATTAATATTTGATTTAACACGCCCTGTATCTCCAATTACAACCCTTTTAGTAGAATTAATAGTACCCAAAAAATCACCATCAACTCGAATAAAATTACTTGAAACCAATTCTCCTTTAAAAAAATCGCCTTTCCCAACAATTGTCTTAACTTCATCACTCAATAAAGACGATCCAACCTTTCTATCTCTTTTAATAACCAATAAATTTAACATCTATTTAGAAGCCCCCGTAGCCAAATTTAAATACATATCAGGATTTACAACTTGAGATCCTATGCGAACTTCATAATGAAGATGTGGACCTGTAGAATATCCTGTTTGCCCCAAAAAACCAATAACTTGACCCTTTCTCACATAAGAACCCTTTGAAATATTCAATCTAGACATGTGTGCATAAAGCGTTGAAAGTCCATATTTATGTTTAATTTGGACAAAATTACCATAACCTGTCACTTGATAACTAGCTCTTACAACCTCACCATCAGCCGCTGCAACAATGGCTGTTCCAATCCTAACCCCTGCAATATCTATTCCCTTATGAATATACCACTGTCTAGTAAAAGGCTCAATAGCTGGACCAAAATGCAAAGAGACGATACCATTTCCTTTAATAATAGGCCAAAGCGAAGGAATATCATTCAATAATTTATTTTGAGAATGAAGCAATCTAACTATATTCTTAAGAGGCGAAATTGACCCTTCAATCGTGTTCTTAACATTCTTAAGATCATTTAATTCCTTAAACGAATTGGCTTCTAACATTTGTAAATCAATAAAATCTGCAAGATCTCCATCTAATTTACTTCTATTCAAACCAACATTATTCTCCTTGATTCTTAAAGAAGAACTAAGTTCATCTAAAACTTTAGAAAAATTATTAGAAACAGAATTAATCTCCACAACTGTATTTCTAAAATCCTCAATCTCAGACTCTGCAAGTGCATAATTTTTTTCAGTAGAATTAACAATAGATTTAAGAGTAACATAATTAACAGCAAGAAAAATAAATCCTATAAAAATTACAAAGAAAAATACACAAAATAAAAATAAAGTAAAAAAAGAAATCTTTATATTCTTGACATTCCCTCTAACATGAGGAATAATCATAAAGCTAATATTTTGTTTAAAAAAAGAACAAACATGACTCAAAAATTTAAAAAAAGAACTAAAAATTGTAAAAAAGATCCTATCTAATTTTTTCAAAAATGATAAAATTCTAAAACCTCTTTTATCTTTCATTACAAACCCTCACCACAACATCAATCAATAAAATTTAAACATAAAAAACTTATAAGATTTAACTTAATGTTGAACATTAAATGTTACCATCAAATTAAAAAATATACCTTCATAATATAATACTATCTCAATCGGATTAAAATTATTTCTATAAACGTAACAGAAATATCAAAAATATACATAAATGATTTACTATTATATACAATGAAAACATTATTCTTTGCAACTAGCAATATAAATAAAATAAATGAAGTGAAACAAATCTTAGATATACCCAAAATAAAAATAGAGATTCCTCAAAATTTTGATATAAAAGAAACAGGAAAAACATTTAAAGAAAATTCACTATTAAAAGCAAAAGCTTTATTTAAAATTTTAAACAACAAACAACCTGTCTTTAGTGAAGATTCTGGATTATGCATAGAAGCACTAAATATGGAACCTGGTATTTATTCAAAAAGATATGATCAATATAAATTAGGAAAAAAACTGGACAACAATGAAAAAAATCATCTTATTATAGATTTAATGAGAGAACAAAATAATAGAACAGCATATTTTATATGTGTAATCAGTTATATTGATGTAGATGGAACAATAAATAATTTTGAAGGCATACTTAAAGGAACAATTGCTCTAAATATTGATTATTATCAAAAAAATGGATTTGGATATGATCCAATATTTTTAACTACAAATAATAAAAGACTAAGCGAATTAAATCTTGAAGAGAAAAACAAAATATCTCACAGAGGAATAGCATTTGATAAATTTAAAAAATTTTTAATGCAATTTTTAGATTAAGACCAAAAACTAAATTTTAAAAGCCAGTACAATCTCCAACTTAATTGTAAAATTATAAGTAAAGATTTAAAATGGTTATTATTCATAATTTATAAAGTTTTATATTAAACAATGGAGATAATTTAATGATAGAAAGAAATGAAATCAATGAAAATGACAAATGGGACTTATCTTCTTTATTTAAAGACAACGAAGAATATAAAAATACTGTTAAACAAATAAGATCAAAACTGCAAAATTTTAAAAAATACGAAACCTTAGAATTTGACCTAAATACGTTTAAAGAAGCAATAAATTATTATTACGAGATTGAAGAAGAAATAGAGAGAACAATATATTACACACACATTCAACTAGAAACAGACGTAAGCAATCAAACTTCAAATGAACTTCGTGCCATGAACATTAATCTAGAAACAGAAGCATCAAATATCACATCATTCTTTATTCCAAAAATTTTAAAAATAGAAACAACGAAAATAAAAGAATGGCTTCAAGACAAAGAACTTAAAGATAAAAAAATAGCTATTGAAAAAATTTTAAGAGAAAAACAACATATCTTAAGCGAAAATGAAGAAAAAATACTTGCCAATTACACATCTCTCTACTCATCATACAGTAATATATTCTCAGCATTAACAAATGCAGACATGGAATTTGGAGACATTAATGGGCAATTATTAAGTAATTCCACTTACACCCTATTTCTTCAAAACGAAAATCAAGAAATACGCAAACAAGCTTTTTTAAAATTTTATCAAGAATATGAAAAACATGAAAATACACTGGCCAATCTTTTAATTGCTGATATTAACAAAAATAAATTTTTAGCAAAAACAAGAAATTTTCAAGACACTATTTCAATGAAGCTTTTTCAAAATAACATTGATAAAACAGTTTATACAAACTTAATAGAAACGGTTAATGAAAATTTATCTGTACTTCATGAATATTATGAATTTAGGAAAACAATACTTAATCAAGAATATTTAAATCATTATGATGTTTATGTTCCTTTAACAAAAAACATTAAATTTAAGCATTCTTTTCAAGAAGCTTGTGATAAAATTTTAAAATCACTTGAAATATTAGGAAGCGAATATATTGATGTATTAAGAAAAGGGCTTTTAGAAGAACGTTGGGTTGACAAATACGAAAACAAGGGAAAAAGAGCAGGAGCATTTAGCGCAGGATCATATAATGGAAAGCCTTATATATTAATGAACTATAAAGATGAATCTATAAGAGATATGTTCACCTTAGCTCATGAGGCAGGACATTCAATGCACTCATACTTTAGTATCAAAAACAATCCATTCCCTCATTATCAATACTCCATTTTTGAAGCAGAAATAGCATCTACAGTAAATGAACAAATCCTTGCAGAATATTTACTTGAAAATGAAAACGACGTTGAAAAAATAAAATATATTAAACTAAATCAAATTGATGATTTACTTGCAACATTTTTTAGACAAACAATGTTTGCAGAATTTGAATATACAATTCACGAAATGATCAACAAAAATGAACCAGTAGTAAAAGAAACCATTAAATCAATTTACCTGAATTTATTAACAAAATATTTTGGTAAAAGTCTTAAGTTTGATCAAAAAAGCTCATTAGAATGTCTTAGAATCCCACATTTCTACTCTCCATTTTACGTATATCAATATGCAACAGGCATAACAGC
>NZ_LN609267.1:260410-261832 GCF_000825665.2 Borrelia crocidurae
AAGAGAAAAGCTAAAAAATAATAAAAAACAAGCAACTGAAGAAAAACACCGACTTTTTAAAAACAGGAGGCTCAAAATATCCCCTAGATTCTTTAAAAGTTACCGGTGTTGACTTAAACCTAAAATCAACAATACAAAATACAATTAACATATTTAAAGAACATCTTGATAATGTAAAAAAATTATTTTAGTAAAGGAGTAAGCTTTGATAAAAATAAATCTTATTTTAGCTTGGTTAGTACATATTTTAACGGCTTCTGGATTAATAGTTGGTTTTTATTCAATAATTGCCATAATAAACACAGATTACAATCTCTTGATAAAACTTACGATTTTGGGACTTTTAATTGATGGAATTGATGGAACACTTGCAAGAAAGTTAAAAATCAAAGAAGTAATACCAACAATTAATGGAGAACTCCTTGACAACATAGTAGATTATATAAACTATACATTCATTCCCACAATATTCTTTTATTATAGTAATTTTATACAAGAGCAATATAAAATAATAATATGTATTGGAATCTTACTTGCATCAGCATATCAATTTTCACAATTAGATGCAAAAACAAGTGATAATTATTTTAAAGGTTTTCCATCATTATGGAATTTTCTAATAATTTTCAATGTAATATTTGAAATGAACAAAAACACAAACCTTATCATAATATTATCGTGTATTGCATTTAGTTTTGCACCAATTAAATTCATTTATCCATCAAAAACAAAAGAACTAAAATATATAACGCTTCCTATAACAATAATAACTTCCTTATTAGTAATACTCATAATATTCATCAAATTACCAGATATATATTTAACAATAGGCAAAACATTGATAATTATTTACTGTTTATATCTCATCTTAGCAAGCATATATTTAACTTGTAAAACAAAACAAAAATAATGAGTCATTTATGTATATAATATTAGAATTTATAGATCTAAATATTGCTTATGCACCAATTGTATTTTTTGGATTACTAATTCTTGCAGGCCTTAACATCCCAATTTCTGAAGATGCAATAGTAATAATGGGTGGCATACTTGCTAGTCGTAAAAACGAATATACAATATTAATATTTCTAGGAATTTTTTGGGGAGCTTATATTGGAGATATAATTTCATTTTATATAGGTAGATTCTTAGCTAATAAATTCCTTAAGCAAAAAACAAAAACAAATAACTTACTAGACAAAATAAATTACTACTATAAACACTATGGAAGCTTGACTTTACTATTTGGCAGATTTATTCCTTTTGGATTTAGAAATGCAATATTTATATCTGCAGGAATGGGCAACATGCATAGTAGTAACTTTTTTATAATTGACCTTTTTGCAGCAATGATATCAATTACTACCTACTTCACATTAAGTTTTAAAATAGGAGAATCATTTAATACAATATTCCCTAAAA
>NZ_LN609267.1:261853-264578 GCF_000825665.2 Borrelia crocidurae
ATATTTATCATAATAATAATACTGATCTTATTAAGATATATTCTAAAAAAGAAAAAACCTAAAAAAGTTGACAAACTTTTCGAATAGCAAATATAATATGTATGCGCTGTGGTGGTGGAAGTGGTATACACGCTAGCTTGAGGGGCTAGTGGGCGTAAGCCCATGCTGGTTCAAGTCCAGTCCACAGCATCTATTAGGAGCAAATTAAGGGCTACAAAGTTTTAAAATAACAACATAAATGTGCTACGTCAATATTAGCAGCATGTTGCTATGCACTGAGGAATAAATGTCTAAATATGACTTTAAAAAAATAGAAAAAAAATGGCAAAATTATTGGGATAAACACAAAACATATAAAGTAAACGAAGATCCAAATGTTCCAAAAGAAAAAAGAATCTATATTCTTGACATGTTTCCTTATCCTTCAGCTAATGGACTCCATGTCGGACACCCTGAAGGTTATACGGCCACTGACATATTAACAAGATATAAGCTTTTAAATGGATTTAATGTACTTCATCCAATGGGGTTTGATAGTTTTGGATTACCTGCAGAAAATTATGCAATACAAACAGGAAAACATCCTAAAAAAATAACAGAAAAAAATATTGAAAAATTTAAAGAACAAATTAAAGCATTAGGATTTGCATATGATTGGGACAGAGAAATTAAAACTCATGATGTAAATTATTATAAATGGACACAATGGATCTTCCTTCAATTATATAAAAAAGGATTGGCTTACACAAAAGAAATACCTGTCTGGTACTGTCCTGATCTTGGAACAGTGCTTGCAAATGAAGAAGTAATTCAAACACCCGATGGACCTAGATCAGAACGGGGGTTTCATAAAGTAGAAAGAAAACCTTTAAGACAATGGCTACTCAAAATCACAAAATATGCAGAAAGACTCATTAGAGATCTTGAAGAAGTAGATTGGCCTGACTCTGTCAAAGAAATGCAAAAAAATTGGATTGGAAAATCAACAGGAGTTGAAATTGAATTCTTAGTAAAGGAAAGTAAAGAAAAAATAAAGGTATTTACAACAAGACCAGATACAATTTTTGGAGTAACATATTTAGTACTTGCACCAGAACATCCTATGGTAGATAAAATCACTAAAGATGAACTTAAACCTATAATATCAAAATATAAAGACAAAGAAATCCTTAAAAGCGATCTTGAGAGGACTTCTCTTGAAAAAGATAAAACAGGAATGTTTACAGGAGCATATGCTATTAATCCAATAACTAAAGAGGAAATACCAATTTGGATAGGAAGTTATATACTTGGCACTTATGGAACTGGAGCTGTAATGAGTGTTCCTGCACACGATGAACGAGATTTTGAATTTGCAAAAAAATATAATTTGCCTATCAAACAAGTGGTCTCTCAAACTGGAAATAATGAAGTATTAATAAAACCATTTACCGAAAATGGTATTTCAATTAACACACCTACAGAATTTAACAATCTCAAAACTATAGAAGTAAAAACAAAAGTAATAAAATGGCTTATAGAAAATAAAATGGGCCAAGAAAAAGTCAATTATAAACTTAGAGACTGGATTTTCTCAAGACAGAGATACTGGGGAGAACCTATTCCTATTTTATTTGATGACAAGCTAAACGAAATACCATTAAACGATGATGAACTACCCTTAACACTTCCAGATATAGAAAATTATAAACCATCTGGCACAGGAGAATCGCCTCTCTCAAAAATTAAAGACTGGGTAAATGTTAAACGTAACGGAAAAATATATAAAAGAGAAACAAACACAATGCCCCAATGGGCAGGCTCATGTTGGTACTATATACGCTACCTTGATCCTCATAACGACAAAGAATTTGCAAATAAAGAAAAAATCAATTATTGGATGCCAGTTGATCTTTATATTGGAGGCGCTGAACATTCAGTGCTACACTTATTATACGCAAGATTTTGGCATAAAGTTCTTTATGATTTAGGATATGTTAATACAAAAGAACCCTTTAGAAAACTTATAAATCAAGGAATGATAACATCATTTGCATATCAAGACGAAAATGGCATTTTAATTCCCAATGATGAAGTGGAAAAAAAAGACAACAAATTTTTTTCAAAAAAAAATAATAAAGAACTAAAACAAATAATAGCAAAAATGTCCAAATCACTTAAAAACATAATAAATCCGGATGACATCATTAAAGAATACGGTGCAGATTCAATGAGAATATATGAAATGTTTATGGGACCTTTAACCGACTCAAAACCATGGAATACACAAGGACTCATTGGAATTTTTAGATTTTTAAACAAAATATGGCTCATCAAGAACAAAGAACTTACTAACGAAACACCTCCAAAAGAAATAATATCGGAACTGCATAAAACAATAAAAAAAGTTACAGAAGATATAGAAACTTTAAATTTTAATACCGCAATTTCAACATTAATGATATTCATAAACGAACTTCTAAAACATGAAAAAAATTACTTAAAAATATTTAGACCTATAAGCATTATCTTATCACCATTTGCACCACATTTAGGAGAAGAATTATGGGAATTCATGGGCGAACAATCCAGTATATTTAAAAATGCAAAATGGCCAAAATATGATTTAAATTCAATTATTGATGATACAAGAGAAGTTGTACTACAGGTTAATGGTAAAACAAAAGACAAAATTATGATAAAAAAAGACACTGATGAGGAAACTCTTAAAAAGATTGCTTTTAAT
>NZ_LN609267.1:264586-280144 GCF_000825665.2 Borrelia crocidurae
CATTAGACAATAATATATTCCTTACTAAACAAATAATAAATCATTCATTAAATTCATGACAAAATTGTAAATATAGTAGCAAAATAACGAGGCAAAAATGGATCTAGCGACTCTAAGTATTAAACATAAAGTTTTCATATTAATAACATTCACACTAATAACAATTGTTTTAGGATTTTTCTTAAAAGATATAAAATTTGACTCCAACATATTAAAACTCATACCAAAAAATGCACAAATTGAACAAACTCTAGACATAGACAAAAGTAGTTCTCTATTATCAACAATAGTAATGTTTAAAGACAAAAAAAATATTTTCAATAAAGAAACTTTTAGAAAAATTAATGAAGTAGCAAATGATATAGTCAATATTTTAAAAGTAACACCCAACTCCGTTACGAGCATATTTACTTACTTCCCACAACTAAAAAAAGATGTATACACAGATGAAGATATAATCAATATAAAAAACAAAATTAACGCAACACCATTTATTAAAAAGCTATTTCTAAATGATGATGAAACTTTAATATACTTCATAATAATATCAACAACAGATACTAAGACAAACTTTAGTCGAAGCTTAAAAAACGAACTTGAAGCAATGGAAGACACAATTAAAAGACATGAAACTGATACTCTAAAACTTTACTTAACAGGAGATCTTGTAGTAAGAGAAAAAATACTCAATTATATGGCTGATGACTTTAAATTGTTAGGACCATTTGCTGCAATCGTAGTCATTGTATCACTCTATCTTATTGTAAAAAATATACTAGGAGCAATAATTCCCGTACTCATTGCAATATGTGCTTTAATTTGGACTTTTGGAATTAAAAGTCTTTTTATGTCTCCAATTACTGTTCCAGAAACAACAATGATAGTCCTACTAATTTCAATTGGATGTGCTAATGCTGTACATATAATAAATGGAGTATTAAAACAAATTAATAAAAATAAACCCTTAACCGAAACAGCCATCATAACTACAATTCAAACACTAAAAACACCAATAATTTTAACTTCTCTCACAACAGCTTTTGGCTTTTTATCGCTAATCAGTTCATCTATTCAAGCATATAGAACAATGGGAATTTTTATGTCACTGGGTGTCATTATTGCAATGTTTATGTCCTTATTAGTACTACCTGGAATATTAGTTAAAACACCATTTAAACATAATAACAAAAAAAACACTCATACTTTTCTTGAAAAACTTTCGCTAATAAACCAAATAATTACAAAATGGATATTAAATAACAAATACATTTCATTCACTATAACCGTAATAATTTTACTGAGCTCAATTATAGGACTCTTTAAAATAGAAATTAATTTCGATGAAAAAGATTATTTTAAAGAAAATACAAGTGTCAAACAAACACTTAACTTTATGCAAAAAGAAATAGGAGGAACCTCAGTAATTAAAATTGAAATTAATGGCACTCCAGGTGAATTTAAAAATGAACAAAAAATGAAAAATTTGGATTTAATTACAGATAATATTGATAAATTCAGTTATAAAACACAATCCAATTCAATAAATGGCATTATAAGACTTATGAATTTTAAATTTAAAAAAGAAAATCCCAAAGAATACAGATTACCTGAAAATCAAGCTGTATTAAACAAGCTAATACTATTAATTAGCAGAAGCAATTCCATTAAAAATATGACTAATATGTATATCAATAATGATTGGTCGCAAATATCAATCATTATAAGAACTGATCAAAATTCAACTGAAGGAATTAAACAATTTGCAGACTATGCAAGCAATGTGATTGATAAATATATGCCAGGACATGAATACCATTTTTCAGGTGCTTATGACAAAATACCTATATCACAAACTATGGTAAGAGAACAAATCACAAATATTATTACAACACTTAGTGCAATAGCAATATTGCTAATAATATTCTTTAAATCCATAAAAACTGGGATTATCATTGCAATTCCAGTAGCATGGTCGGTATTTTTAAATTTTGCAGTAATGAAACTTTTTGGAATAACATTAAATCCTGCAACGGCAACAATTGCCTCTGTTAGTATGGGCATAGGTGTAGATTATTCTATTCACTTCTTTAATGCATTTATATTAAACTATCAAGTAACTAAGGACTATAAAAATGCTTTACTTGAATCAATTCCTAACGTATTTAATGGAATATTTGCAAACTCAATATCGGTAGGAATAGGATTCTTAACATTAGTATTTTCAACTTACAAAATAATTGCAACACTTGGAGCAATAATAGCTTTTACCATGTTAACAACATCTATTGCCTCATTAACACTACTTCCATTATTAATTTATATATTTAAACCAACTGTTAAAACAATAAGTACAACAAAAGTGTAAAGATTACAAATAATATATCTCAAAAACATTAAAACACAAATTAAACTTAAAAACTTTATAAAATCAAAATAACAATTTAATTACTTCTTTCATACTATCTACAAGATGAAAATTTATACCATTTTTAATATTAATAGGAATATCATCAAGATCTACTTTATTTGCTTTAGGAATAATAATGTGCTCAACACCATTTCTCTTAGCAGCAATTATTTTGGCTTTCAATCCACCAATAGCCATTACATTACCTGTTAATGATAACTCTCCTGTCATAGCCAAATTGGGTCTTACAGTCTTATTAAGAGCCAGAGATATAAAAGCACTAGCAATAGTAATTCCAGCAGAAGGCCCATCTTTTGGAGTTGCACCCTCTGGAATATGCAAATGTATCATATATTTTTCAAAAAAGGACTTATGCAATTTAAGTTCATTACTTATACTATTGACATAAGTAAATGCAATATTTGCAGATTCTTTCATAACATCTCCAAGCCTACCTGTCAACTTAATACCAGGAGATTTAGATTCAGTCTTTACAGTCTCAATAATCAAAGTTGACCCACCATAATTGGTCCAAGCAAGACCCATTACCATACCTGGAGACATAGCTTTATCTAAAAATTTTTCTTTTCTAAATACAGGAATGCCAATATACTCTTCCAAATTTTCCTTAGAAATCTGATATGCTTTGACAGATTTATCTTCAACAAGCTTTCTTGCAATTTTTCGAACAATTTGTTTTAAATATTTCTCAAAATTTCTCAGTCCATTATCTCTAGCATATTCTCTAGCTATCTGAACAAGAGAAGAACTTTGAAATTTTAAGGAATCTTTATCAACACCATTTTCCTTTAAGACCTTTGGTATCAAATATTTTCTTGCTATCTCTATTTTTTCATCATCAACATATCCTGAGAGTTGAATTACCTCCATCCTATTTAATAAAGGTGTAGGTATTGTTTCAAGAGAATTGGCCGTTAAAATAAAAAATACATTAGAAATATCAAAAGGCAAATCAAGATAATGATCTCTAAAATTAACATTTTGTTCAGGATCTAAAACCTCAAGAAGAACTGAAAACGGATCTCCATAATGAGAAGACGATACCTTATCAATTTCATCTATTAAAAAAACAGGAGAATTTGTTTTTGTAATTCTGAGTCCTTGAATAATTTTTCCAGGTAATGCTCCTACATAAGTTCTTCTATGTCCTTTAATTTCTGATTCATCTCTTATACCACCTACAGAAAATCTAAAAAATTTTGTATTAAGAACTTCAGCAATAGCTGCTCCTATCGAAGTTTTACCAACCCCAGGTGGACCAACTAAAAGCATAATAGCCCCTTTTTGAGATTTTCTTAATTTAAGGACAGCAATATATTCAATAATTCTATCTTTAACCTCCCTCATGCCATAATGAGTTTTATCTAAAATTTTTTCTGCTCTTTGTAAATTAAATTTGTCAAAATCAACTTTAGTATCTCCCCAAGGAAGATTTGTAATAAGTTCAAGATAATTCCTAACCACAATATACTCAGACGAATGTCTCTCAAGAAATGAAAACTTCTCAAGCTCCCTTCCAACCGCATCTAAAGCTTCTCCTTTTAAAGCTAAAGCATCTATTTTGGATTTCATTTTTAAAAATTCACTATTCTTCTCATCTCCAACACCAAGTTCAGTCTTAATAGCTTTAAGTTGTTCCTTTAAAAAGAACTCTTTTTGTTGTTTTTCTAATTTTTCTTGAATACCTTTAGCAATTTTATTTTGAATTTCAATTAAGTTTAATTCTTCATAAAGCAATTCTAAAACCTTTTTAAGCCTATCCTTAACACTTAATGTTTCAAGCACCTCTTGATGAGATTCCTTTGAAGATGCTATCATTCCTGCAACAACATCACATAATCTACCCTTATCTTCAATATTCACCATGTTTAACTGAAATTCGGGCATTTTCCTATGTGAGAATATTTCTTTAGTTCTAAGTAAAATACTGCTATAAATTGCCTTCAAATTAACATCATACTTTTTAATTGGAATTTGTTTCAAATAATCAACTTCAATTATTGGAAAATCCTCATTAAGAACAACTTTAACAAAGTTAACTCTATCAATAGTGGAAACAAAAATATTATATCCACCATCAGGAAGATTAATTTTTTTTACAATTTTAGCAGTAACACCAACAGAATAAATATCCTTTTGATAATTAATAGTTAATTTACCATCCTTACTATTTCCTGATTTTTCTAAAAATTTATCACGCAAAACAAATAAAGAAATAATTCCATTACCTTTAATAACATAATCAACAGCCTTCATATCAATATCAGAAACTATAACAATTGGAATAAACATACTTGGAAATACAGGATGTGATGGCACAGCAATTAAAGGTACTCTTACGGGTTTATCAAAATGTGGCAAAATGCCTCCAGAGTTCTTTGAACGCTTCTTTTCCTTAGAAACAGTATCTTTTATTTCTTCCATAAAGTATTCAATCTCCCTAGATTTCATTATAACAAAAGAAAATTTTTATGAGAATTCATTTAATAATGAATTTTATTATTATACAATAATGTATAATGCTAATTTAACAAAATCAATGCTATAATAACAAATCTATATCATAAAAAAAATTATTCATTATTAAACCTATTCCATTCAAAAGGAATCATTCACACAATAATTTATGATTACACCATAGAAAAGTTTAAGTTAAATATAAATAACTTAGTAAAAGCCAATTTTGAAATAGTAAAAAAAAACAACTTATGCAAAATAATAGAAGTTAATGATGAAGAATTTATTGTTCGAGACTTAACATACGAAAAACTAACAATTATTAAACTATGGATCAAGCTTATTAATTTAAGTTTTGATGAAGGAGAATGCTTCAAACTATTTAACGAAGCTGCAGAAATGCTAAATAATCCAAGCTTAAGAAAAGCACAATTAATTGACTTGCAGTATAAAATAAGATTTTTAATAATCAAAGGACTTTTATATTTATCAAACTTATGTTTTAAATGTAATAAGCAAATAAAAGAAAATTATTATTATGATACACACATTCATGGTTTTAACTGCATCAAATGTTCCAATAATAAAAATCAGTACATTAATACAGAAAGTTTTAACTACTTAGAAAACACAACTCAAACAAATATAAACACAACTTTAAATACAAAATTAACTAATAGAACAAAAGAACTTCTAACACTTATGATTAAAAACAAACTCAATAGAGAATTTGAGCAAATATTACTCTAAAGAAAGCAAATTGGAACAAGAAATGAAAATCTGGGAAAAAAAAGAACTTAATATTGCAGAAGAAAATATAGTTAACATTAAAAAAAAATATAATATCAGTCTTTTTGAAGCAACACTACTACTTAACAGAGAAATTAAAGAAGAAGATTTCTTATTTTTCTTAGAAAGTAGTGTCAATTTAATGCACAACCCATTTTTTTTAAAAAACATAGACAAATTTATTTATAGAATAAATGAAGCTATTTTAGAAAAAGAAAATATATTAATCTTTGGAGATAAAGACGCTGATGGAATCACAGCAACAATAATAATGTATGAAACTCTTAAAGATTTTGGTATTAATGTAACTTATAAAATACCATCTAATGGAGAATTTTATGGGCTTACAAAAGAAGTTATTGATAAGGCATTTAAAGACAAAATAACACTAATAATCACTGTTGATTGTGGAATTTCTAACATTGAAGAAATAAACTATGCAAGATCAAAAAATATAGAAGTAATAATTACAGATCATCACCTTCCAAACAAAGAAATCGATACAGAAAATATTATCATAGATCCTCATTTAAAAGGTGATCTTTATCCATTTAAAGAAATAGCTGGATGTTATGTAAGTTTCAAAGCATGTCTTGCATTATATCTTTCTACTACCAATTTTTATAACAAAGACTTAATATTTATGTTTTTAGAAAAATTTGAAAACAATATAAAACTTCATGCAATAGAAATTAACAATTACATTTTAAAAAAACATATAACTCTAGACAATAATAATGATTTACAAATTAATATTAATCAAATAGAAGAATTTTCACAAAATAAATACATAATTGTATTTAATAAAATTGAACAAGCTCAACTTTTAAATGAATTTTTTAAACAAAAAATAGATATCGAAATAATTGATATTAATGAAAATTTCATAAAAAAATATCCCAAACATGCAAACAAAACACTAAAAGAACTTATGCAAATTACTAAATATTTCAAATATAGAGAAATTAATATTTATGAAAAACTGTACTATATGTTTTATAACATAATATTTGAAACAAACAAAAATTTACTGCAAAATTGCCTTAAAAGACTTAAATTTGTTGCAATAGGAACCATAGCTGATAATATGCCAATTATTGATGAAAATCGAATAGCTGTAAAAGAAGGACTTAAAGAAATAGAATTAAGAGAAAATATATCTATAAATTATCTATTAAAAGAAGTCAATATATTAACAAAACCAATAATAACTTCAACAGATATTGCATTTAAAATTGCACCAATATTAAATTCAACAGGAAGACTTGAAAAAGCAGACATTACAATACGATTTTTATTAAGTCAAGATACTAATAAAATAGAAAATAAATTTAAGGAAATCAAAAATATAAACACTTTAAGAAAATATAAAGAAGATATATCTTGGAATACGCATAATGAAAATACCATTTTTAAGAATGATAAATTCATAGTATGCTATGACAAAAATACTCCAAAGGGAATCAGTTCTAGAATGGCAACAAGACTTTCATCCTACTATAAAAAGGTCGCTGTCTTTCTTACTAAACAATCAGATATCATTAAAGGATCTATTAGATCAAATAATAAAGTAAATTCAAAAGAATTAATTTCAATGATACCAAAACATCTAATAATCAATTCTGGAGGACACAAAGCTGCTGCTGGATTTACATTGTATGAAAATGTACTAAACGAATTTATAAGAGAACTTGAAAATGCTCTTGAAAAGATAGAATATAAAGAACTACAAGAAGATTCAATACTAATTGATGCTATAATACCTCAAGATTTAAGTAAAACAGAACTTATCAAAACAATAGATTTATTTGAACCATATGGACATGATTTTAGAGAATTTATTTTAATGATGGAAAATGTATGCATTCAGGATATTAGAACAATTGATAAAAATGGAACTTCAAAACACATAAGCATGAAAATCATCAATAATATAGATTATTATAAAGCCATTTACTTTAATGGCACTCAAACTATTCAAGAACTTGGCATCAGAGATGGTCAAAATATAGACATAATATTCACAATTAGTGAAGATATTTACAATCAAAATGATAAAATTTTAAACTTATGCGATATAAAAAAGAGAAAAAATTAGTTCACAACATCAAAAAACTCTTATTTGTATTTACACTTGCATTTATATTTATAATAGGATTATTTAAAGTTAATGCAAAAAATAACGATATTACAAAAATATACTATAAAAAAGAAACCTTTCAAGGAGGCAACATTTATTTTATAAGCAATAAAAACTTTAAAAAATTATCTCTCTTATCAACAAATCAAAAACCCATTTTAAGTGCATCACCTTTTAAGTGTAATATAAGTAATAGAGACTACTATATAGCTTTAATAGGAATCACACCAATGATCAAAGAAGGAAAAAGAAAAATTCAAATAGAGTTTGAAAATAAACAATACATAAAGGAAATTGAAATCAAAAAATTCAAATTCAAAAAAACAACTGTCAAACTTAATAAAAGTAAATCTAAACTTATCAAAAGTCAACAATCACCTAAAGCAAAAAAACAAGCTCTAACATTATGGAATATCATTGGAAGTGTAGGCGATACAACAATTTATCATTACGATACATTTGTCCATCCAATAAAAGATAAATATCAAATAACTAGTCCTTATGGAGATCAAAGAATTTATATGCAAGACAACCAAAAAATATCAAGCCAAAAAATACATAACGGAAAAGATTATGCGCCATTTAAAAAAGAAAAAACACCTATTTTCGCAGCTGGTAGAGGAAAAGTAGTATTTGCAAAAGACAGAGAAATCACTGGAAAAACTGTTATCATTCAACATTTACCAGGAGTATTTACAATTTACCTACACCTATCAAAATTTGGAGTTAAAGAAAATACAATAGTAAATACAGGAGAATATATAGGTAATGTCGGAAATACGGGAATATCAACAGGTCCTCATCTACACTTTGAAATTAGAATTAATGGAATTGCAGTAAATCCAGATTTTTTCTTAGAAGAAATGCTTATTGACAAAAATCAAATAATCAATAACACTAAGAAGATAGAGTAAAAAAAGGGGGTGATTTTTTGGTAACTGTCAATGTTGACAAAAATGAAGGATTAGAAAAAGCATTGAAACGTTTTAAAAGAATGATTGAAAAAGAAGCAATCATCAGGGAATGGAAAAGAAGAGAATATTATGAAAAACCATCTACTATTCGTGTTAAAAAAGAAAAAGCATTCAAAAGAAAACAAGCAAAAAAAGTAAGAAAACTAAAACAAAAAATTGGTAAATAATAAAATCAGGATATTCATGTGAATGTCCTTTTTTTACATTAAAACTATTTAAATAAAAACATCCCGTGGTTTTGAACCATTCACAGGACCTATATATCCCATCTCTTCCATCAGCTCAATAATTCGTGCAGCTCTATTATATCCTATCTTTAAACGCCTCTGAAGATAAGACGCAGATGCTTTTTTAGTAGAACGAACAATTTCAAGAGCTTCTTCAAACATAGGTTCATCTGAAGAATTTATCACCAAAGTATCAGATTCAACAACACTATCAATAAATATTTCATCATCAATATAATTTGGTGTACCAAATTTTTTAACCTCTTCAACTAACTTATAAACTTCCTTTTCAGTTAAAAAACCACCTTGAATTCGTTGTGGAAAAGGCGTGATAGGACTAACATAAAGCATATCACCTTTTCCTAAAAGTTTCTCAGCACCTGATGTTCCAAGAATTATTCTTGAATCCATAGAACTAGCAACCATAAAAGAAATTCTTGAAGGAAAATTAGCTTTTATTACCCCAGTAATAACATCAACAGATGGTCTTTGAGTAGCAAGAACTAAATGCATTCCAACAGCCCTAGCCATAGCTGCAAGCCTAGAAATCAAATTTTCTAAATCCTTTCTTGCAGAGAGAATTAAATCTGCAAATTCATCAATAATTATTACCAAATAAGGCAACGGCACTTCATTTAATCCTTCTTCCACTATTTTCTTATTATAAGAATTAATATCCCTAACAAAAAAATTATCAAGAATAACATACCTTCTCTCCATCTCATCAAGACACCAACGCAAAGCCTCCAAAGCCCTATTTACATTAGTAATAACTGGAGTTAATAAATGAGGAATATCATTAAAAAGTTTAAGCTCAACTACTTTAGGATCTATTAACACAAGCCTAACATCATCTGGAGATTTTGAAAAAATAATTGAAGCAATAAGTGAATTTACACAAACTGATTTTCCAGCACCAGTAGCACCTGCTATTAAAAGATGGGGAGCAGTCACAAGATCAAAAACAACATTATTTCCACTAATTTCTTTACCAAGTGCAAAAGGCACTTTAAAATCATTTTGAAATTCTTGACTATTTATTATCTCTGATATCAAAATGAATTTTCGTCTCTTATTAGGTATTTCAATCCCAACAGCTTCTTTGCCAGGTATTGGCGCAATAATTCTAACTCTAATCGCTGCAAGACGTAATGCAATATTATCAGATATAGAAGTTATTTTGGAAAGCTTAATGCCTTTATCAGGACGAACAGCATACATCGTAACAACAGGACCTCTAATAATATCAATAAGTTTGGCATTAATATTAAATTCTCTAAAAGTTTCTTGCAAAAGCATCGCTTGCTTTTGAATTTCTCTCTCATATTCAACATCTTCAGTTTCATTCTCAGGCTCCCTTTGAGCAAAAACAGAAATATCTATTGAATAATTTTCATCACTTTTAACTTTAAATAAAGTGTCATTCTCATATTCATCTCTAACAATATTATTTATTATTCCATTATGCCTTATATCACTAGCCCTAATTTTTCCACTAACTACTAACCTACTATCCTCACATTCACTTCTCAAAATTTTATATTGACAATTATTCTCAGTATTTAAATCACATTGAACTTCTTGCAAAGATTCATCTTTTGGTAATTTATCATCCATTACCTCAGATTTAGAAAAAATAGTTTTATCCAAATCAACATCTAAAGATTTATTAGAATTTCGTAAAAACTCCTTAAAAGACCATAAAGCCTGATACTCTTCATCATTAATAATATTATCTTCCTTATTCAAAATACTATCTGAACTTATATTATTCTTACAATCTTTATAAACCTTAATATCTTTCTTAATCTTTAAAGTACTCAAAAAAGGCAAATAAGAAAACATGTTCTCAAACAAAATTTTCAATTTAAATGTTATAAAATGAAAGGTAGTTAAAATAAAACTAGCATCTTTAAAAAAGACATAATTTAAATAAACCCAAACAATAAGTTCTAAAATAAAAAGAAGACAAACAAATAAATTTCCAACTATAATGCCAAAATTACTCAAGAACCAATTAACAAAATTAGAACCCTCAAAATCAGAATTAATTCTCAACCAAAAGGTTAAAGTAAAAAATAAAACAACCGTATAATTCCAATTAAATATAAATTTTTTGCTAAACATATTATTGCAATAAACATACCAGTTTACAAGCGGATAAAGTATTAAATAAAACGACAAAAATGAAAAAGTATTAAGAAGCATATGCCCTATAAGATTAAATACAAAAAATATAAATATATTTCCTATAGGAGTTAATGCCACTAAAAGAGAAAATAGTATAACAGCCAACATAAAAAAGAATAAAAACTGAAAATAACGATAAAAATTCTTCATATTCTACTAACATCAAACAAGGAAATAAACTAAACTCACAACTGAAACTAAATAAATTGAAAAATAATACAGTTTACTATTCTTAAGCATCTTAACAAACAAACTAATTGAAAATAGTCCAAATATAAAAGCAAAAATTGCTCCCAGATTTATCTCAAAAATATTAAAAATTATATCAGACTTAAATAGATCATTATACTTTAAAAATAAACTTCCAAAAACAATAGGAATTAAAGATAAAAAAGAGATTTCAAGGGATTTTGTCCTGCTAAACCCAAGCAAAATTGACGCAAAAATCGTAATTCCTGAACGAGAAATACCCGGCATAGCCCCAATTCCCTGCATAATTCCAATCAATAAGCATGAAAAAAAAATGCTTTTTGATAGGTTGAACTAATTTAAAAATTTAAATTCTAAATTCAATCAAAAATAATAAAATACTTCACAATCCAATTATAAACGTATCATATGAAGCAAATAACACCTTAAACTTTTCTATAAAAATTCCAATCAATGCTGTAAAAAATGTGATTATTAATACAAGTAATATCAAGTTCAAATTTGAAGAATCTAATTCTGTCATTTTTGATTTTCTTAAAATAAATTTAATAAAAACCATTACAAGCTCTAATATTCGTCTTCGATAATAAATTATTACAACTAAAACTGTTGCAAAATGCAAATAAATATCAAATACAATTGGAAGATCAATGTTCATAAACTTTTTTAAAAGTAACAAATGGCCTGAACTAGATATAGGCAAAAACTCAGAAATGCCTTGAACAAAACCTAAAATAATAACCCTTAAAATATTATCCATTTAACTTCACAACCTAAAAACGTTTGGAAAATTTACCCATAATATACTCTATAATAAAATCCATTCCCTTTCTTTCATATAAAGCATCATATAATACAGAATAAACTAATATTTTTTTAATATAATTCCTAGTTTGTCCAAAAGGAATAGCTTCGATAAAAATTTCTTTGGGCAAATGCCCATAATCTTTTTCCCATTTTCTAACATTTCCAATACCACCATTATAAGATGCAAGGGCCTTATACACATCTTCCAACATGTCTATTCTTTTACGTAAATAATGAGTCCCAATAATAACATTATCCTTTGGCTGTTTCAAATCATAAGGATAGTATTTATAATATTTAATTTCTCTAGATACATCAGCTGATGTTGCAGGCATAATTTGCATAAGTCCGATAGCACCAGGTTTAGATACAGCATCTCTTTTAAAACTACTCTCAGCTTTTATTAAAGAAAATACAAGACTCGACTCAAGTTCCCTTTTCCCTGACCAATATTTAATTAAAGCCGTGTACAAACATGGATAGAGACGCTTATAATCATCTTTATTTAAAGCTGAAAAATCTTGCCTTACAAGGTAATTAATAGCAAGTATAGATTCATAATAATATTCATGTTTCACAAATTCATCGTAAAGATTACGGTAAAAATTAGGAGAAAATCTATAACCATTTTTAAAATCATTGGCAACAAACACACTAACATAAGAATACAAATTAAATTTTAAAAACCCTTCCAAAAACCTTTCATAATCGGACTGATCATAATTTATATCCAAAGCATTTTCAAACAAATCATTAATATTTTGATCAAGCAAATACTTACTCATAAACGATGCATAAGATATTTGATCATATTTAATAGCAGAACGCAAAAGCTCTCTATACTCACCTACTGACTGAGATTTAATAAATTTGTGATATATAAGTCTAGCATTAAGAAAAGCAAGCCTTGCTAAAACAGCATTGTCAATAACATTTTGACCATTATAATATAGTAAATATAAATTATCATAATCTCCAAGTTGTACAGCTTCTAAAATATATTCATCTAATACCTTAATAAAAGCAAAATTACCCTTATCTTTACTTGTATAAAAATTAGCTATGTTTTTAGAAAAATAATTTCTTGTATTTTTCATAAATATGAAATTTCTAAAAATTTCATTAAGCATTTCTAATCTATAAGGTTCATTTATAATAGAAGAATTTTCCAAATATTTAAGTATTGTCACAAAACCTACATCTTTCTTTAATTTTAAATTAATGAGCCCCAAATAATAATCTTTATAAACACTATCTAAATTACTAAAAAAAGATAATGCCTTGTTAATATAACCTAAACTTACAAAAGTCTTATAAACAACATTAAAAAAACAAAATTACTATAATACTTCTTAAAACTATCATCTAATATATTAACAGCACCTTTAAAATCACCATTAGCAACCAAAGCTTTAAATTTAACAAGACTTAAAAAAGTTGAATTTAAAAGATTATCTTTCCCTTCAAGAACAAGATAATCATGAGCCCTTACATGCAAATATTCTGCCGGCAAATTCTCAAACAATTTCTTGAAATAAATTAATGACGTATTAATATCAGAAATATTAAAATAAAGCACTGCTTTAAATAAAAGATTTTCATTTTCTTGTGCCTGCATGAAATCCATTTTTTCTAGCTTATTTAAAACTAAAAGAGCTTCATTATTCTTTTTCTGCCAATAAAGACTTTTAAAATATCCTAATATAATGAATTTATTATCATTATATTTGTTATAAAGTTTTCGACCAACAAGTTCTGCCTCATAATATTCTCTTCTAGAATTATAATATTCAAGAAGTTTTACACCAGCAAATTGAGATGCAATATTATTATTACTATTTATTGCTTTGTGCATATATTCTCTAAATTTTTCATCATACCCTATTTTTTTAAAAAGATAAGCAACATATACATAAGAATCTGAATCTATACCAAAATATTTATCAAAATTTTGTCCTACATAGTCAAAATTCCACAACCAATTTAAATGATTTAAATCAAAACTATTGATACTTTTTTTTAAAATATTGCTACTTAAAGATTCTTTCACAAATGAACAAGATAATAAATTCAATAAAAACAAATAAATAATTTTCTTAAACATTACTTTTTTCACATCTAGTAATTTTTTCTTCTTTATAAAAAGAACAATAAGAAATTGTAAAATTTTTAGGATTTAATATTTTAGAAAAAATCAAAAACAATGAAAAAAATATCAAAAGAAATAAAGAAACAAGACTTAAATAAAGCATAGAAGTTTGAATACGATCTTCTTTTAAATCAAGATCAAATTTAGGTTCTTCAACATCCACAGTAAAATTGTCTTTACCTAAATCCAAAGAAACATCATCAAATTCAACATCATCTAAATTTTTACTAACATCCGCAATAATATCTTCAACACTCAAATCATCAGAATAAGAATTTTGGATAACATACACATTAAAACTACTAGAATTATCATCCTTATCTTTAACTGATTTTACATCATTCTCAGAATTATCAAAAACATCATTTCTCTCATTAACATCAATAGAAACCTTATCCAAAGTAGAAATACCTTGATTTACAGAATATTGATCAATATCATCAAGTACATGTGCAACTTCTGTTTCTTCAATAGGATTATCTTCCAATTTATCTATTGTAGGGGCAAAATCCAAATTTTCTAAATCTAAATTAGACTCAGAATCTAACTCTTTACTTCCTTCACTTAACAATGCATGTTCATCCATATCATTAGTTAAATTTAAAGAATCCACTACTAAATCCAAATCATTCTCTTTATTTAAAAGCAAATCCTTAGAATTAGATAAATCATTAACATTACTTAAATCAAAATCCAAAGAATCATCTTGCTTTTCTTCAACAATACTGTCAAAACTCTCCTTGCGATTTGTATCTTGAAAATCAATAGGCAAATCATCTACTTTATCACTATTTAAAGAATCACCATTAACTTCATTTGTATTAACTGAAAGACTCATCAAACTCAAATCAAACTTGGTTTTATTAGTAATTCCATCACACTCTCCATAAACATAAAGCATCATAGAATCTATTTTGAAATAAATATTTACATTCAAACTATCTTTATCAAGATTATCTAAGAAAAAAGACCCAATAATAATGGGATTAGAAAAATTTTCATATTCACTAACATAAAAATCTAATTTTATATTGGTCTCATCTGCAAGTTTACCCAATACCATCTTCTTTACAGAAGTATCATCCAAGCTTAAAACTGAAAAATATTCATTATTAGAAAGCCTTATGCCCAAAAAACCTTTCAACAATTCCAACCTCTTTGTTCTTTTATAAAAAACAAATTTATAT
>NZ_LN609267.1:280173-282564 GCF_000825665.2 Borrelia crocidurae
AATTAATATCATATTCAACTTATGTATATGCTTTTATTTAAAAGAAACCATGTTATATTTAAAGCTATAATTACTGCTTATGTAATATTGCTAATATATGATTTTAGGAGAAGTTAAAGTGTTGCCATTATTCATAATACTGTCCTCTGCAGCAATATCTGTTTTGGTATTTATACTATTCAGAATTGCAGTATTAAATACAAAAACAAGAACAAAAGGTAAACATCACAAAACATTTCACAAAACGAAAAAATTGATCTCAAAAGCTATAAATATACTAAAAACAAACCCAAATGAAGTAGGGGCTTTACAAACTTTAAATGACTATTATTATACTAATAAAGATTTTGAAAATGGACTTAAATACGCCAGAAAATTATGTCAACTTATCGAAGAAAATCCTACAAATAAGAATATTGATTCCTTTAAAGTATTCTTAAGTTATGGATTTTATAATCTTGAGAGAAATTTTAATTTAGAAGCATTAGGACTTCTTAAAAAAGCATACAGCCTAAAAAAAGACGACATAGACGTAAATTATTATCTTGGAATAGCATTTCTTAAAAATGCACATTATAAAGAAGCACTGCACTATCTTACAAAAATATATCAATTTGATAAAAGCAACAATGACGTTTTAAAATATATAGGGATGACTCTTTTTTATACGGGAAACTATACTAAAGCTGTAGGAATATTTAACAATATAAAAAAACATATACAAAATGATGTAAATGCTCTACTTGCATATGCTCAATCTCTATCCCAATTAAACCAAGATCAACTTGCACTTGATATTGCAAACAAAATCAAAAGCAAAGATGGAATGATATATGAAGCTCTGTTAATTGAATCTGAGATTAATGCAAAAAATCATAACTTGGTAAAATTAGAAGATAATATTAAAGAAATGATAAAAATTAAACCTGATTTACCCACAAAAATATTCCTTAAACTTTTTTACAAACTAGGAGAACTTTACATAGAACATGAAAATTACAAAAAAGCAACCGAAGCATTTACCCAGGTTGAAAGAATTGACCCAAACTATCAAAAAATTGCTGAAAAACTAGAATTTAGTAAAAAATTAAATGAAAACTTAGCACTAAGAATATACCTTAAGAGTCCAAAAGAAAAATTTGATAATCTAGCTAGTGCAATCATCCTTAAGTTATATAAAAACAAATTTCAAGTGAGAGACAAAAAGATAAATGAAATAACATCGCAATTTATAGATATCAACTTTCAACTTTCAAACAACCAATGGGAAGAAAATATACTAGTAAGATTCGTAAGAACGGATCAAAAAAATTTTGGAGAACTATTCTTAAAAGATCTGATTTCAAAAACCAAAGAAAATAAAATTAAAGGACTATGTATTGCACCAGCAACATTTTCTGAAAAGGCTAAACAAATTATTGAAGGCAGATTAATTGACCTAATAGAAGGAAAAAAACTTACACAAATACTGAGAACATTGGACATATCAAAATACATATAGCTTATCTGAGATATTTCATAGGATTACTCGTTTTACCATCTTTGAAAATAGTAAAATGTAAATGATTTCCCGTACTGTATCCAGTGCTTCCCATACGTCCTATCATTTGTCCTCTAGATACTCTATCCCCAACTTTAACTGCAAATGAACCTAAATGCGCATAAAGAGTTTGAAAACCATTATTATGCGCAATAACAATATATTTTCCATATCCTCCAACACTAAATCCCGCTGTTACAACAATACCTTCCTTTGTAGCAACAACAGGTGTATTAGCAACATTTGCAATATCAATTCCATTATGAAAACTAATAGTTTTAGTAAAAGGATCAGGACGATAACCATAACCTGATGTAATAATCCCCCGTGTTGGAAACAAAAAGGTCTCACCTAAAGCATTTCTAAGTAAATCTTTAGACATCTTTCCACCAGGAACAAACAACTTCTGACCTAAAGACAAAACCTCATTATCAAGATTATTAGCATCAAGAATATCCACTTTAGGTATCTTATATTTCTTTGCGATTGATGAGAGGGAATCATTTTTCCCAACAGTATAAAGAATTCCCTTCATATTAGGAACATTAATAATAACATTGGGTTTAATATTTCTTACATCTTTAATATCATTATAAGAAATTAAAGTTTCACTAGTAATATTATACCGAGATGCAATATGAGAAAGTGTCTCTCCTGGCTTAATTTTATGTTCAACAACCTTTAAAACAAAAGGCTTCCTTATAGTAGTAGCATTATAATTGCTTGCATCTAAACCAAAAAAATAATTATTAATCTGACTTAAATCTTGATCACTATAATACAAAAAAGTATCAATAAAATAATCTTTGGGAAAACTTAATTTGTTTAAAAAAACATATGAACCATAATAC
>NZ_LN609267.1:282659-303536 GCF_000825665.2 Borrelia crocidurae
CATCATAAGTATTAACCATTTTAAATGTAACCTTCTTAGAAGAATATCTACACTTATAATTATTAAGATCCATAATCTGCCCAAACAAAGTTATAAATAACAATTTAAATACATAAAAAAATTTAGTAAAAACATTAAAAAAACAAAAACATCTTTTCCGTTTTTTTTTATTAAAATTACGAATATTACCAAAATCTCTCAATTCAAAATCACCTTTAACTGCCCTATTAAACAAAAAATTTTTCTTCCTTTTAAATACATTCTGATCTTTTTTTGGTATAATCATATTATGCCTTATTATATACTATACACTAGAAATTTCAATTTGATAAAAACTCAAATGGAAATTTAAGAAATGTTACAAATCCACAAACAAATATTAATTCCCGTTACATTGGCTTTTATATTATTAATAACAATGATCAAAATGTCACTATCTTTTCATTTAGTTAAAGGTTCGTCAATGTTGCCAACAATTTTAGATCAAAATTGGATAATAAATCATAAACTAGCTTATGGTATTAGAATAAAAAATAAAGAAACCTATGTTGTACTATGGAGCAAACCTAAAAAAAATGAAACAGTACTTATCAAGGACCCTATAACAAAAAAAATATCTGTTAAAAAAATTTTTGCAATCCCAGGAGAAAAATTCATTAAATTACAGCCAAATATAATATCTATACATAACCTAAACTTCAATATAAATAAAGAACATCTACAAAAATTAAAAAGCATATATATTCCAAAGGATTATTATTTAGTAGTAGGAGATAATAAAAAAGTTTCTCTTGATTCTAGAGAATATGGATTTATAAACATTAACGACATTATTGGTAAGATAATATATAAATAACAAAATAACCATATTAATTCCTAAATGTTGATAATAGTTATTCAATAATTAAATTTTATCTTCTAATATCTCTTTAGCTCTAATATTGCCTGATGAAATCAGCAAACATTCCTTTTCATTATTATCAAAAGAAGCACTTGTCATTCTTATTTCTATTGACTTAGAAACATTAATATCTAAATCTCTTGCAGCAATACTTAAAATACCACTCTCATCCAACCTGAAAAGTATTTCTATCTTTGGCACACCTTTTAGAGCATTTTGTATATTACTAAAGAAAAATCTACTTATTGAACAATTCAAAGATGCCTTATTATATTCACCTTGCAACACATGAATTTCAATCTCCTCTTGATAATCATTAGTTGTTGTAAATATTTGTCTTTCACAAACTGGTAATAAAGTATTTCTTTTAATTAATGTAAAAAACCCATCATTACAAGTTTCAATTCCAAGAGAATAAGGCGTTACATCTTTAAAATCAATAAGAGTATCATTATTTGCAAGACTAAAAGCATGAATACCAGCACCAGTTGCAACAACCTCATCTTGATTTAATGAATCTAAAATCTCAATCTCAGGAAAAACTTCATTCAATCTATCTTTAACCAAAGGAATTCTAGTTGAACCTCCTGAGAGTACTATCTTTAAAATATGTTTAAGATCAACACCTGAATCTGCAATACATTCATTTGTAAGACTAATAGTTCTATCTATAAAATCCCAAATCATTAAATTAAATTCATCTCTTGTAAGTTTATAATTTAAATGATTACCATCAGTAAAAGGCAATACAATATTAACTTCATCCATAGTAGATAAATTTTTTTTAGCATCTTCAATTTTCTCTCTTAATTGTTCAATAAGTACAATATCATCCAAATTTATATCAGGATATTCTTCTTTAAAAGTAGCTAAAACATGTTTTTCTACAACCTCATTAAAATCATTCCCACCAAGTCTATTTTCACCTTTACTTGCAAGAACAGTATAAGTATCATTTTGTTTTTCTAAAAGAGTAACATCAAAAGTTCCACCACCAAGATCATATACAAGAAATAATCCTTCTACTTGTTTTTCAAAAGCATAAGACAAAGCAGCTGCTGTTGGTTCATTAAGTATTGCCCTACATTTTAATCCTGCAATATCTGCAGCCCTAACAACACCTCTTCTTTGAATTTCAGAAAAATACGCAGGAACTGTTATAACAACATCGCTTACTTGAGTACCTAAAAATTTTTCAGCATTAATCTTAATATTCAATAATAAATAAGAAGCAATGTCTTCGGCTTTATATATATTATCACCAACTTGATAAACAACATCAGTCCCCATATTGACTTTAAAATTATAAAAAGTTTTATCTGGATTTACCAATATTTGATGTTTAGCAGCACTACCAACAATCACACCAAAATCTGTAAAAGAAACAATAGAGGGTGTCATTCTCTCACCTCTATCATTCAATATCACTCTAGAATTAACATCAAAATAAGACACTACAGTATTTGTAGTTCCAAGATCTATTCCTATCCACTTTTCCATCAAATACCCCTATGAATTGAAATAATTAATTCAATTTCACCTAAATCTAATTTTAATTTTTTAGCAATAACTTCTAAAGACATTCCCTGTTCATAGAGTGAAATCACTTGTCTACGAATATTATATCCCTCTTTTATTATATTTTTCTCAATAGTAGGTATTGAATAATCTAAATTACCCTTATAAGAACCACTATCACTTTTAATCCCAAAATTATTATTTACCATTGAAATTGAATGGGAATTAAATCCCAATAATCTTTGATCAAGTATTTCTATTCTCTCATCAACTTCTTTAATAATTCTATTTAAACTTTCAATTTTAATTTCAATAATACTGATATTTCTATCAGTAGCTTGATTAATCTCAATAATAGTTTTATCTACTTCACTCTTAAATTTTTTAAGTATGCTATTAGATTTTATTTTTAAACTAATATATACATGAAAATATATAAAAGTAAATATAATCAAAATGAAACAAAAAACAACAAACATACAGAATGTCCTATCCCAAACTATCTTTCAATATCAATATTCTTTCCAAGCTTTGGATCATGCAAATTAATATCATATAAATTAGAAGAATTTTTATCATCATGCTTAACCTTTGATATTGTAACAGAATTAAAGTTATCATCTTTAAGCTCATCAATAGGAAATATGACATTTATTTCCGAATCATAATGATAATCTTCTCTCTCATTTAAACTCAAATGTTGAGTTTCTCTTATCTTTTTTTTTCTCAAAGTTTCATTTGAAACTTCACTCGCTTTAAAAGCACCCTGTGTAATTATCTTTGTAACTTCAGATGAAATATTAATATCCAAAAGCCCCTCCTATAATTTATAAACTATCTAGATTCAAAAGGAACATAAGCTACCATTTTAATAATACCGTCATCCTCTACAAAAGTAATATTATGATAATCCCTTGGAAGCTCATAATAAGCATCTTTAATATACAACTTAACCCCAGCATAAGCTATATATTCAACAAAAATTTTGCCATCAGTCTTACTATTTTCAAGTGCCCTTTGTAAACTTTCTTGTTTATCTTTTACCATTTTTATTTCTAAAATTAAAATATCTCTCTCATTAATAAGTTCATTACAACTATCAATTTTTAAAGACTTTTCGGCTTTATCAACAGTAATCTGAATATTTTTCTTCAAAGCAGAAATATCTTTTGTTAAAACCTCAAGACGTTTCTCTATTTTGACAAGATACTCATTAAATTTAGATAATAAAGATTTTATTTCAGGATCACACCCAACACAAACAGAAGTCTCAGCATTACCCTCAGATCCAATAGAATACGCTCTAACTTCCTCTCTTGCATGAATATCAGAACCAACTATTTTAGATTTTTTCCCAATACAGAGTACTTTTTTTGTACAAGAAACAACAGAATTAACAATTCCTCTTACAACTTCAATATTACCCTCACATCGTACATCAACATTTTCTAAAAATTTAGATTTAATAGATTTCTTAGCATAAATTTCCGAACCACCCTTACCATTAGCTCCACTACGAAGAACAATAGAGCCATCTGTACTCAAATTACATCTACCAACAAGTCCATTAACCTCTATTCCACTCTTAGCCATAACATTATATCCATCCAAAATACTTCCCTTAATTAATACCATACCGTTATTCACTATATTACCAGTAGCAGGACCAACATCACCATCAACAACATACACATTATGTACAGCAATAATACCATTTTCAATAAATATATATCCATCACATCCTGCAAGAATTTTATTTCCTTCCCTTAAAGTATTCTCTCCCAAAACCAAATTCAATTCCCGACCACTCTCTGCTTTTAATACCTTTCCAAAAACAGTATATCCATCAATACCCCTTGACAAAGGAACAATTTCTGCAAGCTCATCTCCCTTATTAACATTCCTAAATTCATTACCCATAGCACCATATTCAGCTGAATACTTACTCTTCACAACAAAATTAACATAAGCATCCCTTCCCTTAACAGAATTAACTCCCTTTGCCATCTCAATTGATTCACCATAAAATGGATAGTCCACAAATTCTTTTATTTTATTTCGAAGCAATGCTTTATCTACGACTCCATATTTTTTAAGAATATTAAAAATATCTTTTTCTAAAACTTCAGCGCCATTAGGTCCAGGAGTAGTAAATTCAATAGTTACTGACATTGAGTCTTCTGATATATGAACCATCATAGTCACACTCTCTGAAAGTTCAGCATCAAAATCAGAGACACGTTCATATTCACCACTAGCATTTTCAACTATTGTTCTAACAAAATTCTTATCCAAATTTTTAATATTACTATAAGATGCAAATTTATCCATTACATCCTTAAAAGTAACAACACTTCCTCCTCCTTGAGCAGGTGTAACTTTTAAAAATACTCCCTTGGCACTTCTTCTTATAAAAAACTTTCCATCCAAAGAAATACTCTCCTCAGATTCGCTTTGCGAACTTAAAAAATCAAGAACCCCAAATTTTGAATAAGAATTTTTATAAGCAACTATTCTCCATTTCTTCTCACCATACCCAAATATCCCATTATTTCCACGTACTAAAATCTCATAATCCAAATCTTTATATGGCACTGAAAGTTCCAAAGAAGCATCATTTAAAGCCTCTTCAAGAGTATCCGCTTCTATTTCTATTAAACGAACCTTATTTTCTCTCTCTAAATATCGTCTTATTTTTTCTCTTAAATCAGCAAAATCACCAATATCAGTCATAGTTATTCCTTTTTATTAATCAAAGTCTTAATAGTATCAGCAACAACTTTGGGATCACTGTTCTTAACATATGAAATCTGTTCTGACAATTTACTCTCAAAATTAACATTATTTTGCCTATCTCTAACATTCGCATACTTGTTCAAGTCTTCCGAAAAATCATAATTGCTATTATCAACTTTATCATTCTTACTTGAAAAATCCTTTATCAAAGAAGAATCTATATCATTAGGTTCAGGTTGAGAATTATCATTTTTATTAATAACATCCTTATTACTACTCAAATCATTATCTTTAAAGAGTTCATACAAATACTTGTTATATATAAATTCAATTAAAAGTCCTATAGCAAAAAAAATTAAAAATTGAAGAAATGCTCTAAATAATACTGTCACAAAAGACACCCGAGCAAAAATACCAAGAATCATCGCAAGAATAAATGCAAATGAACTAAATAATAAAATATACTTGCTTTTTTTCCCAAATAACATAATTACCTATTCCATGCCAAAAAATTTAGATATAAAACCTATCACACCTCTCCTTTTTTTATTATCAAGAGTAATCTCTTCAAGAGCAGCAACAATAGAATCAAGACAATAACTAGCTTTACTATTAGGATTCAATAAAATAAAAGGTCTCTGCTTAAAAACAGAATTTTTAATATTTTGATCCTCATAAACATAACCTAAATAATCAACATTTAAATTCAAAAACTGATTCGATATATCAACAACTTTCTTAGCCACTATTTTTCCTTCACTAACATTAGCAACTCTATTTACAACCAGTCTTAAATTTTTTAAATTTTCCATCTTATGAGACAAAACCTTAATGATACCATAAGCATCAGTTATGGAGGTAGGTTCTGGAGTTGTTACAATAACCACATCATCACTAGAGAACAAAAACGAAATAACCTGTCTTGAAATTCCAGCACTAGTATCTATTATCACTATATCATATTCATAAACTTTTAATAATTCTTTTATAAACTGGTTCATCTCGGTTTCTGACAAATCCAAAAGTTCTGTTGTTCCAGAAGCACCAGCTAAGAGATCAATATTATATTCTGTCTTAGTAATTACGTCTTGGATACAGCGACCTTGTACAATCATATGATAAATATTGTACTTTGGAATCACTCCAAGTAAAATGTTAATGTTAGCCATACCAATATCTGCGTCAAAAACTAAAACTTTTTTACCAAGATGTGCATATTTAAGAGCAAGCCCCACAGCAATATTACTTTTCCCAACACCACCTTTACCACTAGTAACAGAAATAAATCTTGTTTTATTATTTTGTATTTTATCATCAACAACAAAGCTAGACTTATTATTTAATCTCATAATATCACGTAAACTTTGAGCCTGATCTTCCATCATATATTATCCTTAATAATAAGATTTACTTTTTAGCTTTCGAATAAATTCAACATCATCACTTATTCTATATCCATTTATTTTTTTAATGAAGGTAAGCGGTTCTGCAATACTAATATTATGAGGAACAATTTGCCCATCAGTAACATAAGAAACTTCCTTTCTCATTTCATGAATCAAACTTATCAAATTACCAACACATGTTGTCTCATCAAGCTTTGTAAAAATCACAGTTTTATAACTAAAAGGAGAAAACTGATGAAATATTTCTTTTATATCTGATGTTTTTGTCGTAGAACTTACAGCCAAATGAAATTCAGCATCACGACCACAAGCATTAAGAAGTTCTTTCATCTCAGCAAGTTTCATAAAATCCTTAGGACTCTTACCAATTGTATCAATAAGAACAAGATCAAAATCTTTTGACTGTGTAATCTCTTCCTTTAAATCTTTAAAAGATTCAATTGCTTTAACAGGAATTCCCATAATATCACCATACGTCTGAATTTGTTTTTTAGCACCTATTCGATAATTATCAATAGTAATAATCTTAATATTTAAATTCTTATCATCACTATTAATACCATAAATCGCTGCAAGTTTTGCAATGGTAGTAGTCTTCCCAACACCCGTTGGCCCAACTAAAATAAAAATCCTTTTTTTAAGATTATCAATAAGAGAACCTGAACATTTAATAGTTTTAGCAATATATATTATTACACTATCTTTGACTTTATCATAATCAGCAAGATCAGATAAACTAAATTCCTTTTTAATAAAATTATTAATATCTCTAATATAACTTTCAGAAAAATCATTACTACGTAAAATATCTTCTATTTTTAAAATAGTTGGATGATTAATTTCTTCCTTTTTATGTGCAAGTTCATTTTTAAGAGATTTAACTTCCTTAATTACATCTTCAATTGAAGAAGTCTCTTCTTTTTTAATACTTTGAAGAATCTTACGTTTTTCTTCCTCAACATTTATTTGCTGTTGTCCAATGTCATACCTAACATAACCTGAAACCTCAATCCAATCCCTACTAAATAATCCAAATATTCCTCCATGAGATATTGTCTTATAAGTCATAACTCTAGCATTTTTTCCATATTTTCTCTTAACAGTTTCTATAACTTCATTATAAGTAGGACCTCTTTCTGTAAAATACTGAACCATAATCTTACTCTTCAACCTCTACTGTTTTAAGTACATTAACTTTAACATTTTTAGGAACCTCTAAAACAGATATAACAACAACATCTGAAAGCTCTCTACTTGTTAAAACCCTTATTACAGGACGTGCCGATTCACTAGATAATATAATGGGATAATATCCTTGCGATTGAACTTCATTTACAAGTCTCAAGAGTTCATACAGAAATTTAGATTTTAAATTTGGATCAAGGGAACTTATAAGATCGTTATTGGCCTCAAATCTTGAATCAATTATCTTCTGTTCAAATTCTGGATTAATTGTTATTACATTAAGCTCGAAATTAGAGTCCAGATATACATTAACTATTTGCCTTCCAATTGCTTGCCTACACTTCTCAATTAAAAAAAATGTATCTTTAGTAACATTTGTAAAATCAGCTATTGTTTCAAAAATTGTAACTAAATTACGTATTGAAACTTGCTCTCGCAAAAGACCTTGTAACACTCTTTGAATCTCTCCAACCGAAAAATCTTTTAAAACTTCTTCAACAATAGCTCCATAATCTTTTTTAAAGACATCAAGAATATTTTGAACATCTTGACGTGTTAAAATCTCATAAGAATGTCTCTTAATAAGTTCAGTCATATGCGTCGCAATAATTGAAGGTGGATCAACTACAGTATAGCCCAATTTCTCAGCAATTTCTCTCACATCATCATTCACCCAAAGAGATGGAAGACCAAATGACGGATCTTTTGTAAGATCTCCTTCAAGACCAGAATCCAAACCTACATTTATAACCAAAAACTTACCTAACTTAATCTCTCCATGCCCAATCTCCACTCCTCTAAGTTTAAATGAATATTCATTTGGTTCAAGCCGCATATTATCCACTATTCTAATTTTAGGAACAACTATTCCAAATTCAAGAGCAATCTCACGACGTATTTTTACAATACGATCAAGAAGTTCTGATGTTTTGGAATCATCAACTATTGGAACAAGATTATATCCAATCTCTAAAGCCAATGGATCTAAAGGTACTACTGGTGTAATTTCCTTATCCGCATAACTTAATATTTGCTCTTCAGCTTTCTGTTTTTCATAAAGTTCTCTATCTCTAGATAAATTAGAGAGTGAATAAGCAAAAAATCCTATCAATAAACTCAAAAGAATCAGTATTAATGTAGGAAATCCTGGAAGGAATGCCAAAAATAGCAAAAATCCAGATACAATCCAATAAATTCCTGCATAGGAAGTAAATTGTTCAAAAATTTCCCCTCCAAAACTATTTTTTGATATCGATCTAGTAACAATAAGACCTGTTGCTGTTGAAATCAATAAAGCTGGAAGTTGAGAAACAAGCCCATCTCCAACAGTTAAAGACACATAATTATTAATTGCATCATTAAAATTAAGACCTTGAAGGGTTACTCCTACTATAAGCCCTCCAAGAATATTTATAAGAGTTATTAAAAATCCAACTTTCACATTCCCAGAAACAAATTTAGAAGCACCATCCATAGCACCATAAAAATTCACTTCAGATTGCAAATCATTTTTTTGTCTTGTAGCCTCTTCTTCTGTCAAATTCCCAGAACTATAAGCAGAATCAATAGCCATTTGTTTACCAGGAAGAGCATCAAGAGCAAAACGAGCAGCAACCTCAGCAACTCTAGTAGCACCTTTTGTTATAACAATAAACTGAACAGCAATAATAATAAGAAATATTATAAATCCTACAACAAGACCTTGAGTTCCAGAACTTCCAACAACAAATGTTCCAAAGGTCCTTATCATTTGACCATCAAAATTGATTCCTTTAATCAAAATTAATCTAGTAGAAGAAATATTTAAAACAAGACCAAAAATAGTCATAACAAGTAAAAGTGTTGGAAAAACCGAAAAATCGAGTGGACGCTTAGAATAAAGAACAATAAGAATAATTAAAAGACTCATCATTAAATTAATCGCAATCAAAGCATCTAAAATAAATGCAGGAAGAGGTAAAATAAAGCCAGCAACAATAAGTATTAATCCAACCGAAACTACTAAATCAGCTTTATTATTAAGCCCAAAATACCCTAATACAGAATTTTTCTCTAAGTCCAATAACTTAAACCTCTAATTAAATTTTTTAGCAATAGAATATACCTTCACAAGAATTTTAGAAACAATTTCCCAATATTCTCTTGGAATCTCTTCATTAATATCAACATTAGCATAAAGATCCCTTGCAAGTGGCTTATTTTCCACTATAGAAACATTATTTTCTCTTGCAATTTGTTTAATTACAAATGCAATTTCATCTTGTCCTTTTGCAAGCACTTTTGGTGCTAACATAGTATTGCTATCCCATTTAATAGCAACAGCAAAATGCTCTGGATTTGTAATTACCACATCTGCTTGAGGAACTGCTACCCTCAAATTAACATTTAAAATTTCTCTCATTCGCTCCCGCATTCTAGAACGGAGCAGAGGATCTCCTTCCATTTCCTTTCGCTCTTGCTTGATTTCTTCTTTTGTCATTTTCAAATTCTCAATATAACGAGCTCTTTGAAAAAGATAATCTAGTACACTAAGACCCATCAATACCATCACTGAAAAAAAACATATTCTATAAGCAAGACTTAATATTACAGAAATACCACCTTCAAGGCTATACTCAGGCATTTTTGAAATTTTACCTATATTGCTTTTCAGCATAATATAATATATAAAAGATATTATAGCAATTTTCAATAAACTTTTAAACAAATTAAAAAAAGCATCAACTGAACCAAAAGAATTTTTCATCCATTTTGAAAAATTTGGATTTATTCTATCCCATTTAGGCATTATAGGCTTAAGAGTCATAACAAAGCCAACTTGCATAATATTAACTAAAAATCCAACTATAAAAGACACTATAAAAAATATACTCACATATCTAAATAGAGGTCTAATATATGCAAAACTCAATGAATAAATACTAATTGACATTACTTCTGGTAACTTACTAGCCTGCCATTTAAAAATATCCATTAATTCTTGAGCAAAATAAGATAACATAAAAAAAAATACAGCAAACAATATAAAAAGAGAAATGGATGAATTAATTTCTATTGATTTTAACACTTGACCTTCTCTTCTTGCTTTTTGTTTTCTTTGCTCAGTAGGAACTTCAGTTCTGCCCTCATCCTCTGAGGCAAAAAAATTAAGGGGTATATACCAACTTTTATTTAAAAATTCATCTCTAGTATTCATCTTAAAGTCTCAGAAAATAAATTTAATGCATTACGCATAGATTCTAAGCTAAGTTCAATTACTCTTTTAACAGATATTACAAAACTTGGAAAAGTAATATATAAAACAATTAATCCCAATCCCAAAGAAATCGCAAAACTAATCATTAATAAATTAATTTGAGGAGATGTTTTGGAAATTATACCTAAAATTAAATATAAAAGTAAAAGAACTCCTAATATTGGAAGAGACATTATTAAAGATTTTTCAAAAAGAATAGCAAAAGAATAAAATACTAACTTTATAAATTCATAATTCTTTATATTAACCATATTCTCAACTCTAACATTTAAGACAGAATCATAAACCCCAATAACTAAAAAACGAAATAAAAAATCATTTGATAAAAACACAATCAAAAAAAGATAAGTAAATATTTGAGATATCACCAAATTATCCTCTTCTGCAAAAACATCAAAAATATTTGCATAAGCAAGTCCCATCTGATTTGAGAAAAAAAAACCAAGTAAATGAAACACATTAAAAATAATACTTACAAAAAAAGCTTGAATAAGTCCTAAAATAGCCTCTCCTAGCAATATTAATACAAATGCAGTCAAATTATTCAAAGGATAGACAATATTTACCTTATCTACAACAATAATGGACAAAATCAATGAAAAGAAAAAATTTAAATAACCCATTTTAATAGTCGAAAAAAAAGGTGAAAATCTTAAAAAAATAAAAATTCTAATAAAAATAGGTAAAACCACAAAAGATTTTAAAATCAAAAAATCCATATTCATAGATTAATCCAGACATTTACATATTTTGTATCTGATTAAAAACTAAAAACGTAAATTGCATAAGCTTCTTTAAAATCCAAGGTCCAAATATCACAAGAACTAAGAGTATTATAATAATTTTGGGAATAAAACTAAGTGTTTGATCTTGAATCGAAGTAACAGCCTGAAAAATTGAAACTAAAAGACCAACTATAAGAGCTGTAATTAACATTGGCGCTGAGAGAATAATAATATTTTCAATAGATATTTTAATCAAATAAATAATTTGTCCAGTTGTCACTTATGACCTCACATAAAACTTTTTATAAGTCCACTAGTAATCAAAGTCCAACCATCCACCATAACAAAAAGTATAAGCTTAAATGGTAATGATATTATTACGGGTGGCAACATTATCATACCCATTGCCATTAAAACTGCAGCTACAATAATATCTATTATTATAAATGGTAAAAAGATCAAAATACCCATTTTAAAAGCAACTTTGAGTTCATGTAAAATAAAAGATGCAATAAGAACATGTGTTGGAACTTCACTAAAGTTTTTAGGTTTTGCATAATCACTAATACTCATAAACAATCTAATCTCCTCATGCCTAGTATTAGACATCTGTTTATACATGAAATTTCTAAGTGGAGCAATCCCTCTATCATAAAATTCATTAAAATTTATTTTAGAATCTCTCAAAGGTAAATATGCATCTTTATATATTATGTTAAAAGTTGGCCACATAGTAAAAAGAGTTAAAAATAAAGCTAATCCCATTATTACCTGATTAGGTGGTGATTGCTGAAGTGATAATGCTCTTCTAATAAAATCCAATACTATTGCTATCCTTAAAAAGGAAGTCATCAAAACCAAAAAAGCTGGAGAAAGCGTTATGATGCTTAATATTAATAAAAGTTGCAGAGGAAAAACTATGCCACCACCAAAAGAATTTAAAAAATCAACAAATGGAAAATTTAATCCAGTAGTAGGTTGCAAAGACTTGGTTTGAGCAAATGCAAAATTTACAACTCCAAATAACAACAAAAAACTTAATTTTTTATTCAAATTTAACCTCTAAAACTTTTTTAATCTATCCTGTTTACTTTTCAAAGAAGTCTCAATATCATTTTCCAACTCCGCATATTCATCATGATCATTAATAAATGATTTATCTTTCTTATTATTGCGTAATATTTTATTAAAAATTGACTTAAATGAATTTATATTACCACGGCTCTTAATTTTATTAAGTTGAAATTCTAAATTCTCCAACTCTTCACTTGCTGTTATCTCCTTTAGTACAATAGAAGAACTATTTGATACTAAAAATACATAAACATTGCCTAATACATTAACAATCCTTATAGAATTTTTATTATCTATTTCATAAAAAGCAAGTTCTCTTATTATCCTCGACACCTCATTTTTTTAGCTTTTTTTATAGCTTATCTTTTAAGAAACAAAAAAATAAGAATAATATAACATCNNNAAAACAAAACCAAAGTAAACAAATCTGTAACATTAAAAAGAGATATGCTTTGTATGTCTTGATTATCTAAAACAACCTTATTATCATCAAATATTGGCAAATTAACTTCATTTTCTAATTTAGACGTAGCATTTAAATCGCTCTCATTATCCTGCGCAAATAAATTTTCTGCAAAAAATACAATAAAAGTGAAAAATAAAATTAACCTATTCATTTTTAATTTTAATTATTTCGGTAATTCTAACACCAAAATTCTCATCAATTACAACAACCTCTCCTTTAGCCACTATTTTTCCATTTACCAAAATATCTACAGGTTCACCAGCAAGTTTATCAAGTGTAATGATCGTTCCTTCAGACATAGCAAGTATATCTTTTATTTTACGTTCAGTCCTACCAAGTTCGACTGTAACTTGCATAGAAACATCCATTAAAAGACCAAAATTGCTAGGATCAACACCTTCAGGCAAACTATCAATCAAATCAGGAAGTTTAACACCCTTTATCTCAGGTTTTTCTTCACTAACATCATTCTTATCATCTACATCCATTATTTACCTCTCTATTAAATTCATTAAAACATCAAAACTCTTTAAGTTATTCAACTTCTTCTGTAAGTTCTTTCAACAAATCAAAATCCTCTACCTCACCAACTTTTCTTGTAATTTGAACTGAAATTTTATTCCCAACAAGTCCCATTCGACATTTAAATTTTTCTTTAGTTCCTACTTTCAAAATCAAATCTTGATCTATTGAAGAATTTTCAAGATTAATAACATCCCCTTTCTCTAAAGATAAGATTTCTCTTACCTTTAATTTCACTTCTCCTATCTCAGCCACCAAAGGCATATTTGTATATTCAAGTTTTTCTCTAAGTACATCAAGATTCTCACTGGTAGTTCCCACACCAATTAAAGAATGCCAATATCTTGTTGACAGTTTAGATACAATAGGTTCTATTGTAATATAAGGCAAACAAAAATTCATAAGTCCTTCAACTTTACCTATCTTAACTTCAAGTGTAACCAAAATAACCATTTCTGTTGGAGGAACTATCTGAGCAAATTGAGGATTCACTTCTATGTGCCCAAACCTAGGCCTTAAATCAACTACTTGAGACCAAGCCTCTCTCATATTAGCAAGAATACGAATAATAACACTTTCCATTACAGACTGTTCTATTTCTGTTAAATCTCTACTCTTATCTTTAATGGTGTCACCATCACCACCAAAAAGCCTATCAACTATTGCAAATGCAATAGTTGGATCAACTTCAAATATAGCAGAACCTTTAAGAGGATCCATATTAATTATTGCTAAAGTAGTAGGATTTGGAATAGATCGAATAAATTCTTCATAAGTCAACTGATCAACTGAAGCTACATGTACATGAACCATTTTTCTCAAAAGAGCTGAGAGTGAGGTTGTAGTATATCTTGCAAATGCTTCATGAAAGCTTGATACCGTTCTTACTTGTTCTTTTGAAAATTTATCTGGTCTTTTAAAATCATACACTTTAACTTTTTGTTTCTTGCCCATAGGGCTAGATATAATATTAGAAAGTGAATCATCTGATGATAAATTATCAGACGAATTAATAGATTCTAAAAGACTATCTATATCATCTTGTGATAATGCTCCCGGATTACCTGCCATTTAAAATTCCTTTTAAAAATCACATATCAAAAATATCAATTTGCGTCAATGCTATCTCTTTTATTTCACCATTTCTAAGAATACTATTAATTCTGGCCTTAATTTCTGCTTTAATCTGACTTTCATTTTTTATCTCTTGGCCTGTTCTTTGACTAAAATATTCCCTTATAATATCTTTTAATCGCACCTTTTGTCGTCCAAGTTCACTTAAAATATTAACATTATTCTCAGCATAACCTAGTGCAAGTTTTATTACAAAAGTTTTCGGAGGAGTATCTTGGGTAGTCCCTCTAATTTCGTCTATACTTTCATACCATATAAGCATAGGAGGCTTTCCTAAATATTCATTAGAAAAGATTGGAAAATTATTAGGTGCGCCACTTTGACTTACTACCATCTTAGAAACAAAATAAGAAACTATTATCATGATAACAACAGTAAATAGTCCTATTGCTAATATTTGCAAAATCCTTATTATTACATCGGGTAGTAGTCCTATTTTTTTACTATCAGAACCTCCTACATCCATACTATCATCATCTTTTTCAGGCATATTACCTCCTATAAATTTCTTATTTCATTACTAAAAAATATTATTATTGCTTAATACCTTTAGCAAAACTTAAAGAAGCATCACTAGTAATCAAAATATCTATTCTTCTATTATAAGCTCTACCTTCAGGAGTATCATCAGTAGCAACGGGCCTACTACCTGCAAATCCAGATACCTCAAATTTACTCTCAATACTTTCTATTTTAGAATGATCAGTATAGTTTAAAATCTGCTCTAACATGTTTACTGCTCTTGCTGATGAGAGTTCCCAATTACTTTTCCAAATTCCATTTATATTAACATCGACATTATCTGTATGTCCTTCAATTTTAAAATTATATCCTTGATTATCTAAAAACCCAATAAAAGAAGCTATCTTTTGTATAACATCTCTATTATCATCAAGTTTCACTTCAGCACTAGCTGAATCAAAAAAAGCATCTGCTAAAAGAGATACAACAACACCTCGCTCATGTCGTCTTACAATAACCTTATTCGACTGAATTTTTTCAACAAACTCGATAATAGATTTGTTTTTAGAAGCCTGAGAAGCTTGTTTGTTTTTAGCAGTAGAAGGCAAAGACATAAAGCTATTACTCAAATAAGAAAGCTTATCAATATCCAAAGTCTTACCTCCCTTAAAAAATCCAGAACCCGTAAAAGAAGCTGACATTATTTTTAAAACATTTTCTTTCATAATAACATCATTTAATGAAAACATAGTAACAAAAAAGACAAGCAACAAAGTCACCATATCTCCATAAGTCACCATATATTCAGGAGCACCACCATCTTCACATTTTGAACGTTTCTTTTTAGTTTTAAATATCATTATTCACCTCCAAGAACACCACTACCAAGTTGATTTCTATCTTTAGGAGTTAAAAACGTTACAAGTTTTTGCTCTAAAATTCTAGGATTGTCACCTGCTTGAATTGATAAAATACCTTCAACTATCATTGCTCTAACTGATGCTTCCTCAAGATCGATAGACTCTAATTTAAGTTGAATAGGAGTCAGCATTAAATTTGCCATTATCGTACCATAAAGAGTTGTAACAAGAGCAACAGCCATAGAAGAACCGAGTGCTGATCTGTCTTCTAAATTTCCAAGAAGAGCAATAAGTCCAATAAGAGTACCTATCATTCCAAAAGCAGGAGCAAGTTTTGCCCAAGTTCCAAAAAGATCTGCACCAACCTTATGTCGCTCTTGCATCTGTTCAAGTTCAAGAAAAAGCATAGTTCTAATTATCTCTGGATCAGTACCATCAACAACAAGTCTCATTCCAGATTTAAAAAAAATATCATCAATTTGATCAAGTTCATCATCAAGAGATAAAAGTCCTTCTTTCCTAGCTTTTTCTGAAAGTTCTACTAAAGTTTTTATAATAGGAATTTTACTAAAAGAACTTCTTTTAAAGAAAAATCCTAAATATGTAGGTATTCTCTTAACAATAGTAATTTCTGAAGAAGCCACAAGCGCAGAAAAAGAACCAACAATAGTAATAAACACAGAACTTAAATCCCAAAAAACTCCTAATCCTGTAGGAGTAAATGCCATAGATATTAAAATAGCACCAAATCCAACTCCCCATCCAATTATACTAGCCAAATTCATAATTCAACTCCCTTATTCTCTTGTGTAATTCTATCTAACAAAGCAATTTCTCTCCTATACATCTTGATTTTATTGACCACATCTGCCACACTCTCTTTGACAACCAATTTCTTACCATTCATAAGTAAAATTGTAGTATCAGGATTAGCTTCAATACTCTCAATATGAGAAGGATTTAAATAATAACTATCTCCATTAAGTTTAGTTACATAAATCATAAACTAAAACAAAAAATCAACTCTTAAGCCTTACAAGCTCTTGCAATAACTGATCTGAAGTAGTTATAGTCTTAGCATTAGCTTGAAAACCTCTCTGAGTCACTATCATATCTGTAAATTGTTCAGCAAGATCAACATTGGCCATTTCTAAAACTCCTGACCTAATAGTACCAAGTCCTGCAAATCCAGTCTCACCTATTCTAGCTTGTCCTGAATTACTAGTTTCAGTAAAATTGGTATCACCTGCTTTTGCAAGACCCCCAGGATTAACAAATGAAGCAAGAGCAATCTTTCCAATAGTGCGTCTAATGCCATTTGAATAAACTCCTGTAATAACACCATTTTGATCAATCTCATAATTTTCCATATATCCCATACCATACCCATTTTGAACAATAGCTTTTGTAGTACTTGCATCAGCAAATTGAGTAATTGAATCAGCATAACTACCAACAGTTCCAAGTCTAAGGTTAACGGTCTGATCACCACCTTCTCCAGCATTAGCATCAATAACACCAAAAGTTATAGGAAAATCAAGTAAATCTCCTGGTTGACCTGCTTGACCATTTAAAGAAAGCAATGCTCCCTCATTATCAAATCCCATTGTAAAATTAGAATTTTCTTCTCCATTAACTAAAACTGTAGCATTCCATGTATTAGGAGCAGTTGCATCCTTTAAAACTCTAAGTTCAACAACATTAGTATTCCCAAAAGAATCATAAATGGTTTTATTGACAACCCAAGTACCACGAGCAATATCTACTTCATTTGCACCTTGTTGAACTATAGGCAATCTCTTATCAAGATTACAGGCAAAAGTAATGTACTCAGTAGCTTTAGCACCCTCTTTATCTCCAATAGGAATAATCAAATCTCTAATATCAGAAGATGTATTGAAAACTTGCTCTCCTCCAACAGATTCTGCCATCCAACCTTGAATTCTCATACCATTTGCAGGATTTACAAGATGTCTATTAGAATCAACATCAAATGCACCTGCTCTTGTATAAAAAGAATTATCACCATCCCTTAGTATAAAAAACCCATTACCACTAATTCCTAAATCAGAAGCTTTTTGGGTACTTTGAAATGAACCTTGAGTATGAATAGTATCAACAGCAGCAACAGTCATTCCAAGACCAATTTGTTTTGGATTAACACCTCCACGTCCATCAGTAGGACGAGATGCCCCAGAAATACTTTGAGATATCATGTCTTGAAAATTAACTCTTCCTTTCTTAAAGCCAACGGTATTAACATTTGAAATGTTATTACCAACAACATCCATTCTTGTTTGATGATTCTGCAACCCAGAAACACCAGAATACAAAGATCTCATCATATAATTACTCCTCCAATCCTACTGATAAAACATTACTATAAACATAATATTTTCCATCTATCATAATTTGTGGATTTACTCCTGCCTTTACACTTGTAACTTTACCTTTAATAATTTTTCCTTCAACATTTTCAAATTCAACTATTTTCCCTAATAAATTCAAATCCTTATTTACACCAAGGATAGATGATAAATTTTCAAAAGATTTATTCATATTTGTCATCTGTTCAAGTGCCGAAAACTGTGCCATTTGAGAAACAAATTCTTTATCTTTCATTGGCTCTGTAGGATCTTGATATTTAAGCTGAGTAAGAAGCAATTTCAAAAAATCATCTCTACCCAAATTACTTCCCTTAATATCCCTATCTCTTTTTAATCCAGCATTAACTATTTTTCTAGACTGCCCTATATTAACTAAATTATCAATATTACTAATTGTATTCATCTATCCTCCATTTTAAACAATTAAATTAACATTTTCCTCTAAATCACCAGAAAATTCAACATAATCTTCAATTCTAAAAACCTGACTCTCCTTTAAAGAATGTCGATGACCCTCAAAATCATCCTTAAAATTACTACCAGAAGAAAATCCCAAATCACTACCTGCAAGAGAAAGATTTAAACTAGTATTAAAACCATTATCACTTAACATTTTATTGAGTGAATACATATTTTGTTCAAAAAGAGTCCTAACATTATGATTATCAACTATTATCTTTCCTAATAAATTATTATTAGAATCAAGATTTAAATTAATTCTTATACTACCAAGTTTTTTAGGTTTTAAAATCAACCTAATCTCTCCTGTATCATTCGATTTTAACACAATTTTAGCCTTATTCACAATATTACGATTAACTTTCAAATTCCATTCTGACATCAAATTATCATCAATTTGACTTAAAAAAAATTCTTTTATATTTTTTACACTAGATCCAGATAGATTATCAATAAATTCGCTAGAACCATCAAATGTTTCCTTTAGAGCATATTTCCCAACAGAACTATCATTGTCAACTAATCTAAATCTAAAATTTGTATTCAAAAATTCCTTAACACCATTATTCTTCTTAAAATTTTTAATATCAATACTAATCAAATTTTTTTCTTTTTCTGTATTCTTTTTTATAATACCCAAATCTCCACATTCAAAATCAGTACCAATATTGAAAAAATCAGCATTAAAAACAAAATTGAAATCGCCAATTAAAGTAGCAAGCTCAGATAAGACCTTCTCAACATTACTTAACATTTCTCTTCTATCAACAAATTCAGAATCAAAAGATAAATTTTCTCTTAAATTTTTCAAACTTTCAAAATCAAATAAACTTCCTGTTTCTTTAAGCAAGGATTTAAAGTCAGACATAAAATCTTTATCTTTAAATTTTTCCAACACAAAAGAATGATTTAAAGAAAGATTTTTAGAACTTTTATTTATAAGCCCATTACTCTTTAAAAACTCTAACAATGAAATTCTCAATTTAGACATACTTTGAATTTCTGAAGAAATAAAATCTGCAAAACCACCCTTTTTATCTTGACTTAATAAACTACCATTTACAAAATTAAAACTTTTATTTAACTTTGATAAATTAGCATCAATAATTTTACTTAAATTACTCATACATTACTCCAATGCACTAACAGACATTTTTCTAATCAATACAGCAGCCTTCTTAGAATCCATAAGAGACAACCAATAAGGCACAATAGATGCTCGCCCTTCTTTTTTGGCTATATCTTCTACCTTACGCATATAAGATATAGCAATCTCATCATTAAGTTCTTCAATTCTTTTAACCGCATCTTCTGGTGGCATATTAATCAAATATAAAGCAGCCTGTGCAAAATTTGCATCCTCATCTCTATACTTGTTAACAATATCATCAATTAACTTTTGTTTTAAATCCAAATCTTTTTGTTTTTGATTAAGTTCCGCTTCCAATTTATTTAAATTATCTTCCCTTTTCTTTAATTCCTCTCTCAATTTTTCAACTTGTTGACTCTTAATATAAATGGCCTCTTTTTCTTTTATCATCCTAATCTCATCAAGACTAATATGTGTATAATCAAGTAACTGCTCATCATCTTTAAAAAATAAAGTTCTAATATACTTGGGCAAATAGTCTCTAGTATGATATATACCAAATAAATCTCCTAAAAAAAAAGAAAGTCCTAAGAAAAAAATAACCAAAAATAACCATAAAAAAAATCTAAATAAAAATAACAAATAATTATTCATTATTCTTTCTCTAATGTCATACAAAAATTATAATTAACATAC
>NZ_LN609267.1:303648-323211 GCF_000825665.2 Borrelia crocidurae
TCATAATATTTATTATACTCTCTTTTAAGCTCCTCAAGCTTTTTTATCTCTTCTTTTTGTTTTAAAGAAATATAATCCAAATAATTTCCTTTCAAAAAAAGGTCTGCACTATTTAACTTACAAAGTCCTTTAATAATACCTTCCAAAAATTCTTCTATTTCTACAATCTTATTATTAACATTCATCAAATCATTCTCACTAAATTTTCTATTATAGGTTCTAATGGTTAATATTTTTTCAAATTTTTTTTTCTTTAAAATTAAATCATTCAAGCTAATATTTCTCTCATTTCATTATCCAAATTTTCAAAATCACATTCTTCTTGCATCCCTTGGGATAAAAAATCAATAATTTTTGGATATTTTGCAATAGCTAAATCAACTTCCTTATTAGAACCCTTCACATAAATCCCTGTTTTAATTAAATCCTCATAGCTTTTATAAATTGATAACAAATTCCTAATTTTAGATATCAATTTTTGTTTCTCAAAATTTACGATCCTATGAAGAGATCTTGAGGTTGAATTTAAAATATTTACCGAAGGGTAAATTCCTTTATCAGATAAATCTCTATCTAAGATAATGTGCCCATCCAAAACAGCCTTCATATTATCAGATATAGGTTCACTAAAATCATCACCCTCAACAAGCACAGTATAAAATCCTGTAATACTACCTTTTGCATTAAGTCCTGAACGCTCAAGCAAAATAGGAATTTCCACAAAAACAGACGGAGGATATCCTTTAGTAGCAGGGGGCTCTCCCATCGAAAGACTAATTTCTCTTTTAGCATTTGCAAATCTTGTAATTGAATCAAACAATAACATAACATCCATTCCACAATCTCTAAAATATTCAGCCACTAATGTTGCTGTATAAGCCCCCTTATATCTTGAAATAGGAGACTCATCAGAAGTTGACACAATTAAAACACTTCTATTAAAACATCCATTTCCAAGCTCATATTTAATAAATTCATTAAGTTCACGACCTCTCTCCCCAATAAATGCAATGACATTAACATCTGCTTTTGAATTCTTAGCAATCATACCAAGCAAAGTAGACTTGCCAACACCAGCACCTGAAAAAATACCTACACGTTGTCCCCGTGCCACTGGCAAAAATCCATCAAGAACTCTAACCCCAGTAACTATTTGCTCAGTAAAAACACCTCTATCTAAGGGATTAATACTGCTAAAACTTAATTCTTTATAATTATTACCAAAAAACGGACCTTTGTTATCAATAGGCCTCCCAAGCGAATCAATCACCCTTCCAAGTAATTCATCACTAAGATTAATTTGAGGTTTCTTATTTAAGGAATAAACTTTATCTCCAACCTCAACCCCATCAAATCCTTCATAAGCCATAAGACTCACACAAGATCCATTAAAACCTAAAACTTCCGCATATATTTTTTTTCCACAACTCTGCTCAATTAAACATAAATCACCAATACCACATTTTGGACCTAAACTTTCCAGCAAAAGTCCTTTAATTTTCTTTACCCTACCAATAAGAGATATAGTATGAATATCATCCAATATATTTGAATAACCTTCAAAAAAATTATCCATCAAAATTCCTCAATAGCTAGAATATAGAAGAAAAATTTTTAAATCTCTCCTCTATCCTATCAAGTTGAGATGAAATTCGTGCATCTATCTCACCAAAATCAGTCTCAATAATACATCCACCCTTTCCTATATTAATGTCCTCAACAATTTCAAGATTTTCTATAAAATCAAATTTAGAAATAAATTCATGTTTTTGATGACTTACAACATCTATATCATCGAGATTCACACGAATAATAATATTAGTTTTACTTTTTATTTTTTTTAAAGCCTCATTTACATTTTCTATAACAACACCTTTTTGAGAATCTATGATTTTTTTAACCACTTTAACTGCAATTTGCATTACAAGATTCATTATGTGTTCACCTGAGGACTCAAGAATTTCCTTTCTTTTTGAAATCAAAGAAGATATAATACCATTCAATTTCCCAAGTATTTTATCAAAATCTTCACGTCCCTTTTGAAATCCATCATCATATCCTTCATTTCTCCCTTTTTCAGTCTCAATTTCAAGTTCTCTCTTTAATTTTTCTTCATGTTCTTTAATTATCCTTTGAATTTCCAAATTAGATTCTCTCTCAATTGCTCCTTTTTTATTTTCAGCCTCTTTTTGTAAACTTTCAGCTTTCTCATTAGCCAAACTCACTATTTCCTTAGCCTGCTCCCTAGCTTTCTCAAGAATTTTAGAACATTCAGCATCCATTTCTGCCTTAATAAGTTCATGTTCATGTTCAAGTTCTTCTTGTAGTTTTGCCTTTTGACTCATTAAAGTTTCAAGCTCATTACGAAGCTTAACACTACGACTCTCGACATCAAAAATTTCATTTTCTTTTCTCTTAACTTCTAATGATTTAAAGAGAGGATTTGCAATTTCAACAAACTCTAACTTTACTGCATTTACAATTTCTTTTGATTTATATAAAACCTTAGGCAAATACAACTCCTTTATTAGATAAGCACATCTTCCTCACCACCTCTAGAAATTACTATTTCACCTTGCTCTTCTAATTTTCTAATAAGAGAGACAATTTTTTGTTGAGCTTCCTCAACATCTTTACGTCTAGTGGGACCCAAAAATTCCATATCTTCTTTAAGCATTCCAGCGGCTCTCTTAGACATATTCTTGAAAATTTTTTCTTGTACAGGAATATCAACTGATTTTAAAGCTTTTGCCAATTCCTGACCATCGATTTCCCTTAAAATACGTTGTATTGATCTGTCATCAAGAAGCACAATATCTTCAAATACAAACATTTTCTTCTTAATTTCTTCTGCAAGCTCAGGATCTTCTTCTTCAAGAGATTCAATAATAAATTTTTCTGTTTTACGATCAGCCATATTAATTATTTCAACAACATTATCAACACCACCAGCTGAAGTATAATCTTCTGAAGACAAAGAAGCCAATTTTTTTTCAAGAACTCTTTCAACCTCTCTTACAACTTCAGGAGAAGTTCGATCCATCAATGCTATTCTTCTGGCAACATTAGTTTGAATTTCAGTAGGAAGACTAGAAAGAATAAATGAGGCCTTTTGGGGATCAAGATATGACAGTATCAAAGCAATTGTTTGTGGATGTTCTTGTTGAATAAAGTTTAAAATATTAGCAGGATCTGCTCTTCTAACAAACTCAAAAGGTCTTGATTGCAAAGCAGAACCTAAATTATTAATAATATCCACTGCCTTTTGAGTACCAAGTGATTTCTCAAGAAGTTCTCTAGCATAATCTATACCACCCTTTTGAATAAATTCTTGGGCCATCATTAATTCTTTAAATTCCAAGAGAACACTATCTTTAAGCTCAGAAGTCACAACATCAAGTCTTGCTATTTCAAAAGTTAAAGACTCTATTTCTTCTTGAGAGAGATATTTAAATATTTTTGATGAAATATCAGAACCTACAGAAACTAATAAAATAGCAGCCTTTTGTTTTCCTGTTAAAGTAGAAACACCAAATATTTCTTTTTCTTTTTGATCTTCCATATAAACTATTATCCTTTATACATTCTTCACAATCCATGTCCTAATAAGCTTAGCAACATCTTCGGGTTTCTCTCTAGCTAAAATTTCAGCATTACTTTGAAGTTCATCCTCTTCTCTAAATCCACCAACAACATCATCAACCCCAATATCATCACCATCCATTAATGCCTGTTGACGTCTTAAATGTGCTTGTCTTGCAAATTCTTCTTCTCTAAGACGTCTTCTTCTCTCAAGTTCTCTAGAAATAATGAAAAACACTGTAAATATTAATATCAATAAAGCAATTATTATACTTACAACAAAAATAAGAAATTTAAATTTTTCACCTGCAAAATAATCTTCATCTATTTTTCTAAATTCACTTACTCTATCAAAGATAATATTTCTAACAGTAATTGAATCACCTCTTTCTGGTTTATACTCAAAAGAACTCTGCAAAACATCAGTTATACTTTTTAAAGTCTCATCAGAAATAGGCTTATACTCCCTTTTTCGCATCCCATTTTCCATAACGAAATTTCCAGACTCATCATAAACAAAATCCCAAATACCATCTATAAAAATTCCAAGCGAAATCCCAGAAACTCTAGCAGGTTCCTTTTCACTTAAAGATTTTTTTTCATTAAGAGCAACATTTTTTATTTCTTTAAACTCATTTGATTTTCCAATAATATCGCTCATATCTCGGTATTCAGGAGGAGTATTACCTTCCTGCCCAGGAGGACCCCATGGACTATAACCTTGTCCTTCATACTCTCTCTTATGTACTTGAGAAGAAATTAATGTAGAATCACTCACTTTTCTTGTATTATAAGAAACTTTTGGATCTTGAGGTTCAAGCTCAATAGGAGCATACTCTTTAGATTCTGTAGTTTGCTTTGAAGTATCTAATGTAACATTAACCCTTGCAATCATAAATCTATCACTAGACAAAACCTTACTTAAAGCAAAATCAATCTCATCACGAAGCATAGATTCATATTTTAATTTAAGTTTTCTTTCCTTCTCAGCTAAATCAATTCTATCAACACCATCTAAATTAGAAAAATCATTTAAAATGGTTCCTTTATTATCAACAATAACAATATTATCTGCTTCAAGACCTTCAACAGCATATTGAATTAACTTAACAAGACCTTCTACTTTTTGACGATTAGTTGCAATATCAGAACCAGGTTTAGGAGTAATTCTAACAGACGCTTTCACAGATTCTTGTGATTCTTTAAAAAGAGCTTTTTCTGGCATAACAAGATTAATACTAACAGCATCAACATCATCAAGAGCAACAATATGTTGCTCAACAGCTCTTGTAATTGACCTTCTAAGATTAATATTCCTCTCAAAATCAGTAATAGTCCATCTATCAATATCAAAAAGAGACCAAGGATCCATATGCATAGGAATAAGCTCTTCTCTTACAAGAATTGCTCTTATTCTCTTAGACATATTCTCATCACTTAAGTAAATTCTTCCATCAGCAGTAATAGTATACTTTGCATTCTCTCTATCCAATCTCTGCACTATTTTATCTAACAAGTACTGATCCTTAATCGAAATACCAAAAAGAGCAATACCTTGTTTTCTAGTAGAAAAACTCACCAAAAAAACAAGCGACAAAATTATAAATAAAGCAATAACCCCAAAAGCCACTTTTTGAACCATAGTGGCTTTTTTTAAATTTTTACTTATTGATGCAAAAAACTTAGTAATAAAATTGTTCAAACTGCATAGCTCCTTAACGAATATTGATTACATCTTGATAAGCCTTTATGCTTTTCTCAACAACAGCTTTTGTAATACTTAAATTCATATTAGCTTTAGCCATTGATATTACAACATCATGAACATCAACACTATCTGGATGCAAAATAGCTTGCTGTGATACTTTATACATATCCAACTGACTATTATTAACATTAGATATCAAATTTAAAAAAAGTTCTCTAAAGGTTCCTGCTTGTTTTTCACTCTTAACACTAAAATCAGAAAAACTTTTATCAAAATGCAAAGGATTTTTACGAATTAAATAAACATTACTATCTGTAAAAAAAGAATCTACTTTCATTTTCTACAAACCTCCTTAATTTTGAAGTATTGATAATGCACTCCTAAACATTGATTTACTACTATTAATTACAGAAGAATTTGCTTCATAAGCACGAGAAGCAGAAATCATATCTACCATTTCTTCAACCACATTTACATTAGGAAATTCTACATAACCTTTCAACTCTCCAGATTTTATTGCATCAGGATGAGTTGGATCATATTGTAGCTTTAAAGGAGACTTGTCTTTTTCAATACCAGAAACTCTGACGCCTTGTCCAACTCCATTATCAAGATAATCAGGAACAAAAGGCCCCTTCCAATATGGACTTACAACTCTAGGAGCAAAAATTATTCTCTCTCGTCTATAAGCTCCCCCATCAGCAGTCCTGGTAGTTTCCACATTTGCAATATTATTTGCAATAACATCGAGTCTTAATCTTTGAGCTGTCAAGCCCGTCGAAGCAGTATTAATACTTGAAAATAATCCCATATACAAATATTCCTTGAGGTTATAACTTATTTTATTACAATATTTACACTTTTAAAATGATGAGCTTGAATATTTGTAAATAATCCATACATCATTTGGTTCTGAACAAGACTTTTCATTTCAGAATCAATATCAACATTATTGCCATTATTATTCAATGTTGAGAGATGATCAAGCATTCTTTGAGGTTTAACATCTAAATATCCTAACTCTCTAAAACCATCTAAATGTTTATTATTACCTCTAATCAAAGACAAATTATTTGTCTTTTCATTCAAAATTGCTCTCTCAAGCTCAGCCTCAAAAGTAACCTTACTTCTCTTAAAATTCGGAGTATCCACATTTGCAATATTATCAGCCAGTACACTTTGTCTTAACCCAAGAACATCTAAATACCTATGTGTCAAATCTACTGATCTTTGAAAAATATCCAAACTAATATCCTCATACTACAAATTGTTTTTTACTATATTATATAATAATTTAAGTCTTTTTGTTCGTTAATTTTTATTTTTTCATCAACATAGTCCAAATTTATTTCAATTTTTTTCAACTTACTACCAGGTGCCTCAAAAAAAAGATCGGCAAGGATTTTTTCCATAACTCCATGCAATCTCCGTGCACCAAGATTTTCTCCCTCAAAATTCATATTAAATGTAAGTTCAGCAATCCTATCAATTGCCTCTTCAGTAAATGTTAAGGTTAAATTATAAACTTTAAACATCGCAATGTACTGTTTTATCAAAGAATTTTTAGTACACTTTAAAATATTTTTAAAATCATCTATACTCAAACTTGTAAGTTCAACTTTAATTGGAAACCTACCTTGAAGCTCTGGTATTAAATCAGATGGTTTAGATAAATTAAATGCACCAGCAGCAATGAACAAAATATGAGAAGTATCAACTATTCCATACCTAGTATTAACTTTAGATCCTTCAACAATTGGCAAAATATCTCTCTGCACACCTTCTCTAGATACATCATTTCCAGTTCTATTTTTAGTAACTATTTTATCTATCTCATCAATAAAAACAATACCCATATTTTCAACCCGTGATTTGGCAATATCTACAATATTTTCATAATCAACTAATTTTTCAAGCTCCTCAGATATAATTATCTCTCTAGCTTTTTTTATTTTTAACTCTCTTCTCTTTTTTCTATCAAAGATATTATTAATAAGACCCCCAATACTCATATCAATCTCTTCTAAATTACCACCTGAAAATATTTCTATAGTAGAAACAGGCATCTTACCCGAAACATAAACATCGATAAGATTCTCATCAAGCTCACCTTTTCTTAACTGTTTTCTAAACTTATCTCTCAATTTATCACGAACTCTCTTCTCTTCATCAGTAATATTATCATTCTCAGAATTCTCAGAATTTTTTAAAAGTTTATCAATGATTCTATCCTCAGCACGCTTACTTGCTTCTTCTTTAACAGAATCATACATCTCTTCTCTTACCATATTAACTGCAATACTCATTAGATCACGAATCATAGATTCAACATCACGCCCCACATAACCTACCTCAGTATATTTAGTAGCCTCAACTTTAATAAAAGGAGCCTTAATAAACTTTGAAAGTCTTCTTGCAATTTCAGTTTTCCCAACTCCAGTTGACCCAACCATAATAATATTTTTAGGCATAACATCGTCTCTTATTTCTTTAGGAAGTTTAGACCTTATATACCTATTAACAAGAGCAATTGAAACCAATTTCTTTGCTTCTGACTGTCCTATTATATACTTATCCAATTCTGCAACAATTTCTCTAGGTACTATACTTTGATCCTCAATCTTATTCATCAACCAATCTCCTCAAGCACAATATTTGAATTTGTATATATACAAACTCTTGCTGCTATCTTTAAAGCTTTAAAAGCAATATCAGCAGCACTTAATTTTTTATTTTCCATGTAAGCAAGAGCTGCTGAGTATGCATAATTTCCACCACTACCAATGGAAATTACATCCTCTTCAGGCTCAACAACATCTCCAGTACCTGAAATTAATAAAATATTATCAGAATCAGCAACAAGCATCATTGCCTCAAGTTTATGCAGTATTTTATCAGCTCTCCAATCTTTTGCAAGATCCACAGCGGCTCTCTTAATATCAATAATTCCATCTTCTCTAGACTTCACCTTTTCCTCAAATTTCTCAAAAAGAGTAATAGCATCAGAAGTCGAACCTGCAAATCCTGCCAAAATCTTTCCATTAACCAACTTTCTTATTTTTACAGCATTAGATTTTAAAACAGTATATCCAAAAGTCACCTGCCCATCTGCTGCTACTACAGTCTTTCCTGCCCTTCTTATTGCAATAACTGTGGTTCCTTTAAAATTCACGATGTCCCCTCCCTATTTAGATATTTCATTCAATAACTCACTAATAAGCATACTAGATATATCTCCACCTATACAACAACTATCCATATCATCAACAATTTCAAGCTTATTATACTCAACATTTAAAACCTTATAAAGATCTGGTACTGATTTTATTTCTAAGGCTCCAGAATCATATAAATCCCTAGAACCATCACCAGAATAATTAACATCATAAACATAAACATCAAGACCAATATCAAGTCCAAGTTCAGCAGTAATTAAAGCACCTGACTTTTTTGGTGCACAAGTAACAAAAACAGCATTTGCAAGACCAGCCACTATCCTATTTCTTTTTGCAAAAAAATAATTTTGTATCTTCTCATAAGGCAAAGTCTCAGTAAGAATACCTCCACCATTTTCTAAAAGACGAGCAACATATTTTCTATTTTGCTTTGGATAAATATTATCAATATCTGTCGCAATAACTGCATATGTCCTCTTTTTTTCAATAAGTGCACCAATATGAGCCGCAATATCAGCACCTACTGCAAATCCAGATATTATCTCGATATTATTCCTAGCAAGATGAGATGACAACTCTTTAATTTTATTTGCCAAAAAAGTACCAATCTGTCTTGACCCAACAACAGCCCAAGATACAGAATTAGAATCTGGAAGATTCCCTTTATAATAAATGACAAATGGAGGATCATAGATTCTCTCTAATTTGAAAGGATAATCTTTAGACCCAAGAACTACAACCTTTGTACCCGTCTTATTAATAATTTTTTGTTGCAACTCTATTAATTTTAGGTCTGGAAGCTTATGGACTTTTTTAAAATCTCTAGATAAATAACTAGAAATATCGCTTAAACTTAATTTACAAAGCTCATTAAAATCAAAATTATTAAAAATCCTAAGCTTTTCTTTGCTCTTTAAAAATTTTAAATTATCAACATAAAGTAATTTGCACATAAAAACTACTTAAAATCATTTATTATTTTACTAACTCCCTCTATCTGTTCTTGAGTTGAAGCCTTACTTTTTGCTTTATTATAAAATAATAAAGCATTATTAAAATCACCAAGAGAATAATAATTTGCACCTCTTAACATCAAAAACTCAAAATAATTTTCTCCCATAAATTCAAGTTTATTTAAATAACCTTTAGCTTCTAATTGCTTATCAAGATCATAAACATACATAGTAGAGAGAGCAAAAATTGCTTCCTTAAAATCATCTTTAAGAGATATCGATTTTAAAAAAGAATTTTCAGCAAGAGTAAAATACTCCTCTATCTTGTCTTGAGTTTGCATTCCCTTAGCTAAATTATAAGAAGAAACACCTATATAAAAATGAGACAAATGATTATCGGGTCCATACTCTAAATTCTTATTTAAATATTCAATAGCAGGCAAATATTGACCAAGCTTAATAAGCTCAAGACCAATTAAGATAAAAAATCTGGCCTTCTTATCAATAGAATTTATTATTTTTAAAACATTTTTCTCTTCCCTATCAATAAATTCTTTATAAACTTCTATTTTTTCTAATGAACCACCACCAGATAATTCCACTTCTCTTATTCTAAGTCCAAGATTTGATTTTTCTTTAGCTCCATCACCACAAGAAACCCATAGTAACAAAAATACCGATACACATCTCTTCATTCAATTGTCGCCATTTTTCTTATTTAAATTTCTAAGAAATGTGGGAACATCAATATCATCTTCAAAATAATTCACATTTTTTGATTTTGCTATAAAATTATCATTAGCCCCATAAGTCACCCCAGAAGCATCTTGACTACCTGACATTAAACTATCAAATTCTTTTGAACTTAAAGTATTATTCTCAACAACTCCAGATAGGTCTTTTTGTTTTTTAGCAGAAAATCCAGTAGCAACAACTGTAACATAAATCTCATCATCCAGATTTGAATTAATTGCATGTCCATATATTACAGTAGCCTCATCATCAACACTAGCAGTAATAATTCCCATAATCTCTTCAAGTTCAAGCAATGAAAAATCTTCACCCCCAGTTATATTAACAAGAAGACCCTTAGAACCTTCTATTCTAACTTCCTCAAGTAAAGGATTACTAATAGCAGAAGTAGCAGCATCAACTGCCCTATTCTCACCCTTGCCATAACCAATACCCATTAAAGCATCGCCTTGCCCTTGCATAATACTCTTAACATCAGCAAAATCAATATTGACTTCTCCATGTTCAATAATAAGACCTGCAATTCCCTGTACACCCATTCTAAGTACATCATCAGCTCTCTTAAATGCATCCTTAATCGTAGTTCGTTTATCAACAACTGTTAAAAGCTTTTGATTTGGAATAATGATCAAAGTATCAACAGATTTTCTTAAATTATTTATTCCTTGCTCAGCAAGTCGCATCTTTTTAGGTCCCTCAAATTTAAAAGGCTTAGTAACAACTCCAACTGTCAAAATCCCAAGTTCCTTAGCAACTTGAGCAATAACAGGAGCAGCACCTGTTCCTGTTCCTCCTCCCATTCCAGCAGTAATAAATACCATATCAGCACCTGCTAAATGATTTTTAATAACATCAATGTCTTCTTCTGCTGCAGCCTGTCCAATTTCTGGTCTACCACCAGCCCCAAGACCTGCTGTAACCTTAGCACCAAGAGCAATCTTGATGGGAGCAATAGACGTTTGAAGAGCCTGAAGATCAGTATTTGCTACAATAAATTCAACATCTCTTACTCCATATTCAATCATACGATTGACAGCATTACTACCACCACCGCCTGCACCAATTACTTTAAGAACCGTAGGATTTGTAGCAGAATCAAACCTTTTTGAATGACTATCAATAATATTATAATCTTTCATTTAAATGCCTCCATGACCAATCAAAACCACTCCTTCAAAAACCAACCTTTCAATTTTGAAGATATTTTACCTTGTCTTTTAGATTTATTATTTCCTTTTTTCAACTTATTAAATTTTTGTTGCTCATGTTTATACAAAACAAGACCAAGAGCTGAAGAAAATTTAGGATCAATATACTCTTCCCCAACCCCATTAATATTCATTGGAAACCCTATTCTTGATGGATACTTAAATATTTCTTCTGTCAAATTAGAAATACCAGGAAACAAAACTCCCCCTCCAGTCAAAACAATCCCTCCATTAATCTTATTATAAAGTCCCCTCTTAACTATTTCGGCTTTTATCATCTCAAAGATTTCACTTAATCTCGAACTAATAATTATAGCCAACTCTTTTCTACTCTTTTCCTGAGGTGGTCTAGTTCCAAGATTAGGTATAATGACACTTTCCATTTGAGTCTCAAGAGCAGAAATATGGGCAACTCCAGCTGTTATTTTAATATTCTCAGCAACATCTTCGGGAACTTTCCAAACTTGTGCAATATCAAGAGTCACTCTATTTGCACCTATAGGAATTACTCCTGTATAATAAGGAGAACCATCAACATAAAGAATGATATCGGTTGTACCTTTTCCCATATCAATAAACAAAACTCCCATTTCACGCTCCTCTTTAGATAAGGTAGCATAAGATGAAGCCAAACTTCCAAGAACAACCTCATCAACAGAAAATCCTGCTCTATTTACACATCTAACTAAATTCTGACTTGAAGAACTAGATCCTGTAATAATATGTACTTCACCTTCAAGACGAATTCCCATCATATCTATTGGATTTTTTATATGAGGGATTCCATCCACAATAAACTCTTGAGGAATTACATGTAAAATTTCTCTATCCATTGGAATTACAATTGCCTTAGCAGCCTCAATAACACGTTCAACATCTTCATCGCCAATTTCCCTGGTCTTTGAATTTATTGCTACAACTCCACGAGAATTAGTACCCTCAATGCTACTACCTGACATAGAAACAGAAAGAGTAGCAATATCACACCCAGAAATAAGCTCAGCAGCCTCAATAGAATTCGATATCGAATCAAGAGCTGCCTCAATATTTATAAGGACCCCTTTTCTAACACCCCTTGAAATGCTAGTGCCTATTCCAACTATCTCCAATTGATTGTTCAAATTTACCTCAGCTACAACAGTACAAATTTTTGAAGTTCCAACATCCAATCCTACTATCAAATCCCTAGACACTAATTCTCTCCTAACAAAATGATATCACCACTTCTTAAATCAACAATATCAAATCTTTCCTTAAGTAAATTAGATATCATGAATACCTTATGCATCACACTTATTAAATCCATATCCATTCTTATCACACATACGAGCCCATGAGAAGCAGAGGAAGCACGAAGGACGTCTGATGAGGGAAAAAAAAAAAAAAAAAAAAGAATACACGTGTAGGACAAAGAATACAACCGTACACAAAACTGATAACATAGTTAAGGTTCTTTATAATAGTTAACATCCCATCCTCTAAAAAATCACCAACTTCACTGCCAGTTAAATTCAATCCGCTAATTATAGGCAAATCATAAATCAAATCTTTAGATTTCTCTAAAATAACACCATCTGAAGCAATAAAATAATAGACAAAACTACCATTAATATTCTCATAAGCAGTAGCCACAGGAACTCTTCTCTCAATATTGATGCTAATCATATTAGGAAATTTAAGTTTTATCTTCACATTCTTTACTCTTAAATCCTTCATAATATTCTTCTCATAAATACTGATATCAGCATTATAATAATAAGTATTAGGCTTAATTCCTGAAATACTTAATATATCTTCCTTAGAAATATGAATGTCATCATTGAAACTAATGTACCTAATTAAAAAATAAGGAGAAATAAAAATAATAAAAATAATTTCAAGTAATATAAAAGATATTATTACATAAATATAAATAATTAAAATTTTTCTATAAATCCCCATAAACCTAAAACTAAATCACAATTACTCTAAACTATGTACCCTCAATATCTCTTGAGACATTTGAAATAAGACCAGAGAGTGCCATCGTAACAACAATAGAAGAACCACCTGATGAAAAAAATGGCAAATTTATACCTGTAGGGGGCAAAAGTCCAATTGCAATTAAAATATTCATGATACTTTGAAGAAAGATTGCAAGACTTGAAATAAACGCAAGAAAAAATTTAAACTTGGTTTTAGCATGAATGGCAACAAAATATCCAAAATAAAAAAATAAAAAAAACAATACAATAGCAAAACAAATTCCAAAAAACCCTAATTCTTCTCCAAGTACAGAAAAAATAAAATCAGAATTAGCCTCAGGAAGTCTTCCAAGCTTCATCTCACCCATTCCAAGCCCCTTACCTAAAAGACCACCACTCTTTAAAGCATTAAGTGACGATATTATTTGATATCCCTTTCCCAAAGGATCATCATAAGGATTTAAAAATGCAAAAATTCTTGCAACCCTATAAGGTTCAAATAATAAAAACAGCATAGCAATTGGAATAAAAGTAAATAAAATAGCAAAAATGTATCCTAATGACATTCCAGCAATAAACAAAACAATAAAAAAAAGAATAGCAAAATAAATAGCTGTTGAATAATCATTTTGTAAAATTATAAGCAACCAAAAAATACCAAAAATTAACATAGGTTTAAGCCAATAAGAAATATAATTATTTGCTTTTAATTTAAACTTACTCAAATAATTTGCAAGATAAATTGTAAAAGAAACCTTAAAGATTTCTGATGGCTGAATACTGATACCTTTAAAAAATATCCATCTTTGTGCCCCAGAAACACTAGGAGAAAAAAAAGTCGCTAAAACTAATGCAAAAGTTATAAACAATATAACAAAAACAGTTTTTTTTAAAAAATCTAAAGAAATATTATCAAAAATAAAAAACACAATAAAACTTAAAACAAGATACTTAAGACGCATTAAAAATAAAAAATTAGGATCCCCTGTAAGTTCTAAACTTAAAAAAAATGAAGATGTATAAAATACAATAAGACCATAAGAAATAAGTGAAAATAAAACAAGAAAATAACATTTTCTAAGAGAGGTTTTCTCTACAAACATAACTCCCAATCTAAATTTCTTATCTAATCTTAATAGTACTTAAAGCAAGTATAGCAAATATTAAACCTATGATCCAAAATCTAATAACAACCTGCATTTCAGACCACCCAAGCTCCTCAAAATGATGATGAAGTGGCGCCATTTTAAATACCCTTTTTTTGGTTTTCTTATAAACCACAACTTGAATAATTACAGATAAAGTTTCTACAACAAAAACTCCTGCAAGGATTGCAAAAAGAATTTCACTCTTTAAAATCAAAGCTACCATTCCAAGTACTGCACCTATTGAAAGACTACCAGTATCACCCATCATTATTTTAGCAGGATATGCATTAAACCACAAAAATCCAAAACTACCACCAAGCAAAGCCCCAAGAAATATTACAAGTTCTTCACAACCTTTAACATTTGGAATATTTAAATACAATGCAAAATCAACTCTACTTGTAAGATATGCAATTATTATTAAAGCACCTGTTACAACAATACTAAGTCCAATAGCAAGTCCATCAAGCCCATCTGTTAAATTAAAAGAATTAGATGCAGATATCAGAACAAACATCCCAAATGGAATATATAAAATTCCCAAATCTAATTTGAGAGATTTGAAAAATGGAAAATAAATTATACTAACATGTTCTCCACCAAAATAGTAAAGCATAGCAACTGAAATAAAAGAAAATAATATTTGCCCATAAATCTTAAATTTAGGATTAAGTCCATCCGAATTTTTCCTTTTTATTTTAAGCAAATCATCTGTAAATCCCAAACATGCAAAACTAACCATAACAAACAGTACAATTAAAAAATAAATATTAAAAAAATGAATCCAAAAAAATAAAGAAACTAAAAAAAAAAAAATAATAGTAAGAACACCACCCATAGTAGGAATTCCCATTTTTTCACTTAAATGGCGTTTTGGTCCATCCTTTCTTAAAATTTGATCCAATTTTAATTTTTTAAGCCTTGAGATAATAAATGGACCAAAAATTAAAGCAAGCAAAAATGCAAAAATAGTAGCATAAGCGGTTCTAAAAGTAATATATTTCAATAATCTAAGTCCTAAAAAACAAAACATAAATCCTCTCTTCCACCATTAATTCAAAGATAGTCAAGCACTCTCTCAAGTCTATTTGTCCTTGACCCTTTAATCGCAATAAAACACCCTGATTCTAAAGCATTTACAAAACAATCAATAAAACTCTCAAAATTATTAAAATAAAACAAACAACTATTTGAGGATAGACTATCAACTCTCTTAACTGCTTGAAATTCTTCACCAATTAAAAAAACTTTATCAAAATTCATTAAAATAACTTCTTCTACAGCTGTTTTATGAACCTCATATGCAAATTTTCCAAGTTCTTTAAAAGACCCAAGAACAATGATTTTTCTATCTTTAATCTCAAGATCTAAAATCATTTCTTTTAAAGCCATAAATGAGCTTAAATTACCATTATAAGAATCATTTAAAACCAAATAATCTTTTATTCTTACAAGTTCTGCTCTACCCTTTTGAAAATCAGCATGTAACAAACCATTACGAATTTCATTTTCACTTAGTCCAAGGAATAAAGCTAAATTAATACAAGATATTGCATTGCAAATATTATGTTTCCCGGGTAACAAAATGGAATAATCACATCCTTTATAAGTAAAATCATAAGAAAATTTATCATTTACAAATGAAAATGATCTAATTTGAAGATTATGAAACTCAAAATAAAAGATATTGATATTTGAGTTGACAGATTTGGCTATTTCTTCTAGATATACATGCTGAGGACAACTTTCATTTAAAATTAACATTTTGGTATCTTTTGTAATAATTTTACTCTTCTCATAAGCAACAATTTTTAAATCCTCAAAAGCTTGCATATGAGCATAACTAACATTTGTTACAATAACAATTTCAGGATTTAATATCTCAGCAATGATATTCATCTCTCCAACATAACTAATTCCTACTTCAAAAACAGCATACTCTTCATCTCCTTTGGTTCTTAAAATACTCAAAGGCAATCCAATATCTGAATTTAAATTTCCCCAAGTTTTGCAAGTTTTATATCTCTCTGACAATATACTGTAAAGCATCTCTTTCGTTGTAGTCTTTCCATTACTACCTGTAATAGCTATTCTTTTAAAACGTGTTTTTTTAATAAAGTGAGCTGCTAAATTTTGAAGACAAGTTACAACATTAGTAGTTAGCAAAAAAATTAAATCCTTATCTTTATTTAAATATTCAATACACAAAAATTCTCGATCTTTAGAACATACAAAACATTTAACACCAATATCAATTAAATATTTAACAAAAAAAAATCCATCTACCCTATCACCTTTATAAGCAAAATAAAGACTAATTTCACTATTCTTTACATTTATCTCACGACTATCGAGTGAATAAAATGATACAATTTTTTGCACATTACTAACATCACCAATAAATTTAACATCCTTGAGAGAATTTAAAATATCTTTAATTTTTATATGCACCAAATATCCTCATAGATATTATCATTTAATAATATTAATATCTTTATTATCTTTTTTTTCTAAATTTAAATAATTTTGACTAAGATCTTCTATTCTATCAATACTTTGAAGCTCATATATTATGGTCAACAATCTAAGATTTTCATCAATAATATCATTTTGTTCATTATTTAATTCATCAAACTCACGTAACTTTACAACATATCTAAAATTAAAATAAATATTTAAACATACTATAATTGTTAATAGCAAAATTAATAAACAGTAAAAACTAATTTCAAATCTTTTAATCTTACTCATATAATTTTTTTACAGCCCTCAGCTTAGCACTTCTTGATGCATTATTGTACTGTTTTTCTTTAAAACTTGAGGTTATAGGTTTTTTAGTAAGTATGCAATACTGATCCTTAGTCAAACCTTTAAAAAACTCTTTTACAATTTTATCTTCCAACGAATGAAATGTAATAATGGCCAAAATTCCATTCTTTGACAAATTTGTTATCCATAATGGCAAACTTCTCTTTAAACGATTCAACTCATCATTAACATAAATTCTTAATGCTTGGAAAGTTTTTGTTGCTGGATTTATTTTAAATTTCACATTAGGATACGCTTTACAAATTATTCTCTGGAGTTCTCTTGAGGTTTGAATCTTATTAATTTTTCTATACTCTAAGATAGCCTTAACAATTCTCCTAGAATAATATTCACCGCCCAATTCATAAATCAAATTTTCAAGCATTTCTTTATCAAAAGTATTAACAATATCATAAGCACTAATACCCCCATCAGAAGGAAAAAGCCTCATATCTAATTTTTCATCTTCCAAAAAAGAAAATCCTCTACCACCAACTTTGTAATGAAACATAGAAATACCAAGATCAGCTAAAATAAAATTAAATCGACGATGTAAAGAATATTTACAAAAAAAATCATCAAACCAAGTATTAGAATAGGAAATTCTTTTACTAAATTCTACAAGAGATTCTTTTGCCCTATTCAAAACAACATCATCTCTTTCAATTCCAATCACATTAATATTTTGATATTTACTAAGTACAGCTTTTGAATGACCACCTTCTCCAAGAGTACAATCAACAAAAACAAATCCATCATCTAAATATATAGTTTCTACAAGATTAATAACATCCTTAAGAAGCACAGGAACATGAAAAATGTCACCCATTAAGTGTAAACCTGTAAGTTAAACTATTTTCGACATTATAAACATCCCCATATTTGATTTTAATCTCATTACTACCATTAGTAAATTCAAGATTATCTATCTTAATACTTCCATAATTTTTCTTTAAATCAAAAACATTTAAATTATAATTTTCATTTCCAGAAACAACGTATGAATTACCATTTAAATATATACTTTGAAAATCAATACGAAAAACACTGTTATTATTTAATAATACTTCAAAATAATAAATACCACTAAGAATTTTTGATTCCTTAGCAACATCTCTTTTTAAAAAATTTAAAACAAGAGTATAATTCCCTAACTCTAAATCTAGATCCACATTCTCTTTTAACGAAAATACAATATCATCTTTACTTTTTAAAAGTAAGAATAATCTAGACACAAAAAAAGAAGAAATAATATTTAAATTATTGTTATTTTTTATAACAAATAAAGGATTAATTATCTGTCTATTATACTGATCAACCACTACGATATCAAAATTTTTATTATCCATTAAAAAAACTTTATTATCCTTATAAACAAAATCACCAAAAAACTCCAAATTAAAATTTAAGTCTTTATCAAAAATGATTAAAACACTCTTATCATATTCATTTATCTTATTCTTGGAATATAAAACTTTATAATTATTTGAAAAAATGGAAAAATAAGTATCTAAAGCTCTCAATTTTATACCAATATTTAAAGTATCATTTTTAATCTCTCCAAAATCATCAATCAAATCAAAATTTGCATCAGAGAAGTAGTAATTAGTGAAAATGAATATAAATTTATTATACTAAATAAAAAAAGAAAAATAATTATCATTATTTAAAGTCCTAAGTATTTTAAATCACTCTTATCATTAAAATATAAAATCCCTTTATCAAATTCAACATACGACCTTACCTTATCTTTGAAAAAGATATTATCAAACAACCTATAAGAATTTACAGAATAAGTCCTTATATTGATTATACTACTATTTGAATCATAAAAATATATTCTATATGTATTTGATAAAGAATCATAACAAGCTTGCAAAACAGAATTTTCATCATTAATCCTAAAAGTTTTACCACTCTTAATATTAAGTATTAAAAAGGAATCTAAAGTCTTAATAAACAAATTATAAAATTTATCTATCTTAAAAAAAGGATTAAAATCTTTTATCTTTAAATCTTTTAAAGATAAAACCTGATTATATCCATTATCTAAATTAATTACCTCTAAAGAATAAAATTCATTCTGCCTTAAAATACACAAATATTTGTTATCTAAGCTTAATTTAACACATATAATGGGCAAACCAAGAGCTAATAAATCACCACTATAAATAAAATTTCCATGCTTATATACATAAACATTTCCATCAGATGTCCCTAAAACCAAAACACCATCATTATAATCAACACTTAATATTGAGGC
>NZ_LN609267.1:323394-325684 GCF_000825665.2 Borrelia crocidurae
GTACATAATAATGCTCAGAAAAACTAACTAAACGATCATTTATAACATAATAATAATATTTATTTAAATCTAGATTTAAGATTTGATCTTGCATAAAAACATTATTATTTGAAAACATTTCAACCAAATTATCATATTTTGCAAAATGATTAAATTTATAAGAAGTCGAAACATCAATTGTTACCCGCAATAAAGAATTAACTAATATGATAAATATCAACAAAAAAATCGACAAGAAGAAAAATCTCATTTTGATAAATTTCGTTGAACTTTCTCTATAAAGATGCATATTTATTACGTCCTCTCCCCATCCTGAAAATCTATTTATTTTTGCTTAAATCAGACTTAAATTTAACAGACCATACTTCATAAAATTTAGAAAATTTTTCAGCCATCTCCTTTTGAGAAGTAACTGTAGCTAAAATTTTTCCAGCCTGAATATAATTTAAAATTTGCTCTGTCAATCCATAAGCCCCATTTGCTTCATACCTTGACCTTAATAAAAATGCCCCTTCTTCTAAGAGTTCTAAAGATTTAGTTAGATGCAATAATTGAGACTTATAAAAAGGACTATCAATAACTAAATTTTTTGCCAAATTTTTAAAGTCAATAAAATTTTTTGCCAAGATAATAAACTTCAAATATATATCTTCTAAGAGAAAAATTGACTTGGAATCTCCTTTACTAAAATACATTCCCAAATCAATAAGATATCCCAATTTTCTAATAATTAAAAATCTCTCTTCAGGATTTAATTTAATAACAGATCCATTTGACACAAGCTCACTAAGAGATATGAGTAAAGAAGGGCTTACAAATAATGAAAAATCAGAAATAAAACTAAAAAGATTTGTTCGAAAATCATAATTAACCTTCAATCGAGGCCTTGTATAAAAATAATTTAAAGATAAAATATAACTTAGAACATTTAAATTCAAATTAATAAAATTAACGGTTTTATTTGAATCCACCCCAACTTTACCAGATTTTTTTACATTCTTTATTTCATCTAAAGTTTGCAAAATAAGACTATCAATAAACAAAATTTTTTGATAATTTTCATTATGCACTAAATCCATAAATACCTACACTTGCAATCAATTATTACTTTTAAAAGACTACTACATACCCAAAATTAATATTACTAATATTACCATAAAGCATTCTAACAATTTCTAAAACACTCTCATATGCAAACAACAAAGATACCTCCCTTAAGCACAGATTCTCTTTTAATACACTTTTCTTCACTAAAATATAAAAAGTTTGAAATATTAGTAAGATAAGTGACAATAAATATATGCATATTTTGCAATAAACTTTTCAAATATTTACCCAAAGTTACATTAAACTTACTCTCTATAGCATAATCAATACCATTAACTATTATATGATTATCATCAATGCTTTGAAAACTCTGCATAGTCAATATTGTTTTTAAAATCTCCCCCTACAGATGCAACTCTATACATTATTGATTGCACTTTTGAAGCAATATAATTAGAAATAAAAAACTTTAAATCATCTACAGCTGCCAAATTCATTTTACCTTCAAATACTGATACAAAGAATTTTACATCCCTCATATTAAATTTATGAAAAATCTCAATTACTCCCGATACAAATTTTAAAGCAACTGTTTTTATAATATTTGAAATACCAAATGATAATTTTTGCAAATTTTCAAACAAAACATTTAATTTTTGCTCATTAGCTAATTTAAATATTGCAATATTAAGCAACAAATTAATAATCTCACTATACTTATCTACTAACACTATAACATTTTTAAAATTTGGTCCATATTTTTTAGTAAGACAAGGAAAAAAATATAAACGTCTATCTACTAATTCAAGCTCATTTTCATCACAAGCTTTTCCAAGACAAACTCCACTATAATCGTGACCAATATCCTCAAGTTCATAGTAAAAATTTTTAAAACAATTTTTAAATTCAAAATAACAAATATTTACTTTTAAGAAATGCTCAGCATCACAAATCACCTTTATTATCTCTCTTAAACAACAAACATTATCATCCAAGTTTAAAACATTTCTTAAATTTAAGATTGAATTATATATAGATTTGTAACTTTTAAGTTCATTTTTAACTGTTTTTTCATATTTCTCTATATTATCACAATACAATTTTTGTTTTAAAACAAAACCATAATAATTATTTAAACACCTAATATACGATTTAAACTCTAATTTATNNNCCTTCAGAACCAATATTTAAATTAACAATCTTGATAAAACTTACAAACTCATCTTTATAATTTAATCCAAGT
>NZ_LN609267.1:325709-330840 GCF_000825665.2 Borrelia crocidurae
GTGTTGGCGATGGTGGGTTTACTTCTTCTAGTAGTAATACGAAAATAGAAAACTGGCCTGTCATTGACATAATAATGACCCAAAATGACATTTACAAAATCAAATATTATTGTTTTTAAATCTTTGACCAAAATTCTCCTAAAACACAAATAACATCTAAGCTCATCACTTGCTTGAAATTTAGCAACTAAAACATCTCTACATCCCTCATTAGAAATTACATCATGTTTAATTTTGCAACAAAATAAATAATAAAATAAAGACAACGACAATATACCCCTGATATTATCAGATTCATCTTCAAATGCAAATAATCTCACATTTAGCCTCATATAAAACTCTTTAATTAAAATCAAATTTTTTATAAAAAGTTCAATCAATATATGACACCTAAAATAAATTACTATAAAACTATAGTCTATAATAACTTATTTTTCAGTCTTCTAACAAAAGTATCCGTACAAAAGGATGCAAAACGTAAACTTTTATTATCAAGTTTTAACTCAAAAACAATATTAACCCCAAATGTACCAATATTAACACCATCAACAAAAATTGATGCAGAATTTAATGTATACCCTTTTTGAAACGCAAGTGACAGTTTACTTTTACTTGAAAAAATAAAAGAACGATTATAAACAGAATGTGGTGAAATGGGTGTTAAAATGAAAGCCTTAAGATCAGATTCTAAAATAGCTCCTCCCGCTGAAAAAGAATACCCAGTTGATCCTGTTGGAGTTGCAAATATTATTCCATCACTCTTATACGAAAGAAAATCTTCTGAATTAACTTTAAGATTTACATAAATCAATTTATTTAAAATACTAGAACGAATAATCACATCATTTAAAGCATATTTAGTAAATAAATTATTTCCATCTTCATAAGCACTAATACAAAGTAAATATTTTTTATGAATCACTAAAGAATTATTAAAAAACTTATCTATCACATCTTTAAAGTCTCTAGGCTTTATATCTGCCAAAAATCCTACTTTACCCAAATTGATTGAAATAATAGGAATATCAATATCATTCTTTAAAAGTAAACTACTGGCTAATAAAACAGTACCATCTCCACCCAAAGTTATTGCAAAAATCAAATTATCTTTATTTGATACATCACATAAAGATTTATTCATTCCTGCAAATAAACTTAAAACACCATACTTAAACTCCAAATATCTTTGTATCTCACAAGCAAGAACTTCAGCATCTAAATTTGAATAATTTACGTAAATTAAAACTTTACTACCCATTATTCTCCTTATATGGAATCTTTTCAAACTCGCTCTTATCAAATATTCGTTCAATATCAATTAAAATTAAATATTCACTCTCAAAATTTTCTTTTTCCTCAATCTTAACAACACCAGATATATATTTTTTATCAAAAGTTTGTAAAGTTGCAGGAGGCTCTTGTATTCTTGAAACATCAAAACTAATAACTTTTAATACTTTATCTACAAATATTCCTAAAAGTTTATTTTGAATATTTACTATTAAATAACCTACTAAAAGTTTATCTTCTTCTGTTGCATAAACAGAAGGAATATTAAATCTAATATTTAAATTTATCAAAGGAATAACATTTCCTCTAAGATTATAAATACCTGTAATATAATCAGGAACATTAGGTATTGCATAAACACCTTCTAAGGGTACTTTAATTACCTCTCTAATATGCTCTATTGAAACTCCATAACTTTCTTTACCAATTTTAAAACATGCAACTTGTAAATGAGATTTTTTTTCCATAATTTTATCCTTTATAAACATACTTTAACAATCCTCAACAAAAAACAACTTAAACATAACTCTATAATTTAGCAAAATCTTTAGCTAAAAAATAAATTTCAAAGGAATTTTTACGAACAGCTTTAGGTCTCACTTTTTTAACAACTCTAAAACAACTCTTAAGTTTATAAAAAATCTGTTCTTCCTCACCACCTTGAAAAACCTTAAGTAACAAATTTCCACCTCTCATCAAACTCTCACAAGCTAACTCAAATATTCTGATATTTAAATTAAAAGAATTACTAGTATCGACTAATCTATTACCAGTAGTACTAGGAGCTGCATCGCTTACAATCAAACTATAAGGTGAAAAAATTTTGATTTTCTGATAAACCTCATCAAGATATATATTGCCCTTAATAAAATAAAAATTACTAGTAAAATTAAGATTTACATCATTAAGGTCAACTGCAACAAGCACTCCATTCTTAAGATTAGCATAAGCATATTGAGAAAAACTACCAGGAGATGCTCCAATATCTAATATATTACCAGAAGAGAACAAAGAAAATTTTTTATCAATTTCAATCAATTTATAAACAGATCTAGCAAGATACCCCTCATTTTTAGCTTTTTGTGAATATTCATCAAAAACATTATACATATAACTCTCTTAAACACACTTAATCATCATACTTTTTATTATAATTATAATTATGCAAAATAAATCATTTTTAGATAAAATCGAAAAAAATATCAATAATATATTTTCAAAAAATTACTTTCTAAACTTATTTACAGACAAAAACCTAAAACTAACACTTAACATACAAGCGAGTACAATAAATGCAATTCAAGCACCTGCTATTGAAATAATAAATAGAGGTGGAAAAAGAATCAGACCAATGTTAATGATTTTATTGGCACATGCACTAGGATATAACAACTCAGATACTGAAAATCTATATAAACTTAGCATGTTACTTGAATTACCTCATTCTGGAAGTCTTATTATCGACGACATAGAAGATGGTTCTCTTAAGAGACGTGGCAAGCCTTCTATTCATTTAATTTATGGATTAGACAACAGCATTAATACAGCAAATCTCATTTACTTTCTACCCGCAAAACTAATACAAACTTCAAATTTAAAGACAAGTCAAAAATTAATTATTTATGAAATTTTTTTTACAACTCTATCAAATCTTCATTTAGGACAAGGAATTGATATTACATTACATAATGGAACATATATTCCAAGTATTGAAGAATATATATCTTTAGTTGAACATAAGACAAGTTCTCTTTTTGGAATGGCTGGGTTTTTAGCAGGAATACTTACTAACAATGAAAATAAAGCAAAAAATCTTTACAATACATTCCTAAATATTGGAACATATTTTCAAATGATAGATGACATTAAAAATATCAAGGACGGAGTTAAGGGAAAAGATTTTGGAGATGACTTAATAGAAGGGAAAAAAAGTTTACCTATAATATACTTTTTAAGAGAAAAAAATTTTGATAATAAAATTATTCATGAACTAGCAAAAATTAAAAATCAACCTATAGATAAAGTAAAAGAAAAAATATTACAATTCAGTAATATGATCAACTCATCAAATGCGATCCAAAATTCTTCAATTCTTGCAACGTCATATCTTAATAAATTTATAGAAGAATTAAATTCATACAAACTGATTAATAAATACAAAGATATGATAATCAAGCTTGTAACAAAAATAAAAGAGGATAACCCATGAAAAAATACACAATAATACTAATTTGGTTCAATATAATTACTACTATTCATGCAACAATTTCTACAAAAGATGTCAGTATAAATAAAATCAAAGAACTCGAGAAACAAAATTCAATATTACTTAAAGAAACAAAGCAATATAACCAATCTAAAGCATTATTAATGCAAATTATCAATCAAGATCCAAAACAAGTTGATGCATATTTATTACTCTCAGAATTAGAATATCTCATGAACAATTGGTTAAAAGCAATAAAACAAACAAATAATTACCTACATATAATTGATTTCCAAGATACAAAAAATTATCTTGACATATCATGGGCATATTTTCTTATTGGAGAACTGGGAAATTCAATGGATTATATAATGCAGTTTCAAACAGATATAAAGAACTATTAAACAGTAATATATACGTATTAATTGACACTATTTTAAAAAAAGGATTTTATCATCTAATGCAAGATGAAGATTTAATGTTTAATATAATAATGAATACTATTTTTCAAATAGAAACACATGATGATACCATATTTACAATCTTTTTAAATAATTTGGATGTCATTAAACAAATTCCTTTTTATGAATTTAATAAAACTAAAATCAAAGATTTGGAATTACAGATTAAAACTTTAAAAAATCTTAAAAATGAAAATAACAACCTCTAAAATAATTTAGTTTTTCTAAAAAAAGCAGCAAATACATTAATCAATATAGCCATATAAAAAGGCAAAGAAAGTGCAAAATAAGAATTAACATAATCTTGAAGATTAAAAAATTTGTATTCAATAAACACCATAAAAAATGAACTTGGCAAAATAAGCCAGGGATTTGCAAATGCAATATACAATATACAAATAGCAAGCCAACCATTATTCAATCCCAAATCATAAGAATAAACATTAAAATTTATAGCAAGCAATGAACCCGCAACACTTGCCGATATTACAGAAACAAAAATAGCAAAAGACTTAAAATAATTACTAGTCTGTTCACCTAATACATTTTCATAATCATTTGAACGAATAAATTCAAATACTACCCTAACTATTGAATAATTTATTACATAAATACTAAAACTTAAAAAAGTAAAAAAAAATATAACAAAAAAAATAATGGCAATATTATTGGAAATATTTAAACTAAATCCTGGAATAAAATTGAAATTAGCTCTCATTAAAATTCTAACCAAGAAATTACACAATATATTAATTCCTATACCCGTTATAAAAATATTATAACCATTTATTGCAATAAAAGATAAAAAACAACCAAAAAGTAAACTAATACAAATTGTCATAATAACTGAAATAAATATTCCATAGCCCCAATATATAAAAAGAGAAGTCAAAAAAACAGACAAAAAAGAGATTCCCTCTATAGATATATTTAAAAGCCCTACTCTCTCAGTATAAAGAATACCAAGAGCTAAATATGCAAATATTATAGAATGCAAAAAAATACTAAACACTTACTTTTTACCCGTATTAATAAAAAACAATGCAATGAAAATAGAAATGGCCTGATACAAACCAATAAATTCATACTTAAATGAATAATTTATTTTAAGATAATTATTAAATTCGTTCAACATTGCAAAAAACAAACTAAAACATAACACATAAATATAATT
>NZ_LN609267.1:330937-344629 GCF_000825665.2 Borrelia crocidurae
ACCTACAAGACCATTTAAAAAAGCACTGGTAAATACTGTACAAAACTTATATTTAAATTCATTAATACTAAAAAATTTACTTAATGTTTTTCGATCACTCAATATTTCAAGTTTTAATCCCAAAATAGTTCTTTTATGAATAAATACATAACATCCCCAAATTAACAAACTAAATACAAGCAAATATGGCAAAGCAACATCACGAGCAAATATTTTATTAATACTTTTAGTTTGACTTAAAAGTTCATTTGAACTTAAAAGCTTTGATATAAACCCATCTACCAACCTTTGATTTCCATAAGACATCAAAAGACCAGTAAGCATACCATTTACTCCACAAAAAAATGTTAATAAAAAAGGAACTATACCTATAAGTCCAACTAATAATGAACTTAAAAACATTATTAATATAAAATTAAAGTATGTAAGCCCACAAAAATCACAAAACACATAAGACAAAAACGCTCCAAAATAAACCTGACCCTCATCGCCAAGAGTTAAACTATTACTCTTAGCACAAGTTGAAATTCCTGTTGCAACTAACAATAACAACATAAAATTCCATAAAATTACTTTTATGTAAGAAAAACTAAAAAATCCATCAAAAAAATAACTAATACATAACGCACTAAAAGAAAACATAAATAAAATATATTCTTTTCTAAATGTATTCATACAAATAACATTTCCTTTAAGGTTGACTTATCGACATATTCTCTTTTTAATCTCAACACGACCTCCCCTGTTTTTATTGCCAAAATATCATCAGATAAAAGCAACAATTCATCCAAATTAGGGGTAATTAAAAGTACGGGCTTCTCATTAGAAAAATTACGAATAAAATTAGACGTTTCAATATATGCCCTATAATCTAGATTGCTAAGAGGTGAAAAACAAATTAAAAAGCTTTTTGTAATATATTTTTCTCTAAAAAGAGCAAGCTTTTTTAAAGTTCCACCAGAGAATGCCACAGATTTAGAATAAAAAGTCTTTAATATCTTACTATCACAATATTCCATATCATTTTTAAAAAATTTTTTAAGCTTATTAATGGTAGATTTTTTAATAAAAATTTCATTTTCAAAACTCATTATTTTAGATAAAAAACTATCCAATATAGTGATATTATCAGGAAATAAATTACCAATTCCTAAAGGCAAAAAACCTGCCTTAAGCTCATTAAAATCAACATTTTCATATCGATGTCCATTCATCTTAATACATCCTACAAATGGTATTTTTCCTAAGAATAACTTTTCCCAAGTTTTTATTGCTGCCTCTTCTGCAACAATACCCAAAATACCTCTCTTTTTCAAAGAAAAATTAATATCATATTTCCAAAAATCTTCAAAAAATAAACTAAATTTTATAAATTCTTCATTTTGTTCACCACGTTTAGAATTTACAGCAATAAATTTACCAGAAGGTATTTCAAGTTTATTCAGTATAATTTCTTTATTTGTTGTTCTAAAACATTTTCCTTCTTGTAAAATAATAAATTCATCACTAAATTTTATGGCATCGCTAATTTCTCTATGTGTAATAAAAAGCGAAGTAATACCTACCTTTTTAAGGTCTTGAAGTAATTTAATAAATTCTTTTGCCTCTTTTTGAGAAAAATAAGCAACACTCTCATCAAAAATAATAATCTTTGCATTTTTTTTAAGGGAAGACATAATAAGCAAAAAATATATTTCTTTAATATTTAAATCTTGTATCTTTGTTTCTAAATCAAAAATGATATTATAAAATTGTCTAAGCCATTTATAATATCTATAAGTTGCAGATCTATTCATTGGCATAAAAAACTTAGAATCAAACCAATAAATACTAAGATATTCCCAAACTTTTAAATTCATATCAAGCTTTGGAATCTGTGATACAACATAAATACCATTATTCTTTGCTACATCCACATTCCAATTTTTTTGTTTAATATTATTAACAAAAACCTCACCACTATCAAAACGAACAAGCCCAGCTATAATTTTTGATAAGGTACTCTTACCTTCTCCATTTCGCCCAATAACAGTTAAAATTTTAGATTCCTCAATTCTTAAATTGACACTATTTAGGATAGGTCTCTCAATATCTGGAAAATATTTTACTATATTTTTAAACTCTACCATAAATTATTCTAAATTTATTTTGATTTCAGTATCATTCATCTCTCTCATTTTTTCCTCAAGCTTTTCTTTAAGATCCAAACCTATACTCTCTAGATAAAATTTATTTAACAAATTAAATGAAACCCCCTTATCTTTAAATCCAAGCACTCTATAAGTTCCATACTGAATCTCACCCTTAATAGCTTTACTTAAGACCTCTTCCAAGAATAATCTTTGATTTGTAATACCCGATCCAATAATATTCTCTTTATTATCCAAATAATCCTCACCATCAAAAAGAACAACAAAAACACCATGCTTACGAACTGCTGATAGAACACCCTTAATAGCTGCCCCTACAATCGGAAGAATGACAGATACTTTTGAATCCAAAATTAAAGATTCGGTCAAAACCTTGACTCTATTACTGTCATGCCAATTTCCTAAAGTCCTAAAAAAAACCTCTGAATCTAAAACCTCTTTAATACCATTTTTAAAATAAGGAAAAATATAATTATTCATAACAGGATACTCTTGTCCAGCAATCAAAGCAACATTCTGATTTGCTAAATTTGAATCTTTTAAAAATAAACCAACATAATAACCCAATAAATAAGCTTCTTCAGCAACGTTATAAGAAAGAGAATATACTTGGGGATTAGTATTTTTAACTAAAGAATCAAAAAGCAAAAATTTAGTATAAGGATAATTCCTGGAAACTTTATCTATAATGCCTTGCATGACATTATTTGTTGTTATTAAAAAATCATAATTTTTGGAATTTAATAATTTCTCAAGTAATTCTATCCATTCATGCTGATTAAATCCAGATTCAAATAATTCAATATCAATATCACTTCTACTATTTTGAAATTCAATTAAACAATCATACATTGCCTTATAAGAAGGCGAACCAGTAATACTGCCAGGAATAAATAAAGCAATTTTTCTACTAGATGAAAATTTAAGCCCTCTAGCCTTAAAAAAATTAATATAAACAAATAAAAACAAACAAATTAATGAAATAACAATCCAAAAAATTCTAAAAAAAAAAGATTTACTCACAAATACAAAACACCTTTTTCTCATAAAATACAACTAATTTTGGCACTATGAGAACAAAACGGCATAAAATCAAAACCCTAAAACCTACCAATATACCAATTACTTTCATAAAAAGTTTCTTTGTAAAAAGATATCATAAATTCGCTATTACGTCCAATTTTAAGCAAATTTTGCTTTAATTTGATTAAAATATCAATTTTAAAAAAACAAAATCATAAATAATTAAAGAGAAATTCAATTTTACAAACTTTCAAGAAACAAATTTTTAAAATTAAAATATCTCCCTCAAACATTTAGTATTCAAATTCATTATAAAATACTTTCCTAAAAAAATTTATCTTTCAATCAAATAAAAATTATATTTATAGTTTCTAAATTATAACAAATTTCACTGCTAATTCATTAGTTTAACAAAAGCATTTCTTAATATCAAAATTCTCTAGGTGTTAATAAATAAAATTCATTAACACTTAAATTACTAGGAAGATCACCATTTGTACGAACTAAATACATTTTAAAGGAATGAATTGTTTTAAAAAATTTTTTTGCCAAAGATGACCTATTTTGTTTATAATTTTCAAAAAATTTTAAAACAGATCCATAAATGATCACTTTATCAAACATATCAGAAGTATGATTAACAATATCCTCTATAAAAAAGAAAACATTGGCTAAATAAATAAAATTCTTAAAAAGAATACCTACTCTTCCTCTTAAATAATTAACATCATTTATCATATCAACCCTATTTCCTAAAGTATAATTTTTATCCTCTAAACTCCACTTAGAATATATAACGTTAAATTTAGGATCCCTTACTAAATAATCGTACACGAAATCAAACCTAAAGCTATCCTCAACATACTTTGAAAATACATAAGCTGAATGCTTATTATTTAGAGAAATAAAGTTTTTGCGAGACATTTCTTTTAAGTTTTGAATCACATTTTGTGGCACAGCATCATCGGTTTTATATAAAAAAGAATTATTATTCCAAAGTAAAATACTAGTGTTTGTCGAAATCCAATATGTATCTTTATTATAATGATTAAGAATACCATCAAACACACTGACAAAATAATTATTAAAATATTCACAATTTACATAAAATTTAGCTGGAGCATCTGTTTTAAAAAAATAATTATTAATATCTACAGAAAATGAAGAACCATGAACAATTTTATAAATTGTCACATCTAAACTTCCCTTAAATAAATATATTTTTGCATCTTGCATATCTTTAAGAGAAGAATAACAAATAAGACTATAAGTATTAGAATGCAAAGTTAAATCTGATTCAATACCATTAATCCCATATAAGCTTATTTTAAGTTTAGAATTACTGCCTACATCAATAAAATCATATTCAAAAATTTCATCTCCTAAATTTAACTTAACATAAACAGCATTTCGTATAACATTAATTTGTCCTTCCATTTCCTTAATAGATGCTACTTGAGAAAACAATATTACTTGAGATGACAAAAATAAAAGGATAATAATATATAATTTCAAAACCAAATTTTCCTTTTCAATAATATTACAATGTTAATTATATCTTTTTTAAAGAGATTTATTAACTTTAATAAAAACAAAAAATACGTTATACTTCTCTAACACAGCATAAAAAAATAATATTTTATGTTAAGCCTGTTCTTTTCAAGAATCTAAGGTGTGAGAAAAGTTACACAATGTGTAGCCAATTTTATGTCAAAAGGATGTACTTATGATTAAAAAATCTAAATTATTATTTTTAATATTATCTATGCTTACTCTTGTCCTAATTTCATGCCAAACTGCACCTCAAGAAGAAAGATGTGGAGAACCAGTGATTTTTAAGGCAGATTAAAGGCAAGAATTAAAATATTGATGTAATAAAAATAGAACGTAATATGAAACAAAAAAATTGTATAATATCAAATTGTGTAATAATATACTACTTAGAAGCTTTATAAGAAGTGATATGTAAAAAGTAAAGTTCTTAATTTATGTAATCAATATCACATAAGAAGGATGTATTTATGATAAAAAAAAGCAAGTTATTATTTTTAATGTTATTTGTTTTTGCTATTTCTCTAATTTCATGCAATAGCACACCAGAGGATCAACAAAATGACAACTCCAAAATCTCAATTAAAGAAACTGGAGATATCAAAAGAGACATTGAAGAAATGAAAAATGGAGTCATCAGAGAAAGGGGTAATCTCTTTTATTCTAAAGAATTCAATGAAGCTGAAAAGCTTGAAAAAGAAATGAATAGTAAATTTTCAAAAGGAATAATTCAGGAAGGCAATGAACTTGCCACAAAAGTACTGGAACGATATAGAAATATCGAAAGAGACACAATAGAAAAAAAAGAAAAAATAAATTATTTAAAAGAAAATATTGAAAAATATTTAAATGACGCTGAAGTTAATGAAGCATACATATGGATTCCATTAGAAATCGATGAAGTAAACAATTTATATTTTGAGGCAACAAGAAAATACAAAATATATGATATCGAAAGTGCTCTTGGAATGTATAGCAAAGCATTTACTAAAGCACAACAAACGGCTAAAAAAGCAAAGGAAGCAAGAGCTCTTAAAGAAACAGAAGAAAGAATGTACAAACAATTAAAAGCACTAGAAGCTGCTTCTAATCTTCCTATTTATAGCAACAATAAGCTTATTAAGCCATCACCATGGAATGGAAGAAGTTTAATTCAAGATAAAGGTGAAAGAGTAAATCTATTGAATTTACAAGATAACACTTACTTACTTGGACAAATAGATGCAATAGTGCTCCCTTATGAAGAGAAAGTAGAAGAAGTAAAAAATACAGAAGCAAATAAATTCAAAACACTTCAACTCATTGAAAAAGCCAGACAACTATGGGAACAAGGACTTGAAGCCAAAAATCTCAATAATCTCAGGCTAGCAAACGAACTATTCTTAGATTCTGCAAGATACTTAAAAGCTTATCAAAGTCATTCAAGTAAAGAACTCTACATAATCAAAATTGGAAATACATTATGGGGAATTTCTAAAAAATTATATAATGACCCTTATTTATGGCCAAAAATCTGGTTTGCTAACAGACAAAAAATTCAAAATCCAGATCTCATACTTGAAAATTGGAAAATAATAATTCCTTCTAAATAAAATATAAAGAAGAAAACAAACATCAACTTGTTTTCTTCTTTTATATCTAATAAAATTAAATTAAATATTTTCTATAGAACAAGAGTATAACGAATGAATAAATTAATACTGCCATTAACTATTTTATTAGTCTCCTGCTACACAATAGCTCATCTAGATGACCAACTTACAGAAAAAACCTCTCACAGAATTTATTTAAAAGAAGCTCAAAAAGCAAAAAATATTAATGACTATCAAACTGCTTTAAAAATATATGAAAAAATGATTCAAAATTACAAAGAAAACAAAGAAATTGTTGCCACCGGAAAGTATGAAATTGCATTCATATATTATATTAATAATAAAAAAGGAGAACATACATGAAAAAGCTCTTTGAAGAATTGATACAATCTAACATTGAAACACCTAAGTGGGTTATACCACTATCTCAAAAAATATTACAAAAGATCAAAACCCAATAAAAAATAAAACAACTTCAAATTAACAAAATTTACTACTTAAGTAATATACCATAAATTGTAATATCCTTCTCCTTAGCTGCTCTAATAACATCTTCATAAACTATAGGACCTCTAGGATACTCATGAGGAGGAGCATTGCCAAGTACAATAATAAATCTATTATCTGATTTCCAATCAAATTGAGTAACAGCAGCATTAACTCCTTCAAATACCGCTTCAGGATAATCTCCTCCACCCCCAACATTAATACTTTCAAGAATATTATGTAAATATTCTTTACTATTAAAATCAAAAGATCGTGTTAAAAAATCTTCAAGATAGTCCTTATAAAACACAAAACCTATTCTATAAGACTTAAACTGATTCAATTGAGGTTCTACCATATCAAGAAGGTGTTCTCGTAAAATTTCAATATGATTTTTCATACTATCAGTAACATCAATAACAAAAACTAGATCTAAATCAACAAGTGGATCTTCTGATTTTTCTAAAATATCTTTTATTTTATCAACAATATCAAGTCCTTTATTTGCAGTAACAACATCATCAGCAAATCTAGAAAATCCCTCTTCTAAAACACTATTTTCAACTATATTTTCTCGTTGCGTATCCCCAAAAAACAATTCATAAGCATTATCTTTATATTTACCTAAATAATCATTATATTTTTTTTCAAAAGTTCTAATTGAAAACCAAAAAGGTTCCTTATTTCTTTTTAAAATTTCCAAATCGATATCTCCACTTCTTGTTGAAAAATTTGGAAATCCATACCTCAATTTTTTAGGTATTAAAATATGAAAAGCTTCTCCAAATCTTTTATTTTGCACAGGAGTAGAAGATGTTAAAGATAAAAGACTTCTATTTTGAATCACTCGACCATTTAAAATTCTAATTTCATCACCATTAATCTTATTATATTCTAATGTTCTAAATGAATAAGTAGAAGCATCTTTATTTTTATCTGGAATTTCAAAAGATTCGGTTAAAATAACTGATTTAATATTTGGTTTTTTTCTAATAAAAAGATGAAATCCATCATCATGAGCTTCAACATAAACATCATCAATATTAATACTCAAGTGATCATGCGATTCAGAAAACAAATTAAATACAATAAACAAGAAAATAATAAAGCAAGCTTTTCTCATATAAACCCTTACACATTAATCGGACAATTCTACAATGTCCTTAAGCTGATAAATTATAAAGATCTAAAGATTATCAGCTAAATTATCATAAAACAAAATCTTTAAACCTGTAAAATCATTTTTAAATACGCTTCTAAGATTTAAACTAGCAAGATCGCTTTTAACATTTTTCATCATATCCTCATCACGATTTAAGAGATCAAATATTCTAGAAGATTCTGTTAAATTTGCAATTCCTGAATCAAAAAGATCATGATCTATAATAACACCAGACTTACCCTTATTGCCAAGAGATGCTATTATCTCAACAACTCCAAGATTATTATAAACTTCAATTTCTCTTAGCAACAAAGCTTTATGATGATCATTTCCTTTAGGTCTCAAACTTAAAATACTGGATTTCTCTGATTCCAAATTTTGCAATACTCTTAAATAATAACTCCTAGAAGCTTCAAAATCACCCATTTTATAAAGAACAGATGCTATTGAATTTAAAACTTTATTACTATTTGCAAATCCAGACATATTTTCAACTTTGAATAGCGAAGTTAATGCATCCTTATAATTATTTTCCTTATAACTAAGTAATGCTAATTTATAGTAAACATCTGGTGAATTAACCCCTTCATTTATTGCCATTTTATAAGAAGATATGGCTGATTGAAAACCATTTAAAGTTTTAAATATATCTCCTTGCTTTTCATAAATTAAAGCAAGTTCTCTCGAACCTTTAATAAGGCCATTTCTTTTATAAAAATCATATTCATTTAAAGCCAAACTGACAATATTATTTGCTTTAAGTGTATCATTTCCCTTCTCATAAATATCTGATAAAATTCTATAAGCAATAATCTTTTCACCAGCATTATTAATTGAATCTTCTTGTCTAAAACCGTTTATAGCCGTTAATAAATATCCTTCTGACTTTTTCAAATCTCCCATATAATAAAAATATCTACCACTTTCAAATAATGCCTTATTATAATCAGGATTTTTTAATAAAATTCTCCTAAGAATATATTCAATCTCCGAATTAAGATTAACATCATTTAAAATATCAGAAACACTCTTGCCACTATTTATTTTAAAATTAGAAAACTCTTTATTAAGTAAATTCATTTGAGCATTTAAATATTTTAAATTTCTAGAGAGAGCATTTATTCGCTTATTATAAACTGTAAATTCTACATATTTATCTATCAATTTCTTAACATACTTAGTATAAACTACCTCATCAATATCTAATTCCTGATTTGTTTTAATAAAAGCATTTACATTGTCAGCCTCTCTCTCAGCACCAGCTTCAATATAAGCATCAAAAAGCTTAAATAAAACTTCCTTCTTCCGATGTCCATATTTTGAAAGTAAAATGGTATAATCATTTATACTATTTCTATAATACATAGGATCCACTTGAGCCCACTGAAAATAATTCTCACCCTTAGCCATTAATGCCTCATAATCATAAATATCGTAAGATATAACCTCATCCAAAATCGAATTAGCATCAGAATATTCACCAAGCCTCATCTTCATAAAAGCATAAGATATATAACCATCTTTATCAAAAATTTTTCGTCTTCTCTTAGAAGCACCCTCAGAAAATGGGTCAACAGTAAACAATTCTTCATATTTTTCCTCAGCACTATCAAAATCCTTTATACTCTCAAAAGCCTTAGCATAAGTTAAAAACCACTTTCTATTAGGACGCATATAATATGCATCCTTAAAAGTAGCTTTAGCAAGTTCTCTTTTATTTTCATATATATATGAAATTCCTTCTTTATATTTTTGATCAGATACAATATAAAAAAACATAATATCGACTAAAAAATAAAACGACAAAAAGGTTAATACAATAAAAAAAGAGGCAATTTTTAATATTGGTGTTAAGGCTTTAGAAAGTCTATAACTAAATTGCTTCTCCAGTTTGCTAAATTCTTCTGCCTTATAATACATAATGGGCAATTTAACAGATCTGCCAATAATATCTCCAACAAATTTAGCAATAAAATTAAGCCCTTTTTTATTTTGCTCAACAAGATCAACTAATGCTTCAATTTTATATTTAGAAACATTTTCTAACATTAATGCTTCGGCAATAGCAATTCTCAAATTTCTAGGATAAGAATCTAAATGTTTAAAAAATAAAGAATAATTAACTTTAAAATCAGAATCCTCAAAAATTTTGTTCTCTTGATCCTTTAAAGATTGAAAATCACCTGTAAGATTAGACCAATCTTTCTCCTCTTTAGTATTAGGATCTAAAGAATCATCACTAGAATCAAACTTATTAGAAGAAATTTCATCATCTGCTTCCTTGATTTTACTAATCATATACTCAAGATCAAAATCATCATTATTATAATCTTGAGATTCTTGAGTAGAACTATCATCATTTTCAAAAGGATTTTCAAAATCAGAAGAATTTGAATTTAAACCATTCTCTACATTTGAATTTTGAACATTATCATCATCATCAACATTATTACCAGAATTATCTAAATTCAAATTAATAGCATCATCTAAACTTACAGAATTATCATCAAGAACTTTATCTAAAGTTTCCTCAAAATGTGAACCTAAAACATCAAAATCCTCATTTAAATTATCAAATTCAGAATCAATTTCTACATTTTCGGAATTTTTTAAAAGATTAATATCATTTTCACTAGCTTCACTCTTTTGTCCTTCCTCATTATCAAGAACACCAAGAATAGCATCTAAATCTGGTCCTTCATCATGTTCTTCATCAAAATCAACAACTTCTTCTTGTTCTTCCCAAGGAAGAATAGACTCACCATCCTTTGGAGGGTCAATATCCATTTTAATGCCAAAACTATCTTTTCTAGCTTTCTCATCAGCAATATTATCTATTATTTCCTTCTTAAACTTATTTATTTTATCTATATCAGGCATATTACAATAAAATCCTAAATCAAATCATTATATATTTTAGCTCCATCCTTATGAAGAATCTCAAAACGTTTTTCTAAATCATCAGCAATCTTGGAACCTAAAATTTCTTTTGTTGGTTCTAAACCTTCTTTTTTCAATTTTTCTAAAATCAAAGTTTTATATTCAACTATATCCAACACTTCGGTTGTATTATATACAAGAACATCTTCTCTAAAAATATCACACGACATATCATCATTTGATGAAACTTCAAGAATATTGCCATTAATACCAACCATTATGAAATAATCAAAAATTTTAAAATAATTTAAAATTTCTGAAATTATCTTTTTAGTCTCAGGTTTACCTTTTCTATATCTTGTAGCTGTTGGGAAAATAAGAATTATATAACCACTATTCTTTTTGTCTGCAACATATCTCATAGAATTAGCATTAAAAACTCGTCTCTCCCTCATAGTTTTACTATCAACATCAACAAATGCATGTGGAGGATAGATGAATATTACATTATAGCCCAAACTTAAACTTTTAATTAATAAATTATCTTTAAAAAGTTTAACACCAGCTATAGGAACAACATATTCTGAAATTTCCTTACAATTCATTTTTTCAAGCAAAAATTGAAAACAAGGAAAATCGAAATTACTATAATGTTCCATTAATATAATTGAAGACTTACCAGATTTGGACTTTTCATAAAGTTTTAAAATATTTTGAATACCAACAATAGTAGAATTACTCTTAAGTAATCTTTCTATCATCGTATCAACCAACTTTCTACTAACAGAATCAGCCTCATGATACGAACTATTTAAACAATTTATATTTTCAATATCTTTAAACCTACTAAAGAATTCGTTCTCAATACCTTTAAAATACTTATTAAAACTTTTATTCCGTATAAACATAAAACTTCATCCTTTAAAGTTTTTGAAAAACAACATACTAAAAATCCAAAAATACTCAAATGTAATATCTAACATGCATCAATAATTTTATATAAATTATACTTTATTTATTTAGCAAATTAAAGTAAAATCCATTCAAGTATATTAAACAAGAATAATTCATTTAAAAATACAAAATAAATATAAAGGAGAATAAATTATGAAATATAAAGTCATAATTCTATAATCTTTCTTAACTATATGGCTAACTTCTTGTTCAAATAATGAACATAAAGAAAAGATAATATTTAGGACAACAGCTGAATCCGAACCTGATTCACTAGATCCTCAACTAGCTACTTCAGCTCAATCATATAGAATAATCGTAAATATATTTTCAGGATTAACAACAAAAAACACACAAACTGGAGGATATAAACCAGGACTAGCTAAATCTTGGGATGTATCTGAAGATGGTCTTGTATACACAATGCATCTAAGAGAAGATATATTTTGGAGTGATGGAGTCCCTATTACTGCTGAGGGAATTCGAAAATCTTACCTTAGAGTATTAAATAAAAAAACAGGTTCACAATATGTTGATATTGTTAAATCAACAATAAAAAATGCACAGGATTATTTTGATGGTAAAATATCAGAATCTGAACTTGGTATTAAAACTATAAATGATTCAACATTAGAAATAACATTAATTAGTCCAAAACCTTATTTTCTTGATATGTTAACTCACCAAACATTCATACCAGTACCAATTCACACTATTGAAAAATACGGACAAAACTGGACAAACCCTGAAAATATAGTAATAAGTGGTGCATATAAATTAAAAGAAAGAACACCAAATGAAAAAATAGTTCTTGAAAAAAATAACAAATATTATAACTTTGCAAATGTCGAAATAGACGAAGTAATATTTTATCAAGCGCAAGGAAACACCGCTTATAATATGTATATAAACGATGAACTTGATTTCTTAACAGCAATAACACCAGAATACCTAGATGAAGCTAGAATAAGAAACGATTATTACTCTCACCCTGCAAACACCTTAATCTATATGGCATTCAACACAACTGTCAAACCACTTAACAATGCAAAAGTTAGAGAAGCTTTAACCCTTGCTATTGACAGAGAAGCCCTAAACAAAATGTCTCTAAAAGGTCAATCACAACCAACTAGAAATATAACCCCATCATTTGAAAACTATGCTTATGGTAAACAATTAAAATTATTTGATCCCGAAAGAGCAAAACAATTATTAGCTGAAGCTGGCTATCCTAATGGTTCAGGTTTTCCTACTCTTAAATACAAAACTTCACAAAAAAACATAATGAAAATAACCGCAGAATTTTTACAAGAACAATTCAAAAAAGTATTAAACATCAATATTGAGATTGAAATTGAAGAATGGACCACATTTTTAGGTAGCAGAAGAACGGGTAATTATCAAATATCACATATGGGATGGACAGGGGATTATGTAGATCCATCAACATTCCTTAATTTATTTACAACAGAAAACTACAACTTTGGCTCATACGGTTATTCAAGTAAGCAATATGACAATTTGATAAACCAATCGAATTTTATCTTAGATCCTATAGAAAGACAAGAAATCTTACGCAAAGCTGAAGAAATAATTATAGAAAAAGATTTTCCTGCATCTCCACTTTCAATACCAAAATCATATGCTCTCTTTAGACATGATAAATGGATTGGATGGATTCCCAATATTGCAGAAGTCTATCTTTATGAAGATATCAAACAACAAAAAGAAAACACATAAAATATGAAATGCAATACAAAAATTAAGAAACATAAACACTAACAATTATTCAAATACAAACGACTTGATATGATTAATTTTATTATTTGTGGTCTACTTAAAATAAACTAATAAAAGTATTCTTAAGTAAGGGCCAAAATCCACTTAATATGAA
>NZ_LN609267.1:344682-346585 GCF_000825665.2 Borrelia crocidurae
ACATACAATATTTCAAATTTCATGAATAAATATTTTCAAAATATTCATTTAACGATTTTATTTTATAATTTTCATAAAATCTATTTCAATTAAATACATTTTATGCTTTGGTAAATAATTTAAAACAAAACTAAGTAATTTAATAAAAAATTGTCAAAAAATCATCAAACACTTTTAATCATTTTAGCTAAAATAGAATNNNAGTTAATATAAGATAATTAAGTGAAATAAGGAGATAAAAATGCAAATAAAAAAAATAAGATTCATTATATTTTTTTTAATAACTATCCTATCCTGTAGTAAGGAAAGCAACAAAGAAAATGTATCATTTAAAATCGCTATAGGAGGAGAACCTAAATCAATAGATCCTCAATTAGCTGAAGACAAAATGGGTGCTACTATAATTTCACAAATGTTCAATGGCATCGTAATTGGTGACCCAAAAACTGGCGGATACAAACCAGGGCTAGCTGAATCTTGGGATATATCTCAAGATGGCACTGTATATACATTTAATTTAAGAAAAAATCTTGTTTGGAGTGATGGAGTCCCTATTACTGCTGAGGGTATTCGAAAATCTTACCTTAGAATATTAAATAAAGAAACAGCATCAAATTATGTTGCACTTGTTAAATCAACAATTAAAAATGGAGAAGATTATTTTGAAGGCAAAATATCAGAATCTGAATTTGGCATTAAAGCTATAGACGACCTAACACTAGAAATATCTATTACCTCTCCAAAATCTTATTTTCTAGATATGTTAGTACACCAATCTTTTATACCAGTACCAGTGCATGTTATCGAAAAATATGGAAATAAATGGACAGATCCTGAAAATATGGTAGTAAGTGGCGCATATAAACTAACTGAGAGAATACCAAATGAAAAAATATCACTTACCAAAAATGACTACTACTTTAATGCTAAAAATATTGAAGTACAAGAACTGATATTTTACACAATAAATGACGCATCAACTGCCTACAGAATGTATGAAAATAATGAAATCGATGCTGTCTTTGCAATAATTCCATCTGACCTAATAAAAGAAATAGAATTAAAAAATGATTATTACTCATCACCTATTAACGGTCTTTATTACTATTCATTCAACACACACATCAAACCTCTTGACAATGTAAAAATCAGAGAAGCTTTAACTCTTGCTATTGACAGACAAACATTGACATCAAAAGTTATAAAAAATGGGGCTATTCCAACAAGAAATGTAAGTCCAAAATTCAACAATTATTCCTATAAAAAATCATTAGAACTATTCAACCCACAAAAAGCAAAACAATTAATGAGTGAAGCTGGTTATCCTGATGGAAAAGGTTTTCCTACATTAAAAATCAAATATAATACAAATGAAAATCACAAAAAAATTGCTGAATTTATTCAAAATCAATGGTTGAAAATTTTAAAGATCAATATTGAACTTACAAATGAAGAATGGGCATCATTTCTAGACAACAAACAAAAAGGTAATTATGAAATAGCAAGATCTGGTTGGATAGGTGATTATGCAGATCCATCAACATTTTTAACTTTATTTCAAAAGGGACTTTCAAATTTTTCATCATATAATTATTTTAATGAAGAATATGAAAATTTAATGAAACAATCTAATTTAGAACAAGATCCGATTAAAAGACAAGATATATTAAGAGAAGCCGAATCAATAATTATAGAGAAAGATTTTCCGATAGCTCCAATATACATATATGCAGGAAATTATTTATTTAAAAACGATAAATGGACTGGATGGGAACCTAACATTGCAGAAAGATTTGACTTTTCGCAACTTAAACTCATAAAATAGAAAAAACAGACATCTAAATGAAACATTTTTGTTAGATGTCTGTAAATTAAAAATTTTAAAAAATCAAAATTATAATTA
>NZ_LN609267.1:346616-353060 GCF_000825665.2 Borrelia crocidurae
ATATAATACTGACAGATGAAATTAAATACTCATACAATATACTACCTTAATTAAAGCAATATAATATTAATATTATAAAGACAAAAGCAAGAAAACCATTAAGTCTACTTAAAATCAACAAAATCAATAGTTACAAATCAATTAAAATAAAGTGAAATTTTTTGAATAATATCTCACCTTCTATGTTACAATGGTTCATTATATAACGCATACAAATCTTTATCTTTCTATCATAATAAGGAGCAATTATGTTAAGGTTTAGTATACAAAAATTACTAGAAACATTACCAACTTTAATAATAATAATTTTTTTATGTTTTTTGATAATGAGACTTGCTCCCGGAAATCCATTCGATTCTGAAAAACCAATTGATCCTCAAGTAAAAGAAAAACTAATGCAAAAATATCACCTTGATAAGCCTTTTTATATGCAAGCTTATTACTATATTAAAAATATATTAAAAGGTGACTTTGGTCCATCAATAGCAAAAAAGGACTTAAGTGTAAATCAATATATAAAATTAGGGTTTCCTAAGTCATTTACAATTGGAATAATTAGTCTCATAATATCTCTTACACTTGGAATTGTACTGGGCTCACTAGCAGCAATCAACAAAAACACACACATAGATTATATAATAAGAATGGCTGCTATATTTGGAATTTCCGTGCCCACATTTGTAACCGGTCCTATTTTACAATACATTTTATCTGTCAAATTAAAATTATTCTATACTTCTGGATGGATTTCAGAAAGAGGTGGCCTTGCAAATTTAATTATGCCAATATTAACAATGAGTTTACCATGGATAGCTATTTTTACGCGCATAATTAGAGGTTCTATGCTAGAAATTTTAAATAGTGATTTTGTACGAACAGCAAAAGCTAAAGGACTAAGCTTTAATGTAATAATTAGAAAGCATGTACTTATAGGAGCTATACTGCCAATTGTAAGCTATATAGGACCTGCATTTGCTGGTATAATTTCTGGAAGTATGGTTATCGAACAAATATTCAGAATTGCCGGAATGGGCATGTTTACAGTAGAATCATCTCTAAACAGAGATTATCCATTACTAATGGGCTCATTATTAGTATATTCAGCAATATTGCTCATCTCCATTTTGGCATCTGATATTATATACAAAAAACTTGATCCAAGAATATAGGAGAACAAATCAAATGAGCAATATAAAACAAAATACATGTGTAAACATAGATACTCAAACAGCAAATAAAAGAGCATGGTTAAGATTTAAAGAAAATAAACTTGCGTATATTAGTATATTTGTCATTGGATTTTACATGGCAATTGCAATACTTCAGCCAATATTACCAATATATAAATATTATACTCAAATTGTAGAACATGTCGATTTACCTCCATCTTTTAGATACGCAGGAGAACTTTGGTACAAAAAAGAACTTGATTTTATAAAAAGATTAGCAAAAAAGGAAAATAGAGAAATCAATGAAGAAGAAAAAGAAAAACTTGAGGAGATAAAAAGAAAGATAAAAACTGAAATCCAAATTATTAATGGAAAAGAAACCAAAATACACAAAAGAATATATTTACTAGGCACAGATAATCTTGGACGAGACTTGCTTTCACGAATAATACAAGGAAGTCAAATATCGATATCTATCGGATTTATTGGAGCATTAATATCAATGCTTATAGGAAGCATAATAGGAGCAACAGCAGGTTTCTTTGGCGGCATTATAGATAGAATTATAACTAAAATAACGGAAGTTCTCTATTCTTTACCTAATCTACTTGTAATAATAACTTTAATGACGATTATGGAAAGAAACATCATCGGCTTATTTATTGCAATAAGTATAATCTCATGGCTAACAATTTCTAGAATTGTAAGGGGACAAGTAAAAACACTCTCACAATCTGAATTCATAGAAGCCGCCAGGACATTCGGTGCAACAAATAGAAGAATGATATTCAAACATTTAATACCCAATAGCTTTGGAATGATAGTGATTATTACAACAATGAATGTTCCCTCATTCATTATACTTGAATCATTTCTATCATTCCTAGGACTTGGAATATCAGCACCAATGACTAGTTGGGGAGAATTAATTAAAAATGGAATTCCTACATTTATTGAATATCCATGGAAAATTTTCATACCAGCATCAATCATGACAATTTTCCTATTATTTATGAACTTCTTAGGCGACGGATTACGAGATGCATTTGATCCAAAAGATAACCTCTAAGGAGATATAAATGAACGAAAACTATATGCTAGAAATCAAAAATTTAACAATTGAATTTCAATTAAAACACACAACAATATATCCTGTAAATAATATAAATTTAAAAATGAAAAGAGGAGAAATTAGAGCTATTGTTGGAGAATCTGGCAGTGGAAAATCTGTCACAAGCATGGCAATATTAAAACTATTACCCGAATCTACAACGATATATAAAACTGGAGAAATAATATTCGAAAATCAAGATTTATTGAAACTCAAAGAAAAAGAACTTCAAAGCATAAGAGGTAATAAAATAGCAATGATATTTCAAGATCCAATGACGTCTCTAAATCCATATCTAAAAATATCCACACAAATTGAAGAGACAATCATGTTACACCAAAAATTAAATAAAAAGCAAGCAAAACAAAAAGCAATAGAAATGTTGAAAACAGTTGGTGTTATAAACGCAGAAGAGAGAATAAAACACTATCCACATCAATTCTCAGGAGGAATGAGACAAAGAGTGATGATTGCAATGGCATTAAGTTGTCATCCATCATTATTAATTGCAGATGAACCTACAACAGCTCTTGATGTCACAATTCAAGAGCAAATACTATTACTAATTAAAAAGCTCTCTAGGAAATTTAATACCTCCACCATATTAATAACACATGATTTAGGAGTAGTGGCAGAAATATGCGATACTGTCTCTGTAATGTACCAAGGAAAATTTGTAGAAGAAGGAACAGTACAAGAAATATTTAAAAATCCTAAACATCCATACACAATTGGACTTTTAAAATCAATACTAACTCTTGATAAAAATCCAAATGAAAAACTTTATTCAATTAAAGATTATCCCATTGAAACTATTACAAATAACAACGAGGGTATTTAAATGACAAATGAAAAAGATATAATTCTTAAAGTAGAAAATTTGGTACAAACATTCACAATCGGAGAAAACTTTTTATTTTGGAAAAATAAACGTAAAGTAAACGCTGTAAACGGCATTAGCTTTGAAGTTGAACGTAACAAAACACTAGGACTTGTTGGCGAATCTGGATGTGGAAAATCAACAACATTAAGAACAATAATGCAACTCTACACACCAACATCTGGTAGAATATATTTTAATGGTAAAGACATAACAAAACTGTCAAAAAAAGAACTTTTAAAGACAAAAAAAGACATGCAAATGGTATTTCAAGATCCACACACATCCCTAAATCCAAGAATGACAATAAGAGAAATAATAGCAGAACCACTTGTGATATACAATGAAAACAAAATTATTCCACGAACAAAACAAGAAATAGAACAAAGAGTAAATGAATTAATGGATATTACTGGTCTCTCAAAAAGTATGTTATCTAGATATCCACACGAATTTTCAGGAGGACAGAGACAAAGAATAGGTATAGCAAGGGCACTAGCTTTAAACCCTAAACTTTTATTATTAGATGAAGCTGTATCTGCATTAGATGTGTCAATCAGAGCACAAATTTTAAACTTACTTAAAGATTTACAAAAAGAATTAAGTCTATCTTATCTATTCATTTCACATGACTTAGCAGTAGTAAAATACATGAGCGACAAAATTGCCGTAATGTATCAGGGTATAATCTTAGAAATTGCACCTAGAGAAATTTTATTTTCAAATCCTAAACATCCATACACAAAAACATTAATAGCCTCTATTCCAGAAATTGATCCAGAAAAAATAAAAAATAAAACTATTAAACTTGATGAACCATCTTTAACGAATATACGAAATACATATTCACCAACAGAAAATGAAATTCTTGAAGAAGTAGAGAAAGATCATTTTGTATCTAAATATCTTTTTGATGAGATGAATAGTTTACTTAATAAAAACTAAAATAGTAAAACATATAAAACACAACTTTTACTTAAATTTTTTGAAATCTTCATACTTAAAAATAGGGGCCATAATTTAACAAACCCAATTAAATTAATGAATAAAAATTAAATTTTAATTTGAATATTTAGTTATCAAAATAAGAGACTTCAAAATCTACCTTATTCTCAACATTTTCAACTGAATATAAATTAATCCTATTTACATTATTCTTATCTATAACTTTATTCCCAGAATCTACAAAATAATAATAAATCCTACCCTTAGGAAGATCTTTAAGCTTAATAGTATATACACCCTTACGTGATTCTTGCTCAACCAATCTATTTAAAAATGGATTAAAATTATTAAAATTGCCAGCTATTGTAACAATATGTCCAGGTTGTCCTATATAAAAAAGTTCCACTTCCCTACCATCAGACGAATCAATTGGATTTCTCAAAGAAACATAACCATAATCCACACCTATATCAATTATAGAAAACGGAATTAGATCCTTATTAAAAACTACATTTTCATTATATTCATCATTTGTCCAGATACCATCCACAATAAGTCTATATTTGATTTTACCAATTCCATGAGGAAGATTAATTTTTACGAAAAAAAGCCCATATTTATTTTTTTTAAACAAATATTTTTTCGCATAATCATCAAACTCAAAAGCAGCAAAAATCTTTCGAATACCCTTATTTGGAGGATAAAACATAATAACTCGCTTAGAATCAACAATAGGTGATAAATTATTTTCTCTGGTTGATACTTCTAAAAATTCATTTAAAGACAAATCAAAATTTTCAATTACATAACTCATTGCTAAAACATTAATAACATGACAGAAAAAAAATATAAAACAAAATAACCATCGCAAAGTTTTTCCCATAATTGAATTATAAAACTCGCCAAACAATTCTTTTTCAAAAATACTACACATTTATTTTATTTGCTATTATACTAAAAACATATACTAAAGTAAATATACATAAATATTAACCAACAAGGAGTGTAAAAATGGGCTTTCATATTTATGAAATAAAAGCTAGACAAATAATTGATTCTAGAGGCAATCCAACTGTTGAAGCAGACGTAATACTTGAAGATGGTACTCTAGGTAGAGCAGCTGTTCCATCAGGTGCATCAACAGGAACTAATGAAGCTGTTGAATTAAGAGATGGTGATAAATCCGTTTATATGGGAAAAGGAGTACTTAAAGCAGTTGAAAATATAATAAATATAATCTCTCCAGAACTTGAAGGAATGAGTGCTTTAAACCAAGTTGAAATTGATAGAAAAATGCTTGAACTTGATGGAACTCCTAACAAATCAAAACTTGGGGCTAATGCTATTCTTGCAGTTTCAATGGCTACAGCAAGAGCAGCAGCTGAACATCTTGGACTTAAAGTTTATCAATACCTTGGTACATACAAAGCCAACATTTTACCTACACCAATGTGCAATATCATAAACGGAGGTGCCCACTCTGACAATTCTGTTGATTTTCAAGAATTTATGATAATGCCAATTGGAGCAAAAACATTTAGTGATGCAATAAGAATGTCTGCTGAAGTTTTTCATACACTTAAGAGTATTTTAAGCAAAAAAGGTTATGCAACATCCGTGGGGGATGAAGGGGGATTTGCACCAAATTTAAAATCAAATGAAGAAGCTTGTGAAGTTATTATGGAAGCCATAAAAAGTGCAGGATATACACCTGGAATAGATATTGCAATTGCTCTTGATCCAGCAACATCTGAATTATATGATCCAAAAACAAAAAAATATGTATTTAAATGGTCAACAAAAGAAGAATTAACATCTCAAGAAATGGTTGAATATTGGGCAAAATGGGTAGAAAAATATCCTATTATATCAATTGAAGATGGAATGGCTGAAGAAGACTGGGATGGCTGGAAAAAACTTACAGATAAAATTGGAAATAAAATTCAACTTGTAGGAGATGATTTATTTGTAACAAATACATCATTCCTAAAAAAAGGAATTGAAATGAAAGTTGCAAATGCAATCTTAATTAAAGTAAATCAAATTGGAACATTAACTGAAACTTTTGAAGCTGTAGAAATGGCAAAAAAAGCAGGCTATACTGCAATAGTATCACATAGATCAGGAGAAACAGAAGATACAACAATTGCTGATCTTGTTGTTGCACTTGGAACAGGACAAATCAAAACAGGTTCTCTATCCAGAACAGATAGAATTGCAAAATACAATCAATTATTAAGAATAGAAGAAGAATTGGGCAGTATTGCCGAATATCATGGAAAAGACGTATTTTAATCCATTAATAAATAAGAATAAATAATTAAAGCCCTCTTTCAAAG
>NZ_LN609267.1:353099-362430 GCF_000825665.2 Borrelia crocidurae
TATCTATCTTTTTGAAAATTGGAAACTCTTCCTAGCTTTCTTTTTCCCAAACTTCTTACGTTCAACTTTTCGTGAATCTCTTGTTAAAAATCCATTGGATTTAAGAACCATTTTATACTCTTCATCAAGATCAAAAAGAGCCCTTGCAATACCATGTCTAATAGCACCAGCCTGACCTGAAATACCTCCACCATAAACATTAATATAAATATCATATTTACCAAGAGTATGCGTTAAAGCTAATGGGGATAAAGCTATTGTTTTTAACTTTTCAAGCTGCATGTAAACATCAAAATTCTTATGGTTAATCTTAATGTCACCCTTACCTTCTCTAATATAAACCCTAGCAACAGAAGACTTTCTGCGCCCTGTACCCATTCCTAAATTAACACCCTTAACATCTGATTTTGCCATTTTTCCTCTCTTAATTTGCTTCTAATTTATAAAGATTCTGAGAGCTAAGCTTATGATTAGCATCAGCAAAAACCTTTAGATTTCTAAAAAGCTCACGACCCAAAGGACCCTTTGGCAACATGCCCTTAATAGCAATTTCAAGAGGAGCTGTTGGTTTTCTTTCAGATAATGTTCTATAAGTATCAGAATAAAGACCTCCAGGATATCTTGAATGTCTATAATAAATTTTTTGAAAATATTTCTTACCAGTAAGCTTAACCTTTGAAGCATTAATAATAACAACATTATCACCTAAATCTTGGTGGGGAGTATAATAAGGTTTATGTTTGCCCCTCAGAATTTTAACAGCTTCTGTAGCAATTCTACCAAGAACTTTATCCGAAGCATCAATCACATACCACTTTTTCTTCACGTATCTTGGTTTCATCCATATTGTCTTATTATTAGTCATTTTATTCATAATAATATAAAGTCCTCGCTTAGATATTCTACAAAATTATACCTTTTCATTGTATTATTTGCAAGTTAACCTGTCAATACTAACATCCAAATTTGTTTTGAAGCTTAGCAGAAATTTTTCGAAAACCATCTAAATCTCCTTTAGAAAATTTCAAAGGTAAAAGTGAAGGAAAATCAAAAACAGGACTAATTAAATATCCATTACTTAAATATTCCTTAAAAACCTCACCATGATATTCAGATTTATAGCAAGGAAACATATACCTATTAATCAATTTAAACATAGGAGTAGAAAAAATATCAAAATTAATTTTTAAACTTTTTTCATAAGATAAAATTTTAACAAGCATATGCTTAGCAACTGCTAAAGTTAAAGCATCAAAAGAATCTCTAAACTCCATTTTTTTAGACAAATTATCTACTATAACAATATTAATAGACATACATCCAGGCATTGGAAGCTTTATAAACATAGGATATCTCAAATTATCAAATCCAAACCTAAACTCATATATCCCCTCCTGTCTCACTTCCCAAGGATTACTAAAATAATTTTGACCTGTTAATGATAACAAAAAATCTCTAGCATCTCTTTCAAACCTAAAAATACATACAAATCCTGCTTCTTTAAAGTAAGAAAAAAAAATATTTTCAAATTGCTTTTTAAATATAGATGGATAAGGTGCTGTAAGCCCTCTTGAAAAAGTTTGCTTAAGGATCAGATTTAATCCTTGAACTCTATGCCCTAAAAAATTTAAACCTTCATTTAAATATAAATCTAAATATCGATTACCATTAATATCATAAAGATAAAAAAATCTTGCTCTTTTAATTATGGGAAAATAACTTAATAAAGATTTACTACACATCCTGCAATTTTTTCATTAAAATTTCATTTGAAAGAACAGGATTAACCTTACCAGAAGTTTTACGCATAATCTGTCCCATCATAAATTTAACAGCATGACTTTTTCCTTTTTTGTAAAGCTCAATTGATTTAGGATTTTCATTTAATACTTCAATTACAATTGATTCAATAAACGATTTATCGCTTATCTGTTCTAATTTTTTTTCATTAATAATAGTAATAGAAGAAACATTTCTGTCAACCATTTCTAAAAATATTTCCTTAGAAATCTTTCCACTTATTCTCCCATTAATAATAAATTCAACAAGCTCACCAATATATGATGGTGGCAAATTAAAATCAAGTATACCTATTTCCCTTTCATTTAACACACTTAACACTTCAGATAATATCCAATTAGCCACTTTCTTAGGTTCACTTGAAGTTAATGCTGCCTCTTCAAAATATTTAACCAAATTTTTATCTGAAGTTAAAGTTACAATATCAAAATCACTAAGCCCATACTGCTCTTGCAACCTAATTCTTGCATCAAAAGGTAACTCCACCATCCTATGAGATTTAATATTTTCAATATAATCACTCTCAAGTTTAATTAAAGGTAAATCTGGATCCTTGATATAACGATAATCAGATATTGTTTCTTTGCTTCTTTGAAGAACTGTAATACCTCTCTTATCATCAAATCCCATTGTACACTTCCCGACACTTTCCAAAGTTTTTCTATACAAAATCCATTCTTCTTTTTGTTTTGACTCCTCATAATCAATAGCTAACTTTACTGACTTAAAAGAATTTAAATTTTTTATCTCAGAAATGGGAGTTTTATAGTTAACATCATTCTCATTAATAAGTAAGTTAATATTAACATCACAACGAAATGATCCATTTTCCATACTACACTCAGACAAATCAAGATATCTAAAAATTTCTCTTAAAGCATTCAAATAAGCTACGGCTTCTTCTCCACTACGTATATCAGGTTGTGATACAATTTCTAGCAACGGTGCTCCTGCACGATTAAAATCAATATAACTTTGATTATCATTTGAAAGCAAATGTAAACTTTTCCCAGAATCCTCTTCCATATGTATTCTTGCAATATTAATTCTTTTTACACCCAAACTAGTTTTAATAAAAATAAACCCATTCTCACAAATAGGCGCATCATTTTGAGATATTTGGTATCCTTTGGGCAAATCAGGATAAGCATAATGCTTTCTATCGAATTTAACAATATTTCTAATTGTAGAATTAGTAGCATGCCCTGCCAAAATTGCACTACTAACAAGTTCTTTATTTACGCTAGGTAATGCTCCAGGAAGTCCAAGACATATTGGACAAACACGAGAATTTGGAATTCCACCAAAATCATTTTTACATCCACAAAAAGCTTTAGTCTTTAATCCCAATTGTACGTGGACTTCTAATCCAATAAGCAATTTATATTCCATCTAATTCTAATTCCTCTATTATATTTTTTGAAAAACTTAAAAGTTCAAAATCCCTCTTAACTCTACCAATAACTTGCATACCAATAGGTAATCCCTTATCATCTTTAGCAAATGGAATTGAAAGTGCAGGAAAACCAATAAGATTGGCAATCACAGTACATAAATCAGAATAATACATTTTCAAAGGATCATCAAAATTTTCACCTATCTTAAAAGGTTTCAAAAAACTTGTAGGAGTTATAATATACGAATAATTGTTAAAAATTTCATCAAATTTTGGAATCAATACGTTTTCTATAATTTTACAAGCCTTAGTATAATATTCCAAATCATACCCTTCTGATAATAAATAATTACCAAGTACAACACGCCTTTTAACTTCTTCTCGTAAAAACAAACTTCTATGTTTGTAATAAAAATCATTAAGACTCAATGTATCATTTAATCTTTTCCCATAATTAAGACAAGTATAACGAGCAAGATTAGATGCAGCTTCAACAGGAGATATTGAATAATAAAGAGAAAGTACAAAATTAACTGCTTCTATTGAAATTTCATGTATCTCAACACCCTTACTTAAAAGAGCAGACTTAAATTTAGAAAACTCACAATAAATATCCTCTTCCATCAAGTCTTTACTAAACTCTTTAATAACAGCCAATTTAGTACCTTTTAAAGGTTTATTTAATAATGGATAGGGTTCTTGAATAATATCTATACTAGTAGAATCCATTGTATCAATGCCACAAGTATATTTTAATATTAAAGCCACGTCATCAATAGAATTAGCAAAAAATCCTATTTGATCAAGAGACGAAGAATAAGATGAGAGTCCATAGCGAGACAATCCTCCATAGGAAGGCTTAAATCCAATTACACCTGCAAATGAAGCAGGAAGCCTAACAGAACCACCCGTATCACTTCCAAGTGAAAAAGGGGCTTGACCTCCAGCAACAACAGCTGCAGAACCACCAGAACTTCCCCCCACAACATATTTTTTATTTGAAGGATTAAGAGTAACTCCATAATAAGAAAATTCACAAGAAGAACCCATTGCAAACTCATCCATATTAGTTCTTCCAATTATAATTGCCCCATTATCTTTTAATCTCTTAATAACAGTTGCATCATAAGGAGAAATATAACCTTGCAAAATCTCAGATGCACAAGTTAAATCTTTATTTTTAATTGCAATATTATCCTTAACGGCAATAGGAATTCCAAGTAAGGGCAAATCTTGTCCCCCACCTTTACTTAAAAGATCATCATATTCTTTGGCTATTTCCAATGCATCATCAAAAAACTCAACATAACCATTAATATCTCTATTATCTTCATAAACTTTCTTATAATAAAGGATAATATCATAAATTTTATATTTCCGAGTCAATATTAATTCTTTAATTTTTATTAAATTCAAACCACTTAAGTCCAAATCATTACTCCCTATTCAAGTACTTTAGGTGATAAAAAATAACCATCAACAAAAACATTGCTAAAATTCTTAATAGATTCTATTGTCAACGAAGGCAAAATCTCATCATCTCTTAAGTCAGAAAAATTACATACTGCTTTATGGAAGCCATCTTTAATTTTAAATTCAGAAATTTTATCTAACATACAAACAATTTTTTCAAATTTCATAACAAATTGCTGCTTTTCATCTTCACTTAACTTTAATAAACTCAATTTTAAACTATTCTCTAAACGAATATTTTTCAAATTTCACCTCTACATTTTAGAAAGTTTTTTAATATAACTTGAACTCAAAATAGCTTTTTTCCCATTTTTCAAACTAATTTTAAGAAATGGTCCACCATCTTGGTACCACTTATCAATAATAACGCCATTCTCACCATTATAAATTATATAATCGCCAATATTAAAATTTTTATTATCACTTCGTGTAAAAAAAAATTTAAAATTATCTTTCAAATATTCTGGAACAAAAACAATATCATAATTATCCTTATGGATCTCTTGAAAAAAAACTGATATGGCTGTATTTTTTAGTATTCCTCTAAAAAATCTTTGCAAATTTATTGTAATAAAAAGTTCGAATTTAGCCCTAGTAATAGCAACATAAAAAAGTCTCCTCTCTTCTTCTAATCTATCAGCTGTCAATTCTTCAATCTCAGCAGGTAATAAACCTTTCTCAAGACCAGATATTATTACCCTATCAAACTCAAGTCCTTTAACGCCATGAATTGAAGAGAGTAACACACTAGATGCAAAATCTCCATGAACTAAAGGAGACAAAGACGAATTTTCAAGAAATATCACAAGACCTTCAAAACTACCAGAATATTCAACTCCACTACTAATAAGCTCATCAATATTTTTTGATTTCTCATCCTTATCAAATTTTTGATAATAATTCCAAATTCCAAATCCCATTGTAACATCTTTAATAAATTCAGATAAATTTACATATACACCCTTTTGTATATTTTCTTTTAATTCATCATATAAACTTAAAAATATATCAAGAGAATCTCTTGCTTTTCCTTTAAGATTTTTAACAACTTTTCTACTTGCAAGCATTAAGTCAAGATTAACATCAGTATCATTTAATGTCGCAATTATCTTATCAATGGTAGTTTTACCAAGACCTCTTGCAGGCTTATTTATTATTCTCAAAAAAGATACTTTATCTTTTTTATTTACAAAAAGTCTTAACAAAGATATGACATCCTTAATTTCTTCTCTTTCATAGAATCTAATTGAACCTAATATTTTATGCGCAATATTATTTTTAAAAAAAGCCTTCTCAAATTGCAAAGATTGATGATTAAATCTATAAAGAACAGCTGTTTCAAGCTTATTTTCAATAAGAAAATTTGCAAAATACTCAGCTTCTTCTGTAGGATTTTGAAATATAAAAATTTTTATTTTTTTACCTATCTTATTTTCTGTAGCTATTACTTTATCATACCTATTTTGATTTTTTGAAATAATATTATTTGCAACATTGACAATACTTAAACTAGAACGATAATTTTGGACCAAATAATATTTAGACACATTATCAAATGTTCTTTCAAATTCAAGAATATTTTCAACTCTAGCACCTCTAAAAGAATATATAGACTGATCCTCATCTCCCACTACCATAAAATATGCATCTTTATAATACAGTTCTCTTAAAAACAAAAACTGTGAATAATTAGTATCTTGATATTCATCCACAAAAATAGCCTTAAATCTTTTTTGCACCCTCATTCTAATACTTTCGCAATTTTGTAACATCAAAACAGATTTAAGAATAAGATCGGCAAAATCAAAAGCATTACTTTTAGATTTTTCCTGTTCATAAAATTCAATCTCAGAATAAATTTTATCATCAAAACCACAATTATTATGTAAAGAATAATTCTCCTTATATTTCAATATTGACGATGTTACATACTTGGCACATTCAATATTTGATGCAAGTCCAATTTGTTTAACAAATTTAACAACATCATTAACATCCCAAATTGTAAAATTTGAATCATAATTTTCATCATATTCTTTAAAGTAAAGTCGCAAAAGCCAAGCACCAAAAGAATGAAAAGTTTGAATATGTAAAGACCTATCAAAATTAAAAAGAGAATTCAATCTAAAATTCATTTCACGTGCTGCTTTATTTGTAAACGTTAAAGCAAGAATTTCTTCTGGTTTTACCTTACCTTCATTTATTAAATGCGCAAACTTAGCTGTTATAACCCTCGTCTTACCACTACCTGGCCCTGCCAAAACAAGAATAGGGTTCTTAGTGTCATCAAAGACAATTTGTTTTTGATCAAAATTTAAACTAAAAAGAAATTTTTGTATTTCACTCATCAATAAACTTCAGAAACTTTAAGATCAAAACCACCTGGTGTTTTTAACCAAAAAAATTGAATTGCTATCATTTCACTTCCATAACTTTTTAAAACAGAAGTAACATCCTTACCTTGAAGAACAATATTAACATCAGAAAGTCTTGTAAAAAACAAAATTAAAGACTTTTTAAAATTTAAATTTAAAGGATCACTTCCCTTCAATAAAAGCAAAGACTTACCATAAAGATTATTCTCATCAACATATCGTAAAAATGTATCATTTAAAAAATTAATTGATAAATTAATATCAGAAATATTTGTAGAAGAATATACTGTAGGATATTCACTAATCACTCTATTTTTAGGACCATTAACTTCAAATCCCCAATTTACAACATTAAATCTATTAGAAAGATTGGTCTCAAAAACATATTCAACATTAAGCATAAAAGATTCCAAACTTACATGAGCCTTTCTAACCTTATCTTGAGAATAATTATCATATACAATTTTAACTCTTATATTACCATTCAAATCAACTTCTCGAAATTTTCCTAAATTAAAAACATATTGCTCATTTTCTAAATCATTTGTAATAACCAAATCATCGTTCATAAAAGAAACTCTATATTTTGCAATAGAATTTCCAAAAATTAAGGACAAAAAATCACCTTCTCCAAGCACAACATTCCAAAAATTTTCTTTATCAAATAAAACCTCATGAACCTCTGGTACTCTTTTTCCAACATAATTTGCCTTAAAAATTCTTCCTAAAATTTGTTTAAAACCACTAATATTTGTAATTACAAACACTAGAAATACAATCCCAACCACTCCCACTAATATCTTAATTATCTTAGAAAAACCTATATTAGTTACATCAAAATATTTATTTCCAAGCTTACTTTCACTTACAAAAGTTACACTACCATTTTGATCATCAGACTTAATACCAATATAATTACTATTAAGTCTTCTCTTATATTCTTTAAAGAGAGATGAAACATACCAAACATCAACTCCCAAATATTCACTATAAGTCCTTAAAAAACCCACAGCCAAAACTTCATTTGGAAATGATTCAATATTAGAATCTTCAAGAGCTCTAAGATATTTAATAGAAATCCTAATATCATCAGCTATCATCTCCAAAGTAAAGCCCTTATCAATCCGAGTTTTTTTTAAAAAATCTCCAAATCTAATGAAATCGCTTCTGTCCATATATTAACACCTCAGGTCTTTTTAACATCATATAAAAAATTATCCACCTTATTTGCATTCTTAGGCAGATCATATTTAAATTTACTATCAGGAATTCCAACATTAAACTTGACAGACAAAAGATCAATCACTATTTCTCGACCACCACCTGTAGGATAAGCAATAACTCTTCTAATTGCACCACTTGGTGTAAAGGCAATCATAAAAGAATCAATTGTGGCAGCACCTTTATAAAGCCGTCTTGAAAAAGTCAGTTTCATAAAATTTTCAGCCCCTCCCCTTCCCCCAGATTCATCAAGAGGTTCTAAATTGGGAGAATTAGTATAAGATACACTATACTCAGTACTCAAAATATTCATAAAACCACTTCCCGATTTTCCCATAGTCAACTGTTGTCTAAAAGAAGTACCAAGAGACGGAACATAAATGGTTAAAAATTCTCCATCACTCACAAAGACCTGATTATTTGAATCTAAATTAATAATAAATTTATCGGGAGATTTATATAACAAAGTTCCTGTCTGTTTAAGACCTTTTATATTAAGACTAATCTTAGCCTGCATATCATTTACATTTTGATATTTTGAATGAATCTCCTCAAAATATTGATTGGCAGATATTTGGGCAAAAAGCAAATAAGGAGATATAATTAATACTATCTTTTTTATTTTGTTCATTATAAAACTCATACACTAATTAAGCTACATTTAATAACAAATACACCTCTAAATACCAATAGTACAACTTGTCATAATAAGCTATTATTTATAATATACCATTTTGTAAACTAATAATAAACATATTTAGCAAAAGATCAAAGGAGATAAAATGTCATTAAACTATCACGAAATAAACATTTTACTTGAAGAATTGCCATTAATAAATTCATTTCTAAAAAAAATAAAACAACCTAATTACAAAAACTTGGTTATAGAATTTTACAATAAATCAACAGACGAAAAAAATTTTAATGTATTAATATCTCTAGATCCACAAAAAACAAGAATTCACAAAACAAATAAAAAATTCGAAAATATCAAACCTCCTCTAAGATTTTTTGAATTTTTAAAATCAAAAGTCACAAATGGTAAAGTATGCGAAGCACATCAAAT
>NZ_LN609267.1:362473-365860 GCF_000825665.2 Borrelia crocidurae
AAATATTTTTGTTAATTTTTTATAAAATTATTGCAAAAATCAGTTTCTCCTAATATAATTGTCACAGACACAAATTTTAAAATTCTTGATGCATACTACAGAAGACCAAAATCAAAAGAAATAACAGGTGAAATATTTACAAAAGCCAAAAAAATTATTGAAAATAACGATATAACTGAGAAAAAAGAAGTCAAACTCAAAAATGAATATGACAACAAATTACCATACTCAACATTCATCGAAAATTACTATGACAACTTAAAAATAAAAGAAACTAAAACACATAATACAGAAATGTTTAATAAAACATATGAACAAGAAAAAACCAACTTAGAAAGAAAAATATACTCTCTAAACAAGCAACTAATTTCAATGGACATAATAGAAACTCATAAAGAAAAAGGTGAAATGATTTTATCAAATATAAACAAAATTAAAAAAGGAATGAGTGAAATTACTTTACAAAACAACAATGGAGAAGAAATTAAAATAACATTAGAAAAAAAATTATCTCCTCAAGATAATGCTTTAAAATATTTTAAAATATTAACAAAAAAAACAAAAATTTTCTTAAGATTGTGCAAGAGCAATTAAAAAATGCAAAAACACAATATAACACATTAATATCAAACACAACTTATACAAAAGAAAAAAACCACACAGCTCTGACTAATGAAAAAACAACAAAACAAAAAACCATTAAAAAAACATCTATTGGGCTCCATTTTATATCTCATGGATTTGAAATTATTGTGGGAAGAAATGCAAAAGAAAATGACGAACTCTTAAGAAGTTGGGCAAAAGGAAATGATTATTGGTTACATACAAGAGATTATCCTGGTGCTTATGTATTTATTAGAAATCAAAAAGACAAAACACCTCCTCTTGAAGTTTTAATAGATGCTGGTAATTTATGTGTATTTTATACAAAGCCAGCAAAACAAGCGGGAAAAGCTGACCTTTACTATACCAATGTCAAATATTTAAGAAAAATTAAAGGAGAAAAAAAAGGACTTGTAATACCTCACAGAGAAAAAAATTTAAACATCAAATTAGATCTCAAAATATTAAACAAACTTAAAAACAAAAATTAAGTTTATAATATATCCTAACTTAAATCTAAAAATTAAACGACAAGTTCTTTCAAAAATATTGTTATTGGGGATTAAAAAGCATAAAATTTAAATACTGTAGGAGAAAAATAAATATGATACAAAAATTAACAAAAATAGTAGCAACAATATCAGATCTAAGATGCGATCCAGAACATATAAAAGAATTATATGAAGCAGGTGTAAATGTAATACGACTAAACACTGCTCATCAATCACATGCCGATGCAATAAAAGTCATAAATAATGTTAGACAAGTTTCAAATAAAATAGCATTAATGATTGATACAAAAGGACCAGAAGTTAGAACAGCTAATATTGAAAAGCCTATTACTGTTAAAATAGGAGACAAAGTAATAATCTCTACAACACCTATAAATGATCCTAATGCATTTCAAACTAACTATGATGGATTTGTTAATGAAGTTCCAAATGGAGCAAAAATTCTAATTGATGATGGTGAACTTGAAATGATTGTCATCGAAAAATCTGCAGATAAATTAATTTGTCAAATTAAAAACGATGGGCAAATTAAAAACAAAAAATCAATAAATACACCAGGAATTTCACTAAAATTACAATCCGTTACTGATAAAGACAAAGGCTTTATTGAACTTGCAGCAAAACACAATATTGATTTTATTGCACATTCTTTTGTAAGGCATGCACAAGATATTCAAGACGTCAAAGATATATTAAACGCTGCAGGAAATCCAGACGTAAAAATTATTTCCAAAGTCGAAAATCAAGAAGGAATTGATAACATAGAAGAAATTGCCAAAGCTTCCTACGGAATTATGGTTGCAAGGGGAGATATGGGAGTTGAAATACCTGCTGAAGATGTTCCTTTAGCACAAATTAAAATAACTAAAACCTGCATTAAGTACGGCATACCTGTAATTACAGCAACGCAAATGTTGCATACAATGATTGAAAATCCAAGACCTACAAGAGCAGAAGTATCTGATGTTGCCAATGCAATTCTAAATGGTACAGACGCAATAATGCTATCTGGAGAGACAGCTTATGGAAAATATCCAATTGAAGCTGTTAAAATGATGACCAAAATTGCAAGAGAAGTCGAAAAATATAGAGAGCAAACACTGTTTCAAGATGAAATTTTCTGTAGCAAAAAAATAATAAGAAATTACATTATAAAATGTGCAATCGATGCAACTAAAATAATGCCTATTAAAGCTATTATCGTTGATTCACTTAAAGGAAGAACTGCCAGAATAATGGCAACATATAGAGCAAGTGTGCCACTATTTATTACGACAAATAATGAAAGAATAGCAAGAGAATTATCACTCTCTTATGGTGTTTATTCTAATCTTGTTGAAAACAATTTTAAAAGAACAAATGAATTTGTAGCAACTTCTCTTAAAATGCTTAAAACACAAGAAATAGTTAAAAATTCAGATATTATAGTAATTATTTCTGGAAATCCCAACAGAGATACCAATAAGGGTACAGAATTTATGGAAATAAACACAGTAGAAGAAGCAATTAAGGGACATAATTTATAAATAAAATAAGAAATAGCTTAGTTGATAATATTTTTTATCCAACTAATATAACACCAAAATTATTCAGTTTATATAAAAGAAAAACTCATAAAGCACTTTTAACTACAAATGGGACTTACGAATTTGACACTAGATACTATTGATAATTTAAAAAAAATAATAACTTACAATACAAAAAACAGATTTATCATTTTCATATACAAAAGAAAATTCAAAGATTAATATATCAACTCATAAAGCTTGGAAATTTTTTGATAAAACAATTGATGTTAATTTAGACATAATAAATTTAATAAAAAACTTTACATTTACAAATGTAGAAGACAAAATAATAGAAAATGATCACAAAATTGAAATTGTATTAAATTTTATTAAAGATATAACACAGAATATCAAAATTATTCCCATTATTTTAGGTAACCCCAAAAACCAAACTATTAAAGAATATTGCACATTTTTAAAACCATTTACAACGCAAGAAGAAAATTCTTTTATATTTTTATCTCATTTTATTTCACACTCTACAAATTTAAATAAAGCCACCCAATTAGCAACAACCTTAAAACAACTCTTAAACACGTCTTCCTTAAATTCATCAATTTTACTAGAACATCACAAATCACACAAAATATTTCCTGAAAATATAACTGCCCTTATTATAATTCATCAAATTTTTACCAACTTTGAATTTTTAAATCATCAAATCATTAACAATAACAATGAATATTCAATAATAGAAAATATAC
>NZ_LN609267.1:365954-367860 GCF_000825665.2 Borrelia crocidurae
TGAAATACTTCTTAGAGTACTTGCAGAAATCTTAATACTAACATTTTTCCCAAGTTCTGGAATAAAAAATTTCTTATTTATTAAATTAACCTTAAAAGTTCTCTTAGTCTTAACACCAATATGTTGTCCTGCTCCACCTTTCTTTTTGGCAAGTCCCTTTCGTGGAACATTATTTCCAAACATTGTCCTTTTTCCTGTAATTTCACATTCTCTCCCCATCTAAATCTCCTAAATTGCATTTTTCTTAGTTAGATACAAATCCATCAACTTTAAAAACAAAGTTAATCCTTCAATGATATTTTTAATTATACTACCAAAGTTTACATTATTGCCATAACTTTTTACAAGTTCAATATCAAGTTCTTTCCAATTATAAATAAGTTCCTTTTCTGAAGAAGGTTTAAAATAATCTTCTAAACAACCACTTAAAAGCTGTTGGAAAGAATAAATTTTTGCAGTCATTAGTCATTTAATAAAATTAAAGCTTTTTTATTCACATCTACTATTATATTTAACAACAATTTTTCTGATGATTTGTCTCCTCCAACATAAACCCTATGCAAAAGTGCATTTATTCTATTGCCATAATTACCCTGTTCCCCAAGACTATTATCAAAATCAATAAGATTAGAATAAATATTAACTAAGTCATGAATGTCATTAGAAACATCTCTAGAAATTTCCATATCTTTCCATTGTCCTTTAATAATTAGGACATTAACAATATCATTTAAATCTTTTTTTACTAAATTAACAGCATGAGTTTTTAAATAACCTAAAATGTCAGCGTAAACATATCCGGTAGTATTTGTAATTTTAGATGTAATTTTCATGTTCATATGCTCATTATAATTATCTAAAGTTAAAAGAGTAACTCCAGGAAATAATTTTTCTGCCAAAATTTTAGATTTGCTATTTTTTTGCAAAATTTCAGCTTTTAACATTTCATTTGAAACATGTTTAGAGAGATAATTAAAAAACGCTTTTGCTTTTGTCTTTTTAAGACCAGAAATAGGCAAATAATTGGGATCACCACTAACATATCTTACAAGATACAAAATTTCTTTATTTTTATTTATCTCAATTATAGATGTTATCATCTTAAGCCAAACATTTGGCTTCATAGGAAAATTATCTTCATCTCCATATATTTTTAAGAGAATATCATAAAGATTTCTCCAAATAGAAATATCCTTAATAGAATAAATACATTCCAAATAATCCTTAATATCATCAAGGATTACTCCACAACTGACAGCACTAAATCTAGGTTTATATATAAAATCATCTTCTGGAAATAAACTATCAAAATTCTTAATAAGCATATAATACTGATATGAAGCTAAATCAAAAAAGATATCTAAAGCTCCACAGGTTTCATCGATCAATCTGACCTGTTCCTGAGTTATACTTTTCAATAAATAATTTAAATTGGTATCCAAATTTTTCAGCATATCAGATGTAAAATTTACTATCTCATTAGCAGAGAAAGAATAAATATGTTCCAAAGCTTGCTTTTGAGTACTATTTAAATACTTCTCAACTACAAAATGAATTATTTCATTTGAATTTCGATATCTTTGCACAAATAACTTTAAAGGAAAAAAAACCTTATAAAGATTATAAATAAACTTAGCAAACTGAGGTAAAGCTTGTATTTTGGAAACACTAAAAAAATTACTTGACTTACTTAAACTTTTTTTTACTTCTTTAAGCCTTCTCTGCTTCACTTGCTCAGGAGTACGCTCTCTATTAAAAATAGCAACTAAAAAATCAACTAAACTCACATTAATAGCTCTCCTTTTGAATATAAAATTTAAAGTTATCAAAGATACCCAAAAGTATAAAATAACTATAAAAATTATACATAATTTATTAATAAAATAAAAGTCAATGTAATAAACAT
>NZ_LN609267.1:367934-368144 GCF_000825665.2 Borrelia crocidurae
GCTATTACTATCTTAACTGACAATAAAAGTATAGCTATTTATATAAATCAATTTAAGTTATTCTCAATAATATCAATTTTATTATCAAGTTCATTAAAAATATTAACGTACAAACCATTAATAAAGAGAATGCTCAAATAATCATTGCAAAAAACTTAGACAACATAAACAGTAACTAAAAACTTTAAAATGAAATATCCAAACTAATAC
>NZ_LN609267.1:368155-368365 GCF_000825665.2 Borrelia crocidurae
ATCCAATATTAAATAACATATCAAAAAAATTTGCATACAAAATTGCACCATTAAGTTTCGATATTCCAATCTTAATATATAAAAATGAATATGATATACAAAAATATATTGATATACAATCAATCAAAGAAATATATACAAATTTCAAAAAAGACAAAAAAATTTTCATATCTCCTTATATTTCTGAAAATATATTTTATACAATATCTG
>NZ_LN609267.1:368432-372548 GCF_000825665.2 Borrelia crocidurae
CTTGACATGGTGTATCTGCGTCTCTTTTATAGATGTGAACGAACTTACATTGCATAAAAATTTTACGGAAAAATATAAATATTTAAATTTAGAGACGATACTACTACAACAAAAAACTATTTTAATTGCAGGTTTAACCAACTTAGCATATTACAATAAACTAAATCAGAATATTAAAGACAAAATTAATTTTTCATATTTAACAAATAAAGAAAAAAAATCATCGATATGTAATATAAACTTTATGGGTGTTAAAGAAACATCACAACCTATAGCAAAATTTATTCGATGGATATTAAATCAAAAAATACAACAATCATTAATCACACTTAAAGATAAAGCAAAATTTAATGAACATTTTGGATTGATTAATGGATTTACACCATATAAAGGATTGAACTTAAAATTAAAACATGTAATTAAAGAAATCCCACAATTTATTATAAATGAAAATTATATGAATAAAGATTCATATATTCTTAATAAAGAACAAATAGAAAAAGAAAACAACATAATTAATGAATTAATGTTATCTAACATCAAAAATGCAAATTCTTCATAAAGACGGTATATCTTTTTTATAATTGACAAGCATTACGTACAATACAATAAGGAATAAAAAGGAAAAAATTAAAATAAAAGATATGTATATATTACCAGACAAGTGCATAAAGAGTGCTATTAAAGTTAACAACAAATAATTTATCAAAAGAGATACAATACCTGAAAAAATAGCTACTACTATAGATACAAGAAATACCATAAATTTTAAATCAAACTCAAAATCCACTTTAGAAGCTACAGCGATAAATAGAACACCCAAAAAAACTAATAAAATAGGACTTATCATTAAGAAAAGACTTGAGGAAAAAATACCTATCAATCTTAAATTGAACGTTTTAATTTGGTTAAAAGCACTGATTAAAACTTGAATAGGTAAAAAAATACTACCTTTAACAGAATTTGCAAATAAATGTAAATTATCAACATTATTATTAAGATCAATGATTTTTATATCACTTAAGTCAAAATCTTTAAGCAATACAAAAACTCTAGTAGCAGTAATATCACTATTTTCACTTTTTTTATCTAAAACATTTTGATAAACCGTATTGCCCTTAAGAGTAGCAAATGGGACTTTTATATGTAATATAACTTTACCTAAACTATCAAACCTAATAAGTTCAAAATTTTTAATCATTTTAGTATAAGAAAAAACAGTATTTACAACCTTTTGCATATAAATATAATCATATGTACCATCACCAGAATTGCCCTGAACTAAAAATACATCATTGATGCCATAATGTTCATAATATTTTTCAATCTCATCAAAAAAGAAATAATGAATTTTAAGTTTATCTAAAGACTTATTCTTATAACTTAAAATCTCATTATCATTTGGAAACAAATTATGAAGCTTTAAAAAACCATAATATGCTGGTTTAAATTTCTCTGTATTTAGATATAAAAAATTCCTCTGTTTCTCTTCAAAAATCGAAGCTTCTCTTTCAAGTTCAATATTTTTATACTCATTAATAGCTTTAAAAGTTAAATCTAAAAGCGCAGAAAATTCATCATCTTTGGTTGCAAAAAATCCTATATAAGCAAAATAATTAGCCGTAGCATAATCACCCTTATCAATAAATCCATTAATAATATCCTGAAAATCTCTTTTGCTCAAACTTTTTATTAAATACATTTTAAGAGTCTTTCGAACTTTTTCTAAATCAACACCATAAAGAGGCATTCTATCATATTCAGATCTGGCCAAATAATAATTAATAGAAAGTTCATCATTATCAGAAATAAGCCTCATTTTTTCATACATCCTAAGCAATTCCTCAAGATATTTCTTTTTCTGCTTAAAAACCTCTACCAATTCATTGACATCAAGTGTCTTATTTGAAGATAAATTTATATCGATATTTTTAAGCTCATTCATTATTGTAGTTGTCTGCTCTGCAAGAAGATTATATCTCTCATAATTATATTTATATTCATTTCTCTGAGAAAGAATATAAGACATAATAGAATTAAAAATTAATACAAAAACAATACCTATTACAAAAAATAAAAACATAAAAGGATAAAATTTTTTAAACAAATATCCTTTATATCCCTTAAAATAAAGCCGTGTTTCTGGTTTCGCTAAAAAAATAAAATAAATCAAAACAAAAAAAATAAAAAAACCATTAAAATTATGATATACACTCAAAACAGTATCAAAAAATGTAGCTACTAATATATGTTTTTCTAAATAGGCAACTCCAAAAAAATATGTATAACAAAAAACCAAAGCAACAAATAAAAATAGAAAAACAATAAAATTACTTAAAAATGTAAACAATTCTTTTTTCATATCTAACAAATTAATTAATGTAACGTATTATTATCAAATCCTTCATTCACTTTAATATATTTAAAAAGAAAACCAATCAAATAAGTAGAACAAAATGTAAGTACACAAAAAATGAAAGTAAGATAATTAGATATTACATTTTCACCCATAATTAAATCTAAACTCTCCGGAAATTCAATTGCATAAATATTATAAACTTTAAAAAACAGTATGACAAAAATAGGATAAAGGAATAAAGACAAACTATTGAGAAATATAAAATTAAAAATATAAGAAAACGAAAATAAAAGCAAAACAAATCCAAATATATTCAATATCAAACCAAAAGATTCTAAAGAAAGTAAAAAATTATTAAAAATGTCTAAATCATTAAAAATATAACCAACTAAATCACTATAAAGCTTTTGAGTAAAAAATGCATTTTCATTAAAATTCGCCACATCAGATTCAGAAAATCCTGAATTATATGAAAAAGATTTAAAATCCTCATCATCAAACTCATTATCTGCAATTTTTAAAACACCTTTAAAGCCAAATGATTTAATATCATTACTATAAAAAACTATTTGATCATCAAAAAAATGAACAGTATCATCTTTAATTATCTTCTCATCCCTGTTATGTAAATCAAAAAAGATAGTATTAAAATTAACAGAAGCTAAAAATCCAAAATAAGACAAAAACAATATAAAAATAAAGACAACAATATATAAAATCCCAGAAACTCTGAATGTAGTCATACTAAAAGGATAAGCAATTCTCATAAAAGTAACAACTAAAGATAAAGGAAAAGCATAAAGATAAGCATCATAATAAAGTTCAAAACTTAAAACAGAAAGATCTACATGTAGGAATGTGTACTTCAAGTAAGATGTACAAACAAAAACAAACGAAAAGAGAAAAAACATAAAAATAAATCTACAAGATATTAAGGATATAAACCTTACAATATTTAACATATATGTTCCTACAAGTGATATACAATCTAATCTAAGACTGCCCCCCAGAGAGAACTTCTCTAATCTTTTCTTTGGCTTCTTCAAAACTAATTTGCAAAGCTAAACTAATCTCATGTTGTAAAATTAATTCAAAATCATTTAAAATTCTCTTTTCATAAAAAGGCAACTCTTTTTGCATAGATTTTACATACAAAAATTTATATAACTTAGCAGTACTTAATATATCACTCTGCTTATAAAAATCATGACTACCATCTTTGATCTTTTTTTGATCTATTTGCCCCTCAAAATCCTTAATAATATCAAAAACTTCTTCTACCTTTTCTTTACTAACCAAAGCTCTAATTCCAAGATCTGCCGCTCTAGCTACTGGAACCATGAAAGTCATCTCATTAAATGGAAAATATATTTCATAATAATCAATAAATTCACCATTAAATTCCTTATTCTGAATATTTTTTATTTTGCCTACTCCCTGCATTGGATACACTACAGCCTGATCTAATACAAATGACATTTCTTTACCTCATTAAACTTGTAAACAATTAAAACCAAAAGAAATCACAAAAACACAGTTAAATTTGTTCTAATTCCAAATTTATTGACATAAAACAAATTTTCAAGATAATTACTATTACAAAAACTTATTATCATACTAGGAGTAAGTTTATTAATATTAGCAAAAAACATTTCCTTATTTCTCTTAACAGCCCTCAAGTCATAGTAACCAATAAAGTTAATTTCTTTATGCGACTCTTTTAATCTTAAAAAATTTTTTTTAGAAATTATTTTATC
>NZ_LN609267.1:372568-377733 GCF_000825665.2 Borrelia crocidurae
GTTTTATATGTATTCTCCAATACACTCATTAAAACAAGTAAAATAGAATTTGAATCATAACAACCAATATCAATCCTCTTTAAAAATTTACAAAGTGTTCTAAGTAACCTTGAATTTGAAAAAACAAGAGAAGAACTTTTAACAAGATTTCTAAAACTCTTAAAGATCAAAAATTTCAATAAAGATTTACAGTCAATAAAAATTACCATTGAATGATATGGATGAGATATTAGATATTCAAATCTACTAATCAATTTTTCATGATTTTTAAACACATCTATTGGCGCTCCAAGAAAATAAATCCTATCTGGTTTTGAATATATATCTTTTAAATTAGCCATTATTACCCTCTAATAATAATTTAAAGTGAGCAAGTGCATAAACAATAGCTGTATCAGCTCTTAAAATAGGAGTATTAAATCTTACAAATTTAAAATTCAATTTTTTAAAAAAATCAATTTCCAACTTTGAAAAACAACCCTCAGGACCTATTAAAATCCCAATTTTACCAAAAACACTAATGTTTTCACCCAAATGCAAAAAATCACCCTTACTATAAGCAACGTAATAATTCACAGATGAAGAATAGGGAATACTAAAAAAATCATTATAAAAATTAATACTGGGAATTTGAGCATTTCCACTTTGTTTTAAAGCCTCATCTATTATCTTTAAAAATCTTAATTTCTTTGGTTCTAAATTATACATATCTAGCTTAGCAATAGAATTATCAGCATTAACAATATTTATACTATTAACACCAATCTCAACAACTTGTCTTAAACTTAAATCTAATTTCCTACCCTTAAGATTTGATATAAATATATCTATTTCAAAGTCACGCATCTTAAGTTCCTCTACTCTAAGAGTAGCAAACCTAATTCGGTGATTTTCTATACTCAAAATTTCAGAAAATCTTATCTCTCTTTTACCTAAAAGAATATTCAATCTATCACCTACCCTTAATCTTCTTACATTAACAAGATAGTGATAAATCTTAATATCATCAATAATGATGTCATTATCAAATAGACAACTATAATCTAAAACTATTTGTTTCACAAATTAATTTTGTGTCCCTTTCTTTACAAGATATTCATAAGCAGTTTTTAAGACTTCATCATAATATAAATTATAAATTGGCTGATTATGGTGTATATCTTGATAAAACTGCAAAAACAAATAACGTCCCAAAGCTTTCTTATCTATATTATTAATAGCCTTACCAGCCTTTACATAAGAAGTTTCAAGAAATTTATCCACAAAAATATCTACCTCTTCCTCAGAAAGCGATTTTTTATTTATCTTGCTATTTAAAAACTTTTCTATAGCCTCCTCATTAAGCATTCGAGTATAAACTCCAAATTCAACTTCAGATAATTCTCTTTCCTTAATCTCCAAATCAGGTTTAATACCAACATTATGAATACTCTGTCCAGAAGGAGTATAATATTTTGAATGTGTAATCTTAAATCCTCCTGTATGGAAAGGCACTATACGCTGAATCACTCCTTTTCCATAAGATTTTTCACCTATAACATACACTCTTTGATTATCTCTTAAAGCTCCAACTAAAACTTCTGAAGCTGATGCTGAATATTTATCAATCAAAGCAACAATTGGCATATCTAAAGGTACTATATGTGAAGAATCGGCTCTATACTCCCTTGTGACATATTCTAAAGGTATTTTAAAATCTCTTGCCTTTGTTGATACAATGAGTCCTTCAGCCAAAATATCATTTGCAATTTCTATTGCATCGGTAAGATAACCTCCAAGATTAAGCCTTAAATCTAAAATTAAAGATTTGATATTTTGCAATTTAAGTTTTTCAAAAGCTTTTTTAAAGTAAATATTAGTACTTGGATTAAAACTTAATATCCTAATATATCCGACATCATTATTAATAACACTATATTTAATTGTTTCTATATCTATCTTTTCTCTCACAAGATCATATTCAAGTTCTAAATTTTTATTTCTCAAAATAGAAATTTTAACTTTTGTACCCGCTTTGCCCTTCAAAAGTTCACTAACCTGCTCTATTGTCATAGAATCAGTACCATTACCATCAATAGCTTTAATATAATCACCAGAGCGAACACCAGCTCTATAAGCAGGTCCTTCTTCAAAAGCATTAATAATCATTATATAAGGAATATCAGAAGCAGTATTGCTAGATTTTTTCGAAAGCTCCTTTTTTGCAATAACAACCCCAATTCCCACATAATTTCCCTCAGTAGTTTTTGAAATCTCTACTAAATCTTTTTTTGTCAAATACTGAGAATAAGGATCATTTAATGCCTTAAACATACCCTGTAAAGCCCCTTCAAAAACAGCCTCATCATCAATAGGTTCAACATAATTTTTCTTAATAAAATTAAAAGCCTCCATCATCATCTGACCATAACTTGATGCAGACAAATTGCTCTTAGAAGAATTTGCTTGAGCAAAAATAGACTCTACAATAACTGAAGAACTGATAACTAAAGCTAATACAACGTATAAAAATACCAAAAATTTCTTTTTCATTGAAAAATTCCTACACAAATAAAACTTGATTTTATCTTCATAATATAATATTTTAAGATTATGTTAAAGATAAATAGCTTAAAAACAAAAAGAATAATCATGACTCTCATTATCGCAATGCAAACAATTGCAAGCACATTAATTTTATTAGCACTATATAAACTCACAAGCAATACAATATTTATAAACAATTCTATCAATAATACTTTGTAGGAATAGATTTATTTATATCTTCTCCAGAATTATGATTAACAGATTGTATTTCAATATATACTCTACGATCAACTTAAAATTCTAAGCAATTTAATTAACATAACTAAAAGCCTGCAAATCATAATGAACATTTTGCTTGCTACATTAGGATTAGCTCTTGAATTATTCAAAACATATCAGCCATGGCTATTTACTTTTTTAGCAATAATAATAATCACTTACGTTATATTTAACTTAGTGATTTTGATTCTACTTAAATTCAAGGACAAAATAACGGAGTAACGGTTGATTATCATTCCTATAGCTAGTGGAAAAGGAGGAGTTGGCAAATCCCTTTTTTCAACCAATATTGCAATTTGTCTTGCAAATGAAGGAAAAAAAGTATTACTTGTAGATCTTGACCTGGGTGGTTCCAATTTACACTCTATGCTTAATATTATACCCAAAAAAAGCATTGGAACATTTCTCAAAACACAAATTCCTTTTCAAGACATCATCCTTGAATCGGGCATAAAAAATTTAAATTTTATCGCGGGAGACTCAGATATCCCAGAACTTGCAAATATAGCTATCTTTCAAAAGAAAAAAATAATAAGAAATTTAAAAAATCTAAACTACGATTATCTAATCATTGATCTTGGAGCTGGAACAGCATTTAATACAATAGATTTTTTTTTAATGTCAAATAGAGGAGTAATAGTAACAATTCCAACAGTAACAGCAACAATGAATGCCTATTTATTCTTAAAAAACGCAATCTTTAGACTAATATCAAAAATATTTACAAAAGAAACAAAAGCATACAAAATAGTATCCAATATAAGAAAAGATTCTACAGATTTACAAAAAATATACATACCAAATCTTCTACTTAAAATAGAGGAATATGATCCTGAAAATTATGCAAAATTTATGCAAATATTCGCACAATTTAGTCCCTTCATTATATTTAACATGTTAAACAAACCTGAGGATATTATTAAAACTGAAAAAATACTAAAGTCGGCGAAAAATTATTTAAATATAAATTTACAAAGTATAGGCTCAATTTATAAAGATGAACTTGTTGATCAAGCATTAAATCACAAAATACCAATAACTATTTATAAACCAACAAGTTTAATTTCACAAAGCATAAAAAAAATAGCTAAAAGATTAATTGAACTTGAAGATGTAATAAACGATGTAGAGCTTTTAAATGAAGATGACTTAAATGAAAGCTACTATTTTGTAATAAAAGAAGCACAAGATGAATATTTAGAAAAATACGCATATCTTGAATCATTATTGATGAATAAAACAATAGACAACAATGCAATAATTGATATAATCAAATCTCAACAAAAAGAAATTGCAACACTTAGAAAACAAAATATAATGTTTAAAAAAAAATTATTTACAAAATTAAAAAAAGACTAAGGAGACAGAAATGCCAAATTATATAAATTATCCTAGCTGGTTGCATCCCGAAATAATTAAAGGAATTCCAATTACATGGTATAGCCTATCTTATATCATCATTATAATAATTTCTTACAAATTTATCTGGTATCAAATCAGGAATGACAAACTTGACATAGACAAAAATGATTATGAGCAATTAATGTTTTCCATCGTCATGGGCGCAATCATTGGAGGTAGATTAGCATCTACTTTAATTTATGATAAAAGTGGTATTTATTATACACACCCATGGATGATTTTTTTACCATTTGACCAAAACTGGAATTTTACAGGCTTTAGAGGAATGGCAATACACGGAGGATTTTTTGGAGTCATTATTGCACCATTAATAATGATAAACACAAAACTTAAAAACACGAATGTAAAAAAATATTTTAAAAAAATAACAGATTATGGCGCAATAGCTTTCTCTTCAGGATATATACTTGGAAGACTTGCTAATTTTGCAAATGCAGAACTTTATGGAAGACCAATGAAAGGTGGTGTAATCTTTCCAAATGCAGAACCTTTTAAAATAAGCCAAAATGGAGTCAAAGAATTCGCAGAATCGGTTGGCCTTGAAATATTACCTCATGATTTATTTATTAATTTACCAAGAATCCCATCCCAACTCATAGAAGGATTGTTCGAAGGACCTGTAATCTTTTTATTATTATGGTTCATATTTAGAAAAATCAAAAAATATGATGGCTTTATCTTTGGTGTATACATAATACTTTATGGAATATTTAGATTTTTAATTGAATACCTAAGAGAGCCTGATAAAGAAATAGGATTTATTATAACTTACAGAAAACCTGAGAGCATATTGGACTTTTCATTTTTAAATATATCAATGGGCCAAATATTTTCGTCAATTTTAATATTAGCAGGAATAATCTGGCTTATATGGACTAAAAAACAAGTAAAAAAAACTAAATAAGTAAAATCAAGGAGGCTATATGATTCAACACTAT
>NZ_LN609267.1:377751-389635 GCF_000825665.2 Borrelia crocidurae
TTTAAGTAAGATGAGGAATAAAAATCCAAATGCAATCGTAATATCTGAAAAAGCTGTTAGTGATAAGGATGTTATAAAAATAAAATCTATTTTTACAATATCTCAAATAATAGAATCTAGAAAAAATGTCTCAAGTTCATATATCAAACAAAGCAATATTAAATTTGCCGTTATTTATAATCATAAAAGACCAATAGATTTTTCAATAAATATAGCAAATGACTTAAAAAGTATTAATAATGTTCATTCAATTATCATAAACAATGAATATATAGATGAATCGATTTATAGACCAAATTACATAGAAATATTACAAAGCATACAAGAACTGAGCGAAAAAAATAAACTAATACAACAGAAAAAATTTTATTATGATAATAAAAATGCCAATCTTGATTTTTTCTTAAACTTATCTGAACTTATTCAAGAAATAGTCATTATCACAAACACTGAAAATGACATAATTTATATCAATGAAAAAGGCAGTAAAGAACTTGAATTACCAATAAAAATTAAAGGCAAAACAAACAAAATAAGCGATATCGATATCATAGATTTTGAAAAAGAAACTAAAATAGATTTAAGTTATAATATAGATGATATTCCTGAGTTTAAAAATATACTGATAACTGATTGTCTTTTAAAGGTAAAAAATAACAAAAAATTAACCGTCGATCTATTTATAAGTACAATTGCTCAAAATAACATTGATAAATTAATTACAATAAAAAATGTATCTGATTTAAAATCTAAACACAATATTCCGCACTTCGAAGTAATCGATCAAGAAACTGACTTATATAATATTAAAGGACTTGAAAAGTTATTGATCAACCAAATTGATTATTCTTCTAAAAAAACATATCTATTTGATTTGGATTTACACATAAATACAGAATATGAATATAAAGGCAATAGGGACCACATAGACGTAAAAATACTTAAAAAAATTACTTCTAGAATAATGTCATTCTATTCAGAATATATATTTAGATTAAAAGACAATAATCTAATAGTTATTATATCCACAAGTGGCGGAGAACAAAGAGTAATTTCAATTGCAGAAGAAATAAAAAAAACTATCTCTAGAGAACTTAAAAAAGAAGGTCTCATAATACTTAAATTTAATATAGGCATAATAGAAGTAAACTTAAAAGAAGATATAGAAACAAAAATTTCAAAATTAAAAATAGCAACAAAAATATCTGATGAATACAAAGATTCCATGCCTATTTTATATAAAGATGAATTACCAAAAACACATAACCAGTAAAAATCAAAATAAAATATTTGAATACATAATAAAAGCAATAAAAAATGATTTCTTTAGTCTATACTACCAAAAAATTACCCCTCTCAAAAAAGATTTAAAACCTAAAATTGAAATATTAACAAGACTTTTTGATTACACAGGAACACCAATTCCAAACAATCATGTCTTTGGTTTAATAGATAAATATAATTTAACCGTAGAAGTAGATAAATTAGTAGTTACTAAAGCATTAAGAGAATATACAAACTTTGTAACAAAAAATGGTGTTCATATCTTTTCAATCAATATTTCACCATATTCACTTAAATCCAAGAACTTCAGAATCTTTTTAAAAGAAACCCTTCTTCAAAGTCATGTCCCACTTCAAAATATATGCCTAGAAATAACAGAAACTGGCATTGTAGAAAATTTCGAATTAATCAACACATATTTCAATGAACTTAAAACTTTTGGAATTAAACTTGCACTTGATGATTTTGGAAGTGGATATACATCTCTTTCATACATCAAAATTTTACCAATAGACATCATCAAAATAGATGGTTCTTTTATTCAAGTAATAAATTCTAGTCAAATAGATCTTGTAATAATAAAATCAATAAAAGAAATTGCTGATACAAAACAAATAAAAATTATCGCTGAATTCGTGTCTAATGAAGAAATTTTTAAAAAGATTAGTGAAATAGGAATAGATTATGGTCAAGGATTTTTATGGCATAAGCCAGAACCAATATAAAAATACATAAATTTTTATACATCAAAAGATTTAAAATTACATCACAAACATTATTAGGCTGACAAAATAATTAATACATAACAAATTACAAATGCTAGAATGTTATAATAAATAATTAAGAGGAGGAATTTTATGACTAAACAAAATCCTTGGCTGTCATTAAACGAAGAAAAGAAAAACAATATATTAGAGTTTGCTCAAAAATACAAGAAATTTTTAAGTACAGTAAAAACCGAACGAGAAGCTACCAACTATGCCATACAAAAAGCAAAAGAAAAAGGTTTCATCAGCGCCTGCAAAAAAAAAGAACTTCAAGCTGGAGATAAAATTTTCTATACATCTCGCAACAAAAACATAGCTCTTGTATTTATAGGAAAAGAACCTATTGAAAATGGAATGCATTTTATTGTCTCACACACAGATTCGCCAAGACTTGATGCTAAACCATTACCAATTATTCAAGAAAATGAATTTACAATGATGAAAACAAATTATTATGGTGGTATCAAAAAATATCAATGGCTATCTACTCCCCTATCAATAAGAGGAATAATATTTTTACAAAATGGAGAACAAGTAGAAATTAGCATTGGTGACAATAATGATGATCCTGTATTTGTAATTCCCGATATATTACCACACCTTGACAGAAAAGTTCAAAGAGACAAAAAAGCTGATGATATTATTGAAGGTGAAAATCTAAGAATCATAATTGGAAGTCTACCTATTGAGTCTAGAGACAAAGAAAAAGTAAAATTTGCTACTCTTACATTATTAAAAGAAAAATACAATATATCAGAAGAAGACTTTGTTTCAGCAGAAATAGAAATAGTACCAGCAGGAGAAGCAAAAGATGTAGGAATTGACAGAGCACTCATTGGAGCTTATGGACAAGACGATAGAGTTTGTGCCTATACATCACTAGAAGCTATCCTAAATTTAGAAGAAACACCAAATAAAACCGCTATATGTTTTTTAGTAGATAAAGAAGAAATTGGCTCAACTGGCTCAACTGGTTTGCAATCAAGATATCTTGAATATTTCGTATCAGATATAATATTTAAACTAAAACAAAAAGAATATAATAACCTTATTGTACACAAAGCATTATGGAACTCAAAAAGCATATCTGCAGATGTTTGCGGTGCAATAAATCCTCTATTTAAAGTACATGATGAACAAAACGCACCAAAGCTAGGATATGGAATACCTATAATGAAATACACAGGCCATGGGGGTAAAATTATGGCCAGCGATGCTGATGCTGAACTTGTATCTTATATTAGAAATTTATTAGATAAAAACAATATAGCTTGGCAAATAGCAACACTTGGAAAAGTAGAAGAAGGAGGAGGAGGAACTGTAGCAAAATTCCTAGCACATTATGGCATTAGAACAATAGATATGGGACCAGGTGTTATTAGTATGCATTCACCATTTGAAATAACCTCTAAATTTGACATATATACTTCTTATATGGCTTATCAAGCATTCTTTAAAGGATGACAAAATGCATAAAGAAATAATAGAAACATCAGAACATATCTTAGAATGCTTTGGGGGAATCACAAATATAAAACAAGTAGTTAAAGATTTAACTAGAATAAAAATATTAGTTGACAGTAATTCTTTAGTTAAGAGAGAAAACTTAACAAAAAATAAAAATATCATAGGGGCAATTAAGTCAAACGAAGTTACAGAAATTGTAATGAATTTTGCAATAATTGACGATGTTTACACCAACATAATATATATGATGAATAAAAAAAAATAATAGACCCAATTATTTGGGTCCTAAAATTTAAAATTTTTTATATAATCAATAACTGCTTCTGGTTTTAATTCTTTATTTAAAATCTTATACACTATCATTGCCAAGTTTTGATAATCTGAACTAATACCTAGAAATTTAAAAAGCAAAGCAACTTCTCTAGCAGCAATCAATCCTTCAGGCAAATAACCAATTTTATTAATGTTACTTATTAGATCATCTATATCTTTAAATTCCTCCAAAATATTTTTGCCAACGATTTCACGACCAAATCTTCTATTTCTTCCAAAAATACTTCTACATGTAACATCTAAATCTCCAGAACCAGCTAAAAACAAAAATGTTTCCTCATTGCAAGCTCCAAGCTTAAATGCAATATTTTTCATGTCATTTAAAGAAACAGAAAATAAAAAAGACTCTGTATTATTACCTATCAAATTTGGATCTTTAATTTTACATTCATCCAAAATTCCAAATGCAATGGCAAATATATTTTTTAAAGCTGATGCCACCTGAACACCAAGAATATCATAACTATAAAACATAGAAATAGAAGTACCACTAAATAAATTAATAAATTCAAAAGCATTGGCTTTATTCCTACTAGCAGCAACAAGTCCCGTAATAATTCCAAGTCCAACTTCCTCAGCATGACTTGGTCCTGCAATATAAGTAATTTCATCCTTATATTCTCTTAAAACACCTTCTGCAACCTCTATAATAGTACAAGGTTTATCATCAATTGTTATAAAACCTTTTGTTAATATTGCCAGCTTAAACTTTTTAGTAGTAAGCACACTTTTCAATTTATTTAAAACATTCAAAGTATAAAGAGAAGGGGTTACAACAAAAATATAATCAGATTGATTTACAATATCAAGTAAATCAGAACTTGCAATCAAATTATCTGGTAATTTAATACCTTTTAAATACTTAGTATTCTCATGGCTACTATTAATACTCTCTCTAACATCTTCTTCAAAAGACCATATTAAAACAGGATCCTTAAACTTATCTGCCAAAACTTTAGCAACAGCAGTACCCCAAGCCCCTGCTCCCACAATAGATATTTTCATATATACCTCCTTATAACCATAAAATTATAATAACTCATATTTAATCGTCTCGTCTAGAAAAATTCTAATCTTATCATTTTCTTTAAATTTTTTCAAAATCAAATCATCAATCAACAAACTTCCAATTTCTTTAATCACAATTTTACGAACACCCCTAATTCCAAGCCCATTCTCATAAATATGTTTTTGAAAATAACCAATAACAGCCTCTTCAAAAAAAAGATCGATTTTTTCATTTTTTAGTATTTTAACAAAATTATTCAACTCTTCAATAATCACCCTTGTAAAATCACTCTTACTTACAGGTCTAAAGAAAAAAACATGATCTACTAAGTCTAGAAGTTTATTAGAAAAACGTTTTTCTAATAAACTTCTGATATCAACAGTTTCATTTTTAAATCCAATACCATCAAGTTCTCTATATTCTATATTAATATCTATAATTATAATGCTACCTGACAAACTGACACTTCTACCAAAATTATCAAAAAGTCTACCTGTATTAAATCCTTCAAAAAAAAAATCTATAACTCTCTTAGAAGACTTATCAAAATCCGACAAAACAATAATTGAATTTAAAGACTCATTTAAAAATTTAAAGAATTTAGTAGGTTCATCATAAGATTCAGAACCATATACTGGTCCTATCAATCGATTAATACCATCAAAATCACAATATTCACTCATTCCCAAAGTAAGTTTAGGCATATTAAGTTCTTCTGATAAAACACACGCAAGTTTATTCTTATCTACATCAGAAGATCCAATTAAAATGAAAATACCAAGAGTACTATTTTTAAAGAAAAATTTAATTCTTAAAAGCTTAATATGCAAAAGTAATTCGGATAAAATACTCTCATCAATTATCATACTTGTTCTTATCTTATGTTCCAAATTCATTAGTAAATCTTGATCATAATCATCAAAATTAAAAATACTGGTTCCAACCATATACTTAACAAAATCTCTAACATCATCACCTGTTATAACTTTTTTATTACCCTCAAGTTTAAATTTAGAGCCAAGACCATCTAATAGATCAAAAGCTTTATCGGGCAAAGCTCTATCTTTTATATATTTAGACATAGTAATTGCAACCCATATAGCTTCATCTGTATACTCAACATGATGATGTTTTTCATATTGTTCCTTAGCCCCTTTCAAAATATGATAAGTATCCTCTAAACTTGGTTCTTTAAGTTCAACACCATGAAATCTTCTTAGTAAAGCTTTGTCTTTCAAAAAAAATTTTTTATATTCATTTTTGGTAGTAGCCCCAATAAACTTTATTTTACCCAAAGTTAATATAGGTTTTAATAAATTTGAAACATCTATGTTACTAAAAGATGTAGCACCAGCTCCAACTATCATATGAATCTCATCTATAAAAAGAATTACTTTTTTTTTAAAATGCAAAAAATCTAAGAGTTTGTTAACCCGATTTTCAAGATCTCCCCTATACCTAGTCCCAGATATAAGTCTTCCAATATCAAGAGAATAAACTTCACAATCAATCAACTCACAAGGCACCTGACCTTCTCTTATAATATAAGCAAGTCCTTGAAGCAATATTGTCTTTCCAACCCCAGGCTCTCCAAATACAATTGGATTACTTTTATGTTTACGAAGCATTATTTGAATTAATGTATATAATTCTTTTTTGCGACCAATCAAAGGATTTGTAGCTAAATTGGGATCCAAATTATCAATAACATTAACTAAGAAATCATCAACCAAATTGTTCTCATCCAATGAATCATCATCTTGTTCTAATTTAAAATAATCTTCCTCAAAAATATTTAAACCTCCATATTTATCTATCCCTTTATTAAAAAGATCATTTGTAAGCAATTTTTCATTTTTAAGAAAACCTAAATCTAAATTTGAACCTAAATAGTCATAAATCTCCATTATTTTGTCAAATATATCTAAACTAAAACCCGATTTTAATAAAGCATCTAAAATTGTATTTTTTCTTTTCCTAATTAATACCCATAACAAATCTTTCTCTTGTAATACATAAGGTTTTTTATAATAAAAAATCGTATCGATTATTTCTTGATATAAATCATTAATTTTAAAAAAATAATCATAAAAATCAGCATTTCTTATAGGAAGTTTTGTAAAAAATTCTTCTAAAATTTTATTAAAACTATAAAAATCAAGTGCACATAAACTAAGCAATTCTCTAATTTCATCATCACTAATTAAACTATAAAAGATATGTTCTTCGGTAAAAAAAAGATGCTTACGTTCCACAAAAAACAGAAACGATTTAAAAAACAAATGATTTAAAGCTCTTCTGTTATACATGAAACACCAATTATAAAACAATTCTCAAAATCTTTTTCTTGCCTATTTTAAGTTCAATTTCACCATTGATAAAATTGTCCTTACAAAGGCAATAATTTTGATCTCCTACCCTTACTTTATCTATATAAACTCCACCAGAATCAATAAGTCGCCTAGCCTCTGATTTACTCGATACAACCTTTGCTAAAACCATTAAGTCAACTAATAAAATACTCTCCTCTAAATTAGTCAATGCCAATTTAAAAAAAGGAATATCAGCTCTCCCTTCACCTCCTTTAAATGCTGCTTTAGCTGCTGAGGACGCTTTTAAAGCCTCATCTTTACCATGAACGATTTTTGTTATCTCAAATGCCAAAATCTCTTTTGCATTATTTAACAATTGTCCCTTAACACTTGCAATACGTTCAATCTCTTCTTCTTCTAAAAAAGTAAATAAATATAAAAATTTCTTAACATCTAAATCTGGAATGTTTCTAAAATACTGATAAAAATCATAAACACTATAAAGCTCTGAATCAAGATAAACAGCTCCTTTTTCTGATTTACCCATTTTCTTACCATCACTTCTTGTAATAAGCGGCAATGTAAGCCCAAACACTTTGTTTCCCGATTTCCTATTAACCAAATCAACACCTGAGACAATATTTCCCCACTGATCATCACCACCAATTTGAAGTTTACAATTTTTCATACGACTTAACATATAAAAATCATATGACTGTAAAAGTTGATAATTAAATTCAATAAATGAAAGACCATCTTTTAATCTTCTCTTATAAGTTTCAAAACTTAACATACGATTAACAGAAAAATAAATACCAACTTCCCTTAAAAATTCAATATAATTAATGCCATCAAGCCATTCGGCATTATTAAGAATATACCCACCATTACTAAGATCTATTATTTTAAGCAATTGAGAACTTATTGTTTTAACATTCTCATCTATATCTTCTTTTAATAAAATTTTACGCATTGAATCCTTACCAGAAGGATCTCCTATTTTTGTAGTTCCACCACCAATTAAAATAATTGGAATATGACCCTGTCTTTGAAGATGAAGCATTACCATAAAAGGAATTAAATGTCCAATATGCAAAGAAGCAGAAGTAGCATCAACTCCAACATAAAAAACTATTTTTTCTCTATCCATCAATGTACTTAACTCTTCCAAATTAGTACACTGCTTTAAAAATCCTCTCTTATCTAAAACCTTTAGGGATAAATTCATTTCTTTAAACTCCCTTGTAATTTAGAATTCCCGTTTTAACATATGAATACAAATCATCAATAGAAATTCTTGTTTGAGTCATAGTATCTCTATCTCTTAAAGTTATTGTCCTATTTTCAATCGTATCATAATCTATTGTTACACAATAAGGTGTACCAATTTCATCTTGACGCCTATAACGCTTACCTATCGTACCATTCTCATCATAAAACATATAAAAATCATCGCTAAATTGCATAAACACTTTTCTAGCAAGTTCGGGTAATCCATCTTTCTTTACAAGAGGAAGTATTGCAACCTTATAAGGAGCAATCTTAGGATGTAAATGTAAAACTATTCGCTTATCCCCTCCCTCAAGTTCCTCATAAGCATAAGCATCACAAAGAGTCATTAGTACACTTCTTGTAAGTCCAAGAGAAGTCTCAATTACATAAGGAATATACTTATCACCTGTTATCAAATCATGATATTCAAACAACTTAGATTTACCACAAAATTTAGCATGTTGATTTAAATCATAATTACCTCTATTATGAATTCCCTCAATTTCTTGAAAACCAAATGGAAAATTATATTCAATATCAACTGCAGCTTTTGCATAATGAGCAAGCTCATCATCGTTGTGTTTTTGAAATCTAAGATTATCAGCTTTGATTCCAAGAGTTTCAATAAAAAAGTTCATTCTTTTCTGTCGCCAATAACAATACCAATCATCCATCTGACTCGGATGTACAAAAAACTGCATTTCCATTTGTTCAAACTCACAAACTCTAAATATAAAATTCTTTGCTATTATCTCATTCCTAAAAGCCTTACCAACTTGTGCTATTCCAAATGGAACCTTAAGTCTTGTAGTATCCAATACATTACGAAAATTAACAAAAATACCCTGCGCAGTCTCTGGTCTTAAATAAATCTCACTAGAACTATCCTCAACAGCCCCAATATTAGTCTTAAACATCAAATTAAAACTTCTAGGAGTTGTAAAAGTTCCTATAGAACCACAATTAGGACACCCCTTAGATAAATCAATAAAATCTGTCCTAAATCTATTCTTACAATTTTTACAATCAACTAATAATTCCAAAAAACTATCAACATGTCCAGAAGCTTTCCAAACTTCAGGCCTCATCAAAATAGCACTATCTAATCCCACAACATTTTCATGAAAGTAAACCATACTTTTCCACCACTCTTCCTGTATATTCTTCTTAATCTCAACACCTAAAGGCCCATAATCCCATACACCCGACAAACCCCCATAAACTTCTGAGGATTGAAATACAAAACCTCGCCTCTTAGCAAGTGAAATAATATCTTCTATTTTAGCCATATCAAACATCCTAAAAATTTAATCTATAATTCATACTTTTTTAAAAAATCCTGTGCTTTATTTATTCTATCAAAGACCTTAACTTTACCAAGTAATTGCAAAGAATCAAAAAGAGGTGGTGATACCTTACTTCCAAGAACTGCAATCCTAATTGGAAGCAAAACCTCTCCTATTTTTAGATTATTTTCCTTAGCAAAATTATAAAAAATTTGTTCATTTTCGGACAATATCCTTGTTTCAAAACCTTCTAATACTGGTTTAATTTTTTCTAACAATAAATAGATATCTCTTACTGTTTTTTTCTTCCCCAAAAATTCATTTAAATTCCAAGTTGAAATATTTGTATAAAAAAACCTAAGCATGCCAACAGCATCACCAAGTTTTCTAATCCTTGGCTTTATTAACGGGACCAAAAGCAATAATTTTTCTTTGTCACAAGAATTACTATCCTTTTTAATATAACCTGCCTTTTGCAAGAAAGGCAATAAGAGTTCGGCTAATTCATGATCTTCTTTTGTCCTAATGTAATGACTATTAAAAAAATCTAATTTGTTATAATCAAAAACAGCTGGTGATTTACTGATTTTATCAATAGAAAATAATTTTTGAAGTTCATTTTTGGTAAAAAACTCACTCTTGCCATCATAAGACCAACCAAGCAAAGTAACATAATTAATAATAGCCTCAGGAAGATATCCATCATCAATAAATTGCTTTAAAGCTGTAGCACCATGCCTCTTACTTAATTTTTGTCCATCACTTCCCATTACCATTGGAAGATGACAATAAATAGGAGGATTCCATCCAAAAGCATTATAAAGAAGCACATGCAAAGGGCCTGAAGAAATCCATTCCTGGGCTCTTAATACATGTGAAATTTCCATTAAATGATCATCAACAACATTTGCAAGATGATATGTTGGAAAGCCATCAGATTTCAAAACTACAGGATCAGGACTAATATCCTTATTGGCCCATGTAATTTTGCCAAGCAAAATATCATTAAAAGAAGTTTCACCATCAAAAGGAATTTTAAATCTAATAACAGGACTAATGCCTAAACTTAAAGCATCTTTAATTTCATCTTTGTTCAAGTGCCTGCAATGTCTATCATAACCTGGTGCCATCTTGTTAATAGTTTGAATTTTTCTAATTCTCTCTAATCTATCAGGTGAACAGTAACAATAATAAGCATTTCCCGATTCAATCAACTCTTTAGCATATTTTCGATATATCTCTGTTCTTTGTGATTGAATATAAGGAGAATAAGAACCTCCACAAGTAGGCCCTTCATCAAAATCAATACCAAGCCATGCTAAACTTTGATACAAATCTTCTTCTGCTTCCTTATAATATCTAGTCTGATCTGTATCTTCAATTCTAAGTAAAAATTTTCCATTAAAGGATTTGGCAAAAAAATAATTAAATAAAGCTGTCCTAATTCCTCCAATATGCTGCAAACCAGTTGGAGAAGGAGCATATCTAACTCTTATATTCAAAACACAACCTCTTTTAATAAAAAATATCCTTTTTTGAAATATCATAAATATAATAAAACACTACAAAAAATAAATTTGAACCAAGTAATTTTGTATGTTTAATATTAAGTCTATCTTTACGTTTTAAATACTTATTCCTAATTTCAAGTCGTTTCTCTTCAACCAAATGACGTTCTAGTTTTGATTTTTTTAAAAGATAATAAAAATAAATTGTAAAAATAAGATCTCCTTTTAAAAAGGATTTTTTTAAAAAATTTATCTCATTATGCAATTTTTCATAATCTTCATCAAAAATTGCATGTAATGATACACAATACCTTACCCATTTATTACGATTCTCTACATGATTCATAATCAAACTACAAGCTTTTTCTTGTTCTCTAAAACTAACACATATAGCATAAAGCTCTATTATTGTCTTATTACTCATTTTAGTATCTTTTAAATAAAGATAAATATCATCAAATGCTTTTTTATCTTGTTTGATTAAAGTTATTTTTAAAAGCACAGAAATATCAAATACACTCTTAAGTGTTTTGCGAATCATTTTAAGTCTTAAAAAAGTATAAGTATTCTCTATACCATTTAATATAAAATATAATCTTGAATATAAAAATTTAGAATATAAAAGGTGTAATAAACTATCAAAATA
>NZ_LN609267.1:389663-396979 GCF_000825665.2 Borrelia crocidurae
CCGAGCCCACGAAACGTAAAGGAAAACCAAATGCCGAACATTTGTAAAAAAAAAACAAAAAAAAAAAAAAAACAAAAAAACAAAATATTAAAAAATAAAAAGTATACTGTTAACCATCAAAAAAACACATATAATAAAGTTCTATTTTAAAATTAAGTGCACATATAGTATCATTATACTAAATAGATAAGAAAATTAATAAACAATCCATTGTTACATGTTTATTATTAAGCTTAAAGCTTAAGGAGACAAATGCAAAGCTTTGATAATTTAGCAAAAGAAATAAAAAATTTCTCATATGTAATAGAAAAAGATTTCTTAATATGGCCCAAAGATTCACTATTACAACCTATAAACACCGAGCTCATTGAAAAATGGGGGCTTAAAAACGCAATACAAATAGAAAGAAATTTCTTTAATGAATCATTAATACGAGAAACAAAAAAATATATTAACATTAATGAAGAGTATGATGAAGAATCTATTGCAAATTATCACATACTAATAAGCAATTTAGAAGAAATATACGAAACCTGCAAAAAAAACAAAAAAATTTATTACCAAGATGTCATTCCCATTGTAAAAAAAGTAATGGAATTTTATAAAAAAAATCAACAAACATTCATCAAATATATAAAAATACCTAAACTCTTATCTGATTATCATGTTGTTCACTCAATAAATACCTCAATATTAACTGTAGCTCTTGGCAATGAAATGAATTTAAATAATCATAAAACTGTTGAACTTTGCACAACAGCTCTTCTTCATAAAATAGGTTTTTTATTTATACCTTTAAGCATAAGTGAAAAAAAAGAAAAATTAACCGACAAAGAATTTGAAATAATCAAAAAATATCCTGTACTTGGACACAAAATAATATCAACCACTAATTTTTCACGATCTATTTGTCTAGCAATACTTACACATAAAGAAAATTTAGATGGATCAGGATACCCAAACAAACTTAAAAGTGAACAAATTAACATTGAGGCTAATATAATAGGTGCTGCTAGTGCATATAGTGCAATTCTTTTAGATAAGATATATAAAGGAGCCTCAAGTTCGGGAGCATCTCTTATCGAATTAATACAGGATGCTGATAAAAAATTTGACAAAAGAGTTTTAAAACTAATAATTAAAGTTCTATCTCAATGTCCCCTAGACTTTATAGTTGAACTTAATGATAATTCAATTGCTAAAATAATAAAAATCAACGAAATAAATATTAATGTTCCGTATATAAAGTACATAATAAAAGATGGCAAAGTTATACATCCTAATGACAATCAAGGTTACATTAAATCCATACCCAAAACAGAAACAGGTATCAAAAAAATACTAAGACAAGATGAGATAAACCTTATTTTAAAAAAATATGGTTTAAAAGAAATATAAAAAGGAGCAAAACATGATTTTAATAACATCTGCAATGGATGAAGAAGCAAGAGAAATACATCAAATTATTGAAAACAAAGAAGAAATCAAAATAGACAATTACCTAGGTGAAAAAAAAATTTATAAAGGAGAAATTGAGGGACATAAAGTAATATCTTTAACCACTGGCATTGGAAAAGTAAATGCAGCCATGTGGAATAGTTATATTATAGCAAAATATAAAATTACCCATATAATCAACTCAGGAACTGCTGGAGGACTTCAAGAATCTTCAAACATTAAAATATCAGACATCATAATATCATCACAAACAGCATTTCACGATTTCAACTTAACGCAATTTGACTATCAAATAGGACAAGTGCCAGGATTTCCACAAAAATTCGAATCAGATAAAACTTTACTAAACAAAGTCATTAGTATTATCAAAGACAAATTTCAAAATGTTAATGTTCATATTGGTCTAATACTTACAGGTGATCAATTTATTGAAGATGAAAAACAGATAGAAAAAATCAAAAATGATTTTAAAGATGCTTTGGCTGTAGAAATGGAAAGTGCAGCAATTGCACAAGTAGCATACACATTCAACATACCGTTTATAGTCACTCGTTCAATATCTGACTTCCCAAACAACAAAAATAATCACATAGATTTTAATAAATTTTTACAAGATGCATCAAAAAATTCAGCCAAAATGGTAAGAGAACTAATTAAGTCTATATAATACGTAAGGTGATAATATGAATAACAATAATTTAACAGCAACATCTGAGTCCGTATCTGAAGGACATCCTGATAAAATTGCGGATCAAATTTCTGATGCCATACTTGATGAAATACTTAAAAAAGACAAAATGGCAAAAGTAGCATGTGAAACTTTAGTCTCACAAAATTTAATAGTAATAGCAGGAGAAATAAACAGTAAAGCAAAAAAAGATATAGATATCAAAGAAACTGCAAAACAAACAATAAAAAATATTGGATACACAAATATAGAATATGGACTTGATTATAAATCAGCAACAATAATTGATGCTATTGGTTCTCAATCAATAGACATTACAAATGCAGTTGAAAAAAAAGATACAAAAGATATAGGAGCAGGGGATCAAGGAATAATTTTTGGTTATGCATGTAATGAAACTAAAAATTTCTTACCCATAGCATACGAATTATCTAATTTAATTTTAAAAGAAGCTAGTAAACTTAGAAAATCAGGTGAAATTAAGTGGTTGCGTCCCGATGCTAAATCCCAAGTAACCATTGAATATGATTCTTATAAAAATCCAATTAAAGTCAGCAATATTGTCTTATCCCATCAACATGATCCTGATATCCCTTATTCCTTTTTAAAACAAACAATCATCGAAAAAATTATAAAACCCGTTTTAAATAGCAGATCAATGTTCGACAATAATATAGAATATTACATTAACCCTTCTGGAAATTTTGTAATAGGTGGACCTACTGGTGATACCGGTCTTACAGGAAGAAAAATTATTGCTGACAGCTATGGAGGATTTGCAAGACATGGTGGTGGAGCTTATAGTGGCAAAGATGCTACCAAAGTTGACAGATCAGCAGCTTATATGGCACGATACATTTCTAAAAATATGGTAGCAGCGGGCATCTCTCGAGAATTTGAAATGCAAATTGCTTATGCTATTGGCATTCCCAAACCAATATCTATTAAGATAACTACAGGAATTAATGATTAATGAATATGAAAAAAAAATATTAAATTTTATAATAAATAACTTTGATCTCACTCCTAATGGAATAATTAAAAAACTAAAATTAAGAGAGCCCATATATTCTCAAACATGTACATACGGACATTTTGGGAAAAACGAATTAGAATGGGAAAAATTAGATTTCGTAGACACAATCAAAAAGGAGTTTCAAATATGAATAAAATATCAAGTTTTACAATTGACCACACAAAATTACAACCTGGCATATATATCTCAAGGAAAGATACATTTGACAATTTAACACTAACTACTGTAGATATTAGAATGAAGACCCCCAACAAAGAACCTGTAATTAACAATGCAGAAATTCATACAATTGAACATATAGGAGCAACACTACTTAGAAACAATAAAGTTTGGGGAGATAAGATAATATATTTTGGACCAATGGGCTGTAGAACAGGTTTTTACCTAATACTTTTTGGTAATTATGAAAGCAAGGATCTAATTGATTTAATATCTTGGCTTTTTAATGAAATCACCAATTTTCAAGGAAATGTTATAGGTGCAACTGAAAAAGAATGTGGTAATTACCAAGATCATAATCTCAATATGGCAAAATATGAATCTAGTAAGTATCTAGAAACATTAGAAAATATAAAAAAGGAAAACTTAATTTACCCTTAATATACCTTAAATATATAAATATGATAGTAACAACGCCATATCATATATAAATAAACACAATATACAATAAAATTTAACACCAATTATTAGTTAAAATGCTACTTCAATCATCAATTTTGATAAAAATTTCAAATATTTTTACTTATTTTTTTAGATAAGTCTAAATATTCATCTCCTGAAAGTTCAATACTACCATTTCTCTTAAAACCTAAATTATCACCTTGAAATCGTGGAATAACATGAAAATGAGTGTGAAAAATAACTTGTCCTGCCTCAGAACCAATAGCACTATAAATATTAACTCCCTGACAAATATTAAAGTTCAATTTTTTTAAAGATAAAGCTACTTTTTTACACACTCCCAATAGTTGTCCATCAAGTTCATCATTCACATCTAAAATATCATTACTATGTTGTTTGGGAATAACAAGAGTATGGCCAATATTTAAAGGATTAATATCAAGAAAAGCAAGTATTAAATTATCCTCATAAACCTTATAACATGAAATTTCATTTTTAACTATCTTACAAAAAATACAATCACTCAAAATTTCCTCCAAATCAACTCTATCTTAATGCTTATAAAGCATACCTATTAAAAATAATTTGACAATACTAATTTTGCTATATTAAAATAAGCGATTAAGGTCACAACATCAGCAATAGTAGTAATTAAAGGTCCAGCCATCAAAGCCGGATCTATCTTTACAAGCTTAGCCATAATAGGCAAAAGACCTCCCAATATTTTTGCTACCATCAACCCTATCATCAAACACGCAGAAACAACAAAAGCTATTTTAAATTTTTCATCATGTGCAGGAATTACAAAAAATACAATTCGTAAAAAATTAACACTAGCCAAAATTAAACCAACTAAAATACTTACACATATTTCCTTAAATAACACTCTAAAAAAATCTTTTACCTTAAGAGTTCCAAGAGCAAGTTCACGAATAATTAATGCAGATGCCTGAGAGCCAGCATTACCAGCAGTATCCATTAAGAGTGGAATAAAACTGGTTAGAATCACTAAAGATAAAACTAAATTTTGATAATTAGTAATTATAGTGGCAGTTAGAGTAGAAGATATCATAAGAACCAAAAGCCAAATTATTCTATTTTTTGTCATATCAAAAATAGAAGTATCAAGATAAGATTTACCCAAAGGCGTAACCGCAGCCATTATCTGAAAATCTTCGGTATTTAAATTCTGAATTACTTCAAGGATATCATCAATAATAATGACTCCTATCATCCGTCCCTCATTATCAACAACAGGAACACTTGAAATATCATGATTTTGGAAAAGCAAAGCAACATCTTCTTTTCCATCACCAACTTTTACAATATAAAATCCACTATTTTTCATGATAGTAGAAATGACAACATCATCACTAGACAACATTAAATCTTCAATCTTAACAACACCTTTTAATCGTTTCTCTTCATCTGTAATATAGTAGGTATAAATATCTTCTTTGGTTTTTGCAACCTTTCTAATATAATCAAGAGCTTCTCTGACATGAAAATATTCTTTAAGCTCAATATATTCTATTGTTACAATTGAACCAGCAGAATCATCACTGTAAGACAAAAATTTATTAATTATCTCCCTATTCTCTTCAGTAGAACTTGCTAAAAACCTTTGCACAACATTTGCAGGAACTTCTTCTAAGAGATCAATAACATCATCAAGATTTAACTCATCTACCATCTCTCTTATTTCTTTATTTGTAAAAGAATTGGCCAATTTATTTTTTGTAACTTGATCAAAGTTAGAAAATGCTTCAACAGCAACCTTTTTGGGAAGAAACCTATAAATCAAAATCAAATCAGAACCATTAAGCTTCTTTAAAGCTTCACTAATATCAAAAGCATCGTATTTTAAAAGCTCTTCCTTTATATCAGAATATTTTTTTTCTTTAAGCAAGGTTTTTAAAAATACAACATCTATCATATCAATATCTCCAAGATTTTAATTTAAAATAAATGTTTAGCTAACCCTTATTAATTAAAGCTTATCTAAAAGCATAGAACATCTACCTGAAGGTATAGGCAAGGTCTTTTCTTTTTTATTTAATATGTTTATTGTAAAGTAGTAAAGCTTTTCAGATTCCATCTTAATCTCCCATCCTCTCTTTCCCTTATTACATATAATTGTGGTTTGATTTTTCTTAAGTGATAAACTCTCTATTCCCATAATCTCAAGAGCAGGAATATTCCAATAAACTGTCTTATCTGGTAAACTAATTGTAAGTCCAATAATATTCTCTATCATAAGGCTAATACTAAAGAGTGCAAGATAACAAATAACATCCTTTTCTGGAAGAGTTTTCTTTGTAATATCCAAATATGCTGGACCCTCTTTCATTGGCTTATAAGCTTCCCAAATATGTCCTTTAATTTTACCATCTGGCAATAAAGTATCTAAAATATAATACAGATGTCTTATAGTAAATTCTCTTGCTATATTTGCACGTCTACAATATTCAAGTCCTTTAATGACAAAAAAATTCATATAGGTATAAACAGAACCATAATATCCATTTCCATCCAAATTAAAATTAGGATCATTAGCTGAAAGAGTAGGAAAAGGATTTGGTGTGCCAAAGTGTTCATGACTCTTTAAATATAAAACCATTCTCTCAATTCTATCTTCACTCGGAATTTCAGATAAAAGAGGCAAAAACCCTACTATAGTCTTAAGTTTAATAATTTTTTCATTAACATCAAGATCATAATAAAAACCATCTACTTCATCCCACATCAACGAATTAATCTTAGCCTTAAGAGAAAAAAATCTTTTCTTATATTCTAAGGATAAATTTTTATCATTTAATATATCTGCTAACTTGGCAATACAATATGCACTATGCACCTGAAATGAATTAAAATCTATAGGATAATGGACATTCTTTCTAGGAGAATTTTTATAAAAAATCTTATTCATATCAATCGAATAAAGACCATTTGATTTTAAAAACTTTTTTTCTATCCATTTATAATACTTATCAAGCACTGGTAAAACATCACAAATACGCTTTTTATTGCCTGTTTTATGATACAAATTATATTCAACCCAAGCAAAAATTGGTAATCCAATACCATCATCATTTCCTTCTAAGTGAATAATATTATTATTGTGATCATAACGTGATCTAATTGCACCAGATGATTCTTGAAGTTCATAAAATTTATCAATAGTAGATGTAGGAGAATACTCTCCATTACTGTAAACAAGAAAAAAGCTTGAAAGACAAGCTTGCAATTGATCTATAAATTCAACATTTTCAGAATAATAATTCTTATCCTTTTTACCTTTCTCTAAAGATTGGGAAAAAATAATCTTATCTCGGATCCAAGAGAGACTCTTATTATAAATATCAATAAAATCTTGATCATAATAATAAATTTTGGGAAACACATTCTTATTCAATGCTCAAACCTCTGAAAAACATACATCAATCGACTCCTATTTATTATGATATGACTAAATAATAAAATGAGATAAATAAAATTATAACGGTAAGATAC
>NZ_LN609267.1:397010-399422 GCF_000825665.2 Borrelia crocidurae
AATTAAAACAAGTTATAAGTTAAATTATAATTGCAAAAAAACAAATTGATACACCTAAGATAAAAAAATTAATCATTAAAATACGTATCAAAATTAAATGAATTATACAAATAATATGTAAATAAATTCTTTAATCATTAATAAAAATTAATACTGATTAAAAAAATATTCTAAGAAACCTATTATAAGCATCCTTATTATTTGGAACAATAATTTTACCATTAATTATCTTTGAATAAATATCATCTAATTCCTTTTCAAGGCTAAAAGAAATTTTTTTAGGATTTTTAACAAAAAATAGCAAACCCTCTTTTAACCCATAATTTAATAATTGACCTCCTTCAAAAGCTCTTGTTTTCAAATAATTAGAAATAACAAGACTTAATATTCTTCCAATATCTTTAACTGAAGATGTAATAATATGTTCGGGTAACAGATAAGATTGATCTTGGTCAACCCCAATAACATAATGTCCAGCCCCCAATTTTTTTGCAGCCTCAATAACTCCAAGCCCAGATAAACCTGAAGCATGATAAATAATATCTATACCATCCACATACATCTCGTTTGCCAATATCTCTCCACTCTCGGAATTAACAAAACTTCCAACATACTTATTATCAATATTAATATTTTGATTAGCATAAATAGCACCAGCTTCATATCCATACCTAAATATGTTGATAAAGTCATCATCCATCCCGCCTAAAAACCCAATCTTACCTGTTTTAGAAATACTAGCAGCAATATAACCTACTAAAAATGCTACTTCCTCTACTCTAAAAGTTATGGCTGATAAATTTTTAGGAATGCTTAAATCAGAATCATATATAAAATCAACAACTACATATTTAATTTCTGGATTTTCCAAAGCAATTTTAAGAGCCACATCACTAAACCTATACCCAATCAACCATATAAAATTAGAACCATCTGCTTTCAATGAATTTAAATCAGACAAATAAGAATTTGGACTAGATTCCTTTATAGCTACTTCTAATCCAAATTCTTTCTCCACCTTTTTAATACCATTCAAAGCACTTTTATTAAAAGACTCATCATCAAAAAATCCATCTACTAAAACACCAACTTTAACAGGCTCACCATCAACTTCAGAAGTAAAACACGAAAAATACAACAAACATAACACTAACAATAAATTAATCACATATATCTCCTCTTTAAGCTAAGTTAAGCCAATACAATCCCCAATATAATTAAAGTCTATAACCTTGCCTTAAATAAATCAAATTCATGTTCAGTAGAAGGAACAATTAATTCCTTTTTAATTATCTTAGTTTGAATTTCTATAAGAACATCAATAAGCCCACTATCAATAATATCAGGATCTTTAACAATATTTATAACATTGTCTTCAAGTCCTAAATCAAAAACTTTACCACCAGCAAATTTATGATTTTTTATCAAATTTGCTGAATAATCGTGTATTGCTTGCCCAACATCCTTTATTACAGAAGTAATAACATGACCGGGTGCAAGATATGATTGATCCTTATTAACTCCAATAATATAATGTCCAACTCCAAGTTCTTTGGCAGCTTTAAACATACCAAGTGAAGCAGGCCCCATGACAGGAAAAATAATGTCAACACCATCCTCAACATACATATGTTCAGCAAACAATTTGCCAGCAACTTTATCAACTTCATCCAACATTCTCTTTACAATTACTCTTGTTGTAGGATTTGCATAAAATGCTCCTGCTCTAAATCCAATCACAAATCTCTCAACATAATCCATATTAACACCTGTTACAAATCCAATTCTATTACTTTTACTCATCTTAGAAGCTAAATATCCAGCTAAAAATGAACCCTCCTCTGATCTAAAATTAATAGCTACAAAATTTTGGGGAATTAAAACATTTTCATAATGCAAAGGATCGATAATTCCATACAAAACATTTAAATTCTCATGAGCAAATCTTATCACAGAATCTGAAAAAGAAGCACCAATAAACCAAACCAAATTAGCCCCCTTTTCTTGTAATGCACAAACATCTTCCGACAGCAATTCACTAGCAGTCATCAACATTTTTTCTTCAGAAGGATAAGGTGTTATAACTTTTGGAATAACCTCAGTTCCAAATTCATTTTTTATATCAATAACACCATCAAGAAAACTTTGAAAATAACCCTCATCATCAAAACTACCCGGAGCCACAAGTCCAATAACAATCTGATCATCAACACTTTTAGCAAAATTCTTTTTTGAAAAAAAGCAAGATATGAACATTAAAACAAAAAGTAAAATGAAAGATAAATTTTTAGACATAACTTACCCTCTCCTTATACAAAATAACTTTTAAGTAAACAATTTTTTAATTTTAAAACAAAAATTTATAAATACAAAATTTATTCAGAAGATAAAAATAGTCGATATATTAACATG
>NZ_LN609267.1:399514-415545 GCF_000825665.2 Borrelia crocidurae
GAACTATAATATCACTATTAACTATCTTATTTTCTATAATTTGAATTTCAGATTTAAGCTCATCTGTAATTTTAAAACCATTTTTAACAATACTAACAGCTTTATCTTTAAGACCCAATTTTAGTAACTTACCACCATTAAAACTCTTAGTATTTAAATAATCCTTTGTTATCTCATAAATAGCATTTCCAACATTCTTAATAACTGATGTCAATACATTATCAGGAGCAAGATAAGACTGATCTTGATCAACGCCAATAATATAATGCCCATCTCCAAGTTCTTTTGAAACCTCAATAGCACCAAGTCCTGCAAGCCCTGCTGACACAAATATGATATCAACATCATCTTTGTACATCTTTAAAGCAATAGTCCTTGCTAAAGACAAATCTACAAAAGATCCTAAATATTGAGAAGTTAACCCAACATCTTTATTTGCATATTTAGCACCAGCTTCATATCCATACCTAAATGCATTAATTACCATACCATCCATTCCACCTAAAAATCCAATTTTACCTGTCTTAGATATTTTAGCCGCAAGATACCCAGCTAAAAATGAAGCCTCTTCAACTTTAAAGGAAAGACCAAGCAAATTATCAGGAATACTAGTATCATCTTCATAAATAACATCAACAGCTCCATAAATAATATCCCTATTCAATAAAGCAGCATGTTCAATAGACTCTTGCAGTCTAAAACCAACTCCCCAAATAATGTCAGAGCCTCTATCTTTAAGGCTCTCTAAATCACCAACATAAGCACTACTTGTTGAAGCTCTTCCAACAATTTCAACTTCAAATTCATCTTCTAAAACCTTAGCACCTCTCCAAGCATCCTCACCAAATGATTTATCATCAAAAGTACCATCAACTATCAAAGAAATTAACGCCTTTCCTGAAGTTCCCAAAATAGATGTCTTTTTACTGCATCCTAAGAAAATTAATATCACACAAATTAATACCATAAATTTATTCATAAAGTAAAACCTCTAATTTCATATCATCTTTTATGTAGATGATCACTAATAAAATAATTATAAGATTTTTCATCTTTGGGAACTGTAATCTCATTATTAATTATTTTTTCTTTAATCTCTAAGAGAAAATCTGGATTCCTAATTAAATCTAAATTTATTGTTTCATTAAAAATCAAATCAAGTGCTCCATCTTTAAGTCCAAACTCCAAATTACCTCCACGCCAATTATCAAACTTTAAATAAGATTTTGTCAAATCGAAAATAACTATATCAATGCACTTAACGTAAGACACAAGCACATTACTAGGAGCAAGATAAGACTGATTTTGGTCAACACCAATAATATAATGTCCATCTCCAAGTTCCTTTGAAACCTCAATAGCACCAAGTCCTGAAAGACCTGCTGCTGCAAATATAATATCAACTCCAGATGAATACATTTTACTTGCAATTGAACGTCCAAGAGAGATATCAGAAAATGTTCCTACATATTGAAAACTTACTTCAATATCTTTATTTGCATACTTAGCACCAGCTTCATATCCATACCTAAATGCATTAAGAATAACACCCTCTATTCCACCTAAAAATCCAATTTTACCTGTCTTAGATATCTTTGCTGCAAGATACCCAACCAAAAATGCTCCTTCCTCCGATCTAAAATTTATATTTACTAAATTTTGTGGCAATTTGATATCTTCCAAGTAAGAACCTTCAATAATGCCATAATTTACATTAACATTTTCAAGAGATTTACGTAAAAATACATCTGAAAATTTAAAACCAACTCCCCAGATCAAATCAGAACCACTCTCTTCTAAGCCTCCAATATCAGACAAATAATTAGAAGCTTTAGATTCTTTTTGAATTATATTCACTTTAAATTCTTCTTTAATCTGAGTCATTGCCTTGAAAGAATTTTCATTAAATCCTCTATCATCAAAAGTACCATCAACAATGACAGAAACAGTATTAGAAAACGAAACTTTATCTTGTGAATCTGAACAACTTAAGAGCAAGAAAAGCAAAACAACCTTTATTAACCATCTCATATACAAACCTCCACCCAACTCTACTTAAGCTAAAATCAATCCACAACATCAAAATATATAAAAATTAAACCTATTACTATATTACCATCTATAATGTGTGAAAGCTCTGTTTGCTTCTGCCATTCTATGAGTATCTTCTCTCTTTTTGAAAGCCGCACCTGTTGAATTATAAGAATTAACAAGCTCATTTGCTAATTTTTCTTTCATTGACTTTCCACTAGCTTTTCTGGCAGCTGATATAATCCATTTCATTGCCAAAGCCTCACGTCTCTCCTCTCTAACTTCAACTGGAACTTGATAAGTAGCACCACCAACTCTCCTACTGCGAACCTCTACCAATGGTTTAACATTATCTAAAGCCTTATTGAAAGCAGCAACCTTATCAACCTCTTCAAGTTTTTCTGCAAGCATATCAATTGAATTGTAAACTATAGATTCACTAATAAACTTTTTTCCATCATACATCATTCTATTTACAAATTTAGCAATTACCTGAGAATCATACTTCGAATCTTTAAAGACCTTTTTCTTAATTTTTTTACTCTTTCTTGACATACAATTTACACCTCTTAAGCCTTTGGTCTCTTAGTTCCATACTTAGAACGACCTTGCTTTCTATTATTAACACCAAGAGTATCTTTAGCCCCTCTAATGATATGATATCTAACACCCGGCAAATCTTTAACTCGTCCACCCCTAATTAGAACAACTGAATGCTCCTGCAAATTATGACCAATTCCCGGAATATAAGCTGTTACCTCAAATCCATTTGAAAGTCTAACACGAGCTACTTTTCTTAAAGCTGAATTAGGTTTCTTAGGCGTAACTGTCATTACACGAGTACAAATTCCTCTCTTTTGAGGACAATTTTGAAGCGCAGGAGATGCTGTCTTTTCTTTTTGACTTTTTCTTGGCTTCCTAATTAGTTGATTAATTGTAGGCATCTATGCTCCCTTTTTCCTGATTTTACCAGTAAATGGTATCAAATATAAAATTTATTTTCAAGCTAGACTTCTGAATTTGAATTTTCTCTCACCTTGACCCTTTTATATAAATTCATTCCCGTTCCTGTAGGAATTAAATGACCAATAACAACATTTTCCTTAAGACCTCTTAGATCATCAATACTACCAGCAATTGACGCATCTGTTAAGACTTTAGTTGTTTCTTGGAAAGAAGCAGCTGAAATAAATGAATCAATATTAAGAGATGCTTTAGTTATACCAATAAGAATTGGACTAGCTACTGCAGGTTCACCACCTTGCTCAATAACCCTTTTATTTTGTTCATAAAAAGCATGCTTATCGACCTTTTGATTATAAACAAAATTAGTATCACCCACAGAAACAATTTTAACTTTTTTCATCATCTGCTTAATAATAACACCAATATGTTTATCATTAATACTTACACCTTGCTTTCGATAAACATCTTGAATTTCTGCTAATAAAAATTCTTGCAAACTAATGCCACCAAGAATTTCAAGAACATCATGAGGATTAATCCTTCCATCACAAAGCATATCTCCAGCCCTAACAACATCCCCATCTCTCACCAAGAGATGTTTTCCAGCAGGAATATAATGCTTATGTTCAACTCCATATTCATCTATAACATTAATAAGTCTTTTACCTTTTTGAATTGCCTTAAATTGAACAACTCCACTCACTTTAGCCATTTCAGTTAAGTTTTTAGGAATTCTTGTTTCAAATAAATCATTAACTCTAGGAAGACCACCTGTAATATCTTGTGTTTTCTCAGATCCTTTAGAAAGCTTTGCAATGATATCTCCTATATCAATATCTTGTCCATCTTCAACTTGAAGGTAAGCATCTCCAGGTAATACATAAGATGCAATTTCAACACCTCTATCATTAATAATCAAAATTCTAGGATCAAGAGATTCAAAAACTTGATCTGTAATTCTCTTTTCAATATTGCCTGTTTCAAGATTAATCTCTTCTTTAAGAGTTGTTCCTAAAATAATATCTTTAAATTTAATTTTTCCTTTAACCTCAGCAATAATTGGTTCTGCAAACGGATCAAATGTTCCAATTACACGTCCAGCCTCAACATAATCTCCAACATTTATTTCAAGTCTTGTACCAACCTTTAGTGAAATCTCTTGTTCTTCAGAAACAATCATCAACTTATTATCTTTAATCTTAATGTAACCAATATGAGATGATAATACCTCAACTCCACTTTTATCAATAAATAAAGACATTCCCTTAATTACTTTTTGAGAATCTGAAACCTTAAGTTTCTTAATTTTTTTAATACTCTCCTCATAAATCACATTTATTACCCTTAAGACTCCCTTCCTTGTAAAAAGCAACCCTCCATCAACTTGAACATTAAAACCTTCAAGTCCATTTAGAATAAAAGCATTCTTAAGAGCAATCTTATCATCTTCACTACCAGCTTGTGCAACTCCTCCAATATGGAAAGTTCTCATCGTAAGCTGTGTTCCTGGCTGACCTATTGACTGTGCTGCTATTATTCCAACAGCTTCTCCAATGCTAACGGGTTTATTGTTTGAGAAATCCCGCCCATAACACTTTTGGCAAACTCCATGCTCAGCCTCACAAGTTAAAACAGATCTAATAACAAGTTTATCAATACCAACTGTTTCTAACAATTTTATCTTGTCTTCTGTAATTTCTTCATTTACATCTAAAATAATCTCTCCAGTAATAGGACTTTTTATCCGTTCAATTGAATAACTTCCAACAGCTTTTTCTCGTAAAGGTTCAATTATTTCCTCACCATTTTTTAAAGCTTCGACTTTTATACCATTAATAGTACCGCAATCTTCTATTCTAACAACAACGTCTTGTGCAATATCTACCAATCTTCGCGTTAAATACCCAGCATCTGCTGTCTTAAGAGCAGTATCTGCAAGTCCCTTTCTTGCACCATTTGTAGATATAAAGAATTCAATAACAGACAGTCCTTCTTTAAAGTTAGAGATAATTGGAAGTTCAATAATATCACCCGATGTTTTAGCCATTAATCCTCGCATTCCAGCAAGCTGCCGTATCTGATTTCTACTTCCACGAGCACCAGAATCAGCCATCATATAAATCACATTAAAGCCATCTCTATCCTTTTTAAGGATCTCCATCATTTTATTAGTAAGCTCTTCATTTGTCTTTGACCAAACAGAAACAACGTTATTATATCTCTCTTCTCCAGTAATAACACCTTTGGTATAATCATTCTGAATTTTCGCAATCTCCCTATTAGCCTTCTCTACATACACTTTTTTCTCTTGAGGAACAATAATATCACTCATACTTATTGTACATCCAAATTTAGTAGCATATTTAAATCCAAGCTCTTTAATAATATCTAACATTTCAATTACAATAGAAGACCCATAAATAACATAAACCTCAGAAATTAAAGTTTGCAATTCATAATCACTAAGAGTTTTATTTACAAATGAAATTTTTCCTGGCAAAGCTTCACTAAATACAACACGTCCTGCCGTAGTCTTTATATATTCCTCACCAACTTTTACATAAATTCGTGCATTATAATCTAAGCTCTTATTATTAATTGCAAGAAGAACATGATTAAAGTTAGAAAACTTACGTCCTTCTCCCATAACATTTTTTCTCTCCATAGTTAAGTAATAAAGACCTAAAACAATATCTTGAGATGGAAATACTATAGGATGTCCATTTGCAGGATTTAACAAATTATTAGTTGACAACATCAAAGCCCAACTCTCAGCCTGTGCCGCAGGAGTTAAAGGAACATGAACAGCCATTTGGTCACCATCAAAATCGGCATTATATGCATGACAAACAAGAGGATGCAATTTAATAGCCTTGCCTTCAACCAAAACTGGCTCAAAAGCTTGTATTCCCAATCTGTGAAGGGTTGGAGCCCTATTTAAAAGCACAGGATGCTCTTTAATAACATTATCCAAAATTTGCCATACTTCATCTACTTCTTGTTCAATTAAACTTTTAGCCCTTTTTATATTAAATACGGCTTCACTCTCAATTAATTTTCTAATCACAAATGGTTTAAAAAGCTCAAGAGCCATCTTTGCAGGAATACCACACTGATGAAGCTTAAGTTCAGGCCCAACAACAATAACAGAACGACCAGAATAATCAACTCTCTTTCCAAGAAGGTTTTGTCTAAATCTACCTTGTTTACCTTTTAACGCATCAGATAAAGACTTAAGAGGTCTATTAGATGTGCCCTTAACAACTTTTCTCTTATGAGAATTATCAAAAAGAGAGTCAACTGATTCTTGAAGCATTCTTTTTTCATTTCTAACAATAATCTCAGGAGCATTAAGAAGTAAAAGTTTTCTCAATCGATTATTTCTATTTATTACCCTTCTGTAGAGATCATTTAGATCAGAAGTTGCAAATCTGCCACCATCAAGTTGCACCATAGGTCTAATTTCTGGCGGAATAACAGGAAGAACATCCATAATCATCCATTCTGGTTTATTACCAGAAATCTTAAAATTTTCAATAATTTCAAGACGTCTTAAAAGTTTTTTATCTGTTTTGTCGTCTTTATCAATCATTTGAAGCCTAAGCTTAGATGAAAGCTCATCAAGATCAAGATTTTCAAGTAGAGTTTTAATTGCCTCAGCACCCATTGAAGCGCTAAAAGACATCCCATATCTTTCTTTTGCTTCAGAATACTCATCTTCATTTAAAAGTTGCATTTTTTTAAGGTCAGTATCACCTGGCTCAATTACAATATATTTCTCATAATAAAGAATAGAATTTAAATTAGAAGCAGTAATATCAAGTAAAAGACCAATTCTAGAAGGAATATATTTATAATACCAAATATGAGCAACAGGAGCTGATAGTTCAATATGTCCCATTCTCTCACGTCTCACTTTAAAATGAGTCACTTCAACATTACAACGATCACAAATAATACCCTTATATCTTATTGACTTAAATTTTCCACAATAGCATTCCCATTCTTTAGTTGTACCAAAAATTCTCTCACAAAAAAGACCATCTTTCTCAGGTCTTAAAGTTCTATAATTAATAGTTTCAGACTTCTTAACTTCTCCATAAGACCAACTTCTAATTTGGTCAGGAGATGCTATTTTTATTCTTATCTTTTCAAAATCTTTTATCTCTTTCATAAAATCCTCAAAACCTAAGTCTTATTAATTAATTCCTCTTCCTTTTCTGTTAAAGGAATTTGATTTCCATTATCATCATAAATAGATAAATCAAAACCAAGACCTCTTAGTTCCTGCATCAAAACATTGAAAGATTCAGGAATTCCAGATACGTTAGTAGGAATGCCCTTAACAATATTTTCATATATCTTAACTCTTCCTGACATATCATCTGACTTTACTGTTAATAATTCTTGCAAAGTATGCGCAGCTCCATAAGCTTCAAGAGCCCAAACTTCCATCTCTCCAAGTCTTTGTCCACCAAATTGAGCTTTTCCTCCAAGAGGTTGTTGAGATACAAGTGAATAAGGGCCTGTAGACCTTGCATGCATCTTATCATCAACAAGATGATGAAGTTTCAACATATATATAACTCCAACCATAACTTCATTTTCAAATGGTTCACCTGTATATCCATCATACAAGACTGCCTTTGACGTCTCATTAAATCCAGCTTTTTTTAACTTTTCTTGAATACATTCATTTGTAGCAGACTCAAAAACAGGAACATCATAATATTCGCCAAGATACTTACCAGCAAGACCAAGCTGAGATTCCATCAATTGTCCAATATTCATACGAGATGGCACTCCCAAAGGATTCAAGCATATATCAAGAGGGGTCCCATCTGCAAGATATGGCATATCTTCAACAGGAAGAATCTTTGCAACTACACCCTTATTTCCATGTCTTCCTGCCATTTTATCACCTTCTTTAAGTTTTCTTTTTTTGGCAATATAAACCTTTAATATTTCATCCACACCAGGTGGAAGATTGCCAACATCATCTTTAGTAATTCTTTGAACATCAATTACAGTTCCTTCAGTACCATGAGGAACTTTTAATGAATTATTCTTAACATCCTTTGCTTTCTCACCAAATATAGAAGTTAAAAGTTTAAATTCAGGGGTAATATCTCCTTCTGATTTTGGAGTAACTTTACCAATTAAAATATCACCTGGTTTTACATAAGTCCCTATTCTTACAATTCCATTTTCGTCAAGTTTACTCAATATCTTTCCACTAACATTAGGAATATCAGCCGTAACTTTTTCAGGTCCAAGCTTAGTCTCTCTTACTTCAATGCTAAATTCTTTAATGTGAATTGAAGTATAAAGATCTTCCTTTACAATTCTCTCAGAAATTAAAATAGCATCCTCATAATTAAATCCATTCCACGGAATAAAACCAACTAATAAATTATTACCAAGCGCCAATTCTCCATATCTAGTAGCAGGACCATCTGCTATTATCTCATCCTTATTAACAATTTGGCCATTCTTCACCAAAACTGAATGATTGAAAGAAGTATCCTGGTTTGTCCTCTCATATTTATAAAGTTCATATTCATCTAAATCTTGTTCAGAAGTTGCATTATCAGGTTTAATAACTATCTTTTTGTTTGTGGCTAAGACAACTCTACCAGGTCTTTTTGCTTTAATAACAACACCAGAGTCTTTTGCAACTATCCTCTCCATACCTGTACCAACAATAGGTGGCTGTGGAAATAATAAAGGAACTGCCTGACGTTGCATATTCGAACCCATAAGAGCACGATTTGCATCATTATGTTCAAGAAAAGGTATTAACGCCGAAGAGACAGATATTAATTGTCTAGGCGAAACATCCATGTAATCGATATTTTTAGGCATCATTGTAGTATAATCACCAGAAATCCTAACAGACACCAAATCATCAGTATAATTACCATAAGAACTAACAGAAGCATTTGCTTGCGCAATACATTTTTTTTCCTCATCAATAGCAGACAAATATTCAATATCATCAGTTACCTTACCATCAATCACCTTCCTATAAGGAGTTTCTAAGAAACCATAATCATTCACTTTTGAATAAGTAGCCAAAGAAACAATAAGTCCAATATTTGGGCCTTCAGGAGTTTCAATAGGACACATCCTACCATAATGAGTATAATGTACATCTCTTACTTCAAAACCTGCGCGATCCCTTGAGAGTCCACCAGGACCCAATGCATTAAGACGTCTCTTATGCGTAAGTTCGGCTAAAGGATTAACCTGATCCATAAACTGAGAAAGCTGACTGGTTGCAAAAAATTCTTTAACAGCAGAAACAACGGGCTTAACACTAATTAATTCTTGAGGTTTCAAATTGAATACTTCTTTATTAGACATTCTGTCCTTTGCAATTTTTTCTACTCTTGACATTGCACCTTTATATATGTTTGTAAGTAACTCACCAACAGAACGCACTCTTCTATTTCCAAGATGATCTATATCATCAAGAACATCATGCCCATCATATATTCTTAAAAGATGAGATATAGTATTTACTATATCTGTCATAGTAAGAACTGATGTTGTAAGATCATCAAGACCAAACTTCTTAGAAAGTTTATATCTTCCTACATGACCCAAATCATATCTTTTTTCTGAAAAAAATACAGTTCTTAAATCGTTCTCAGCATTGTCAATTGATATTGGTTCACCAGGCAAAAGTACACTATAAACTGCAAGCATCACGGATTCTCGTGAAAGCTCCTTAAATCCATCTTTTAAAGCAAAATAAGCATCTTCTTTTTCAAAACAATTTAAAATAACATCGGAACTAATGAAATGTTTTCCAGGAACACTATCATACCCATCAAAATCAATCAAGTTTATTTCTTTAACTCCATTTTGCAAAAAGTCTTCAATATCTTGCAAAGTTATCTTATCACCTGCCCGATAAGTCATATTTTCTTTTATAGTAATGTTTGTAGCTAAATACTGTCCTGTAATCTCTCTTTTAGTATCATCATTTACTTCAATTTTTCTAATCTTATAAAAAGTCTCTATTATTTTTTCTCTAGTATCAAGACCTAAAGCTCTTAAGAAAAGAGTAACTAATATTCTTTTTTTTCTGTCTATCTTAACATAAAGATAATCTTTCTTTGAGTCAATCTCAAATTCAAGCCAAGAACCACGATAAGGAATAATACGAGCATAATACAAATCTTTTTCCTTATAAAAAACAACCCCCGGAGATCTATGAATTTGTGATACAATGACTCTTTCTGCACCATTAACGATAAAAGTTCCTCTATCTGTCATTAAAGGAATAGTTCCCATATAAACATCTTTTTGTCTTATCTCTCCTGTTGTTAGAAACTGTAAGTTTAATCTTATCTTTAAAACAGCCTCATAACTTTGCCCCTTTCTTTTACACTCTTTCTCAGTAAAGCTAATAGAATCATATTCAATATAATATTTTTCATATTCAAGAGCAACCTCACCATTGCTACTTTTCATAGGAAAAACATCTCTAAACACAGATTCAAGGCCCTCATTGAGTAAAGGTTTATTATTTTTTAATCTCTCAAGTTGCAAAAATTTTTCATAAGAATTCAATTGTATTTCTATTAGGTTAGGTAAGTTTAAGATTTCTTCGGCTTTTCCTTGTCCTAGATGAACCCTTTTTATCATTAAAAGACTCCTTTTTTAAGACACAATAAACCACATGCCACTTAAACGACATGTGGAATAAAAAATTTGGCATATTTTTAGTGCTTTACTTAATTTCAACTTTTGCACCAACTGCTTCTAGTTTCTTCTTTATTTCCTCAGCATCTGATTTTGAAACACCTTCCTTAACTGCCTTAGGAGCAGATTCAACTAAGGCTTTAGCCTCTCCAAGTCCAAGTCCAGTAATAGCTCTTACTTCTTTAATAACGTTTATCTTACTATCTCCAAAAGATACAAGCATCACATCAAATTCTGTCTGTTCCTCAACAACACCAGTAGCAGGACCAGGGCCAGCAGCAACTGCAACTGCAGCAGCAGTAACCCCAAACTTTTCTTCAATAGCTGTTATAAGCTCAACAACTTCAGATGTTTTAGCTTCTTCAAGCCATGTTAAAATATCTTCTTTATTTAGTGCCATATTAACTTAACTCCTTTCATATTATTTTAAACAGTGATAGCATGCACCCTATTAAGACTAACACTGCTTTTTTTAAACTTTAATATCAGACAAAGCCTTTAAAGTTCTTACAAGTTTTGACATTGGTGCTTTAAGCACACTCATAAACAAAGAAATAGATTCAATCTTAGTAGGAAGTTTACTATAGGCACTAAGTTTAGACTCATCATAAACTTCTCCTAAAACAAAACCTCCTTTAACCTTTAAAGTAGTAGTTTTGACAAACTCATAAAAAATTTTCGCAATAACATTGGCTTCATCAAAAGCAGTAACAACAGCTGTTGGACCTAAAAGACAAGAATCAAGACCTTCAATATCTTTATCTTTTAACACTCTTTTCATTATATTGTTTTTAACAACTTTTAAAGCACCCTTTTCATCCTCAACCCTACTTCTTAACTTAGTAAGTTCTGCTACCGTTAATCCTCTGTAATCTAAGAAAAAAATATTATCCTTGCCATCTAAAAACTCTTTTAACGAATTAAACATTTCAACCTTTTTAGGATTTATCTTTTTATCCATAATTCAGCTCCTAAACAAAATCAATCTTTACAGAAGGTCCCATCGTAGATGAAACATAAACACTATTAACAAAAGTACCTTTCAAATCACTTGGCCGTCTTTTAAGTAATTCTTTAATAAACTCATCATAATTTTCCCTTATTTTTTTACTATCCATAGAAGATTTACCAACAGAAAAATTAATTACACCATTCTTATTTGCTCTAAACTCTGTACGTCCCTTCTTAAGACTAGCTATTGTACCTTTCAGATCATTTGTAATTGTTTGTGTTTTTGGATTTGGCATCAATCCCCTTTTTCCTAAAATCGGACCAAGTTTTCCAACATCTTTCATCATATCAGGCGTTGCAACAACAACATCAAAATCACTAAAACCATCCTTAATCTTATTAATAAGATCATCATCTCCAACATAAGCAGCACCAAATTCTCGTGCCTCTTCTGCTTTCTCACCTTTTGCAAAAACAAGTATTCTCTTTTCTTTCATAAATTGATGTGGCAACACAAGCGTCTCTCTAACCGTATGATTTTTCTTTAAATTAAGATTAACAGATACATCTATAGTCTCATCAAATTTAACAAACTTAATTTCTTTTAACAAAGATATTGCATCATCAATATTATAAGATTTAAGCTTATTTACCTTAGAGAGAGCTTGAATATATTTTTTTCCACTCTTAGCCATTATTTTTCCACCTCAACACCCATAGATCTAGCACTTCCTGCAATAATTTTAAATGCAGCCTGCTCCGTTTTTGCATTCAAATCAGGCATTTTAATTTTTGCAATTTCCATTATTTTTTCTTTTGATATAACCCCAACCTTATCTGTATTTGATTTCTTAGAACCTGTCTCTATGCCAACAGCTTTTTTAATTAAAACTGACGCTGGTGGAGTTTTAACAACAAATGAAAAACTCTTATCACTATAAACAGTAATAATAACAGGAACAACAATTCCTGGTTCCATTTTAGCAGTTCTCTCATTAAATTCCTTAACAAACTGAGGACCACTAACACCATGAGGTCCAAGAGCCTGTCCTATTTTGGCTCCTGGAGCAGCTTGAGCAGCTGGAACTTGAAGTTTAACCCAAGCAACTTCCTTTTTTTTCTTAGACATAAAAAACTCCTTATGGTAAATAACGCTCTTAAAGCTCCCATTTATAAACTTATTGCTAAATTTTTTCTATATGTTGAAAATCAACTTCAACAGGAGTTGACCTTCCAAAAATTTGAACTGCAACTTTCAATTTTTTCTTCTCATAATCAATGGATCCAATAACACCCTCAAAAGAATCAAAAGGACCTCCCTTAATTCTTACTCTCTCACCTTCTTCAAAATCATAAAGTATAAAAATAGATTTATCTGCCTTAATCTCTCCAGCAAGCATAAAGACACTCTTAACTTCCTCATCACTAATTGGAAGAGGTTTTTGTTCTTTAGTAGTACCAACAAAATTTACAACACCTGATATTTTAATAATATTAGCTACAGTACTTTTCCACTCCTGATCGGAAAGATCTAATTCAATCAATATATACCCTGGCCAAATCTTTCTCTCACGTATACGTTTCTTTCCATTTCTTATCTCTTCTACTCTCTCAATAGGAGCTTTAACATCCAAAACATTATTACCAAAAACACCTTCACTAATTAAAAGCTTTATTTCCTGTTCTATTTTTTTCTCATACTGAGAAAAAGTTTGTAGCACATACCAGGCCCTAGACATAATTTTTTCCTTAAAATATATAGGTTATAACAAGATACATGATATAATCTACCGCACCTAAAAAAACAGAAATAAAAACAACTAACCAAAAAACCTGTTTTCCACTGCCTATTACTTCATTATACCTAGGCCATGTTATTTTTTTAAGTTCTAAAACACTTTCTTTAAAAAATTTAAACACTTAAAAGCCCCTCTTTGATAACACAAACAACAGGTCAGAAGGGAATCGAACCCCCAACATGTGGTTTTGGAGACCACTGTTCTACCATTGAACTACTGACCTATCACTTAAATCACTTTATTTTGCCTTCTTTATGAAGAGTATGTTTTCTTAAACTTGGACAATATTTCATCAATTCCAATTTTTCTTGAGTATTACGTCTATTCTTAGTAGTAGTATAATTTCTAATTCCCGTCTCTTCACACACTAAAGCTATAAGCCCAACAGCTCCTTTACCTTTCTTCTTTCCCATAACAACACTCCTGAATATACAAAAGCCCTCAATCGGATTTGAACCGATGTCGCCACCTTACCATGGTGGTGCTCTACCACCTAAGCTATAAGGGCATTATTTCCCTTCGGTAATAAACCCTTATACCATGTTAATTTATTATCTTAAAAAAGACAAGCCTTATTAAATAATATCTTAAAATTTCAATTTAAAGTCTATCATTTAATAATAACGAACTTACCCTCTCTTAAAAGATTGATATTATTTTCATTTGAAAATATCTTATTTATAGAATAATCATCAAGTATAATATCTGAATGATTTTTGCCATAAACCCCCTTAGCAATCAATCTTAAAGGATAGTCTCCAATTCTGTCTTTATTTTTATAAGAAATATCATTTGTATACTCAAACATACCCCATTTTTTAAGGGCATCCGGGTCAACCATTCTTTTGTCAAAATAAAGCTTAATATTTTCATCATAAATTTTAACAAAAAAAGCATCTGTTAATTTAACAATAGAACCAGAGGAAGATTTATAATCATCACCCGCATAAATAATAATTCCGGTATAAACAAACTGTTCAACAGTTGTATTCATTAATGGGAAAAAAGCTTTATAAGGCTTACTATGACCTAAAAATAAATTTATAAAATCAGGGAAAATACAAAGCTCATACCTAACGGTGATATTCTTCAAATCTTCTGAATATTTCATGTATCCTCTTTTCAAAATACTATCAAGTCCTGAAAAATATAATATTAAATGAGGATCAGAATCAAAATAGTCTTTAAAAGTAGAATCAGAATCAATTATAATTTCAAAAAGCGATTCTCTTATCAAAGTATCCTTAAAATCATTAACACTAAACACTAATCTAGAAGTAGAATCAATACCAACTCTACCAAATCTATCTTCATCTACTGGTTTAATAATATCAAAATAAACTATTTTAGCATCCCAATCAATTGTTCTCTTTATGCTAGATTTAGATGAAACGTCATTTATGATGGACACATTAGAATAAAACAAAAATAAAAAATTCAAAAGACCATTAAGCAAATTCACACAAATCTCCCTATTTTTTACCTAAATAAACACCTATCCAAGCCCAACCATCATTAATTTCTGGATCTTTTGGATAAGAAATTTTTTTAAAAACAAAATACCATTCCCAAATATGTTCCCAACCACTAGATCCAAGATAAGATATATCATTACTAGAATCTGCTTCAAAAGTTTTTGCAAACTGTATACCATTTTTTCGCCTACTACTAAGCTTAATCATAGTTGTCAAAAAACTGTTCGTATTAATCGAATTACTTTTACCACTTCGCTGATCCCAACTTTGAATAAAAAAATTATGTTTATCTCTTATACTTAATAATTTTGTAGTATTTCCTGAAAAAATATATCTCTTAACATCAGAAATTAAGTCATTCAAATTTCTATAAACTACAAAATCTGGATTATCATAATAATTAATTTTAGTCATAACAGCAGAATAATCTCTTGAATCTATTTTTAAATCTGATCGTGGTATTGAGAGTAGCTTTTTATAATAAAGATAAGCCTCATCATAACTTTGAACATCTTCTAAACTTAAAGCAAGATTGTAATAATAATTACCCCTATCTGAATTGGTCATATTTTCAAAATTATCATTCAGTAACAATTTATAATAATTTATTTTGTCTATAGCATCAATATTTAAATTGATCACTCTCTTTGCAATATCTAATTTTATAGAACTATTCTCATAAATATAATCATCAAAATTATCAACAATATATCTATAATACGTAAAAGCTATCTCATCTTCCTTAATATAAGAATATATATTACCCATCAAGTAAAAATATAAAGGATAATATTCCTTATCCGCATCATCAGCAATTCCCTTATTAACAAAACTCAAAGCATCCTCATAATCTTTATTGTGCATATGAATATCAACTATTCTATCAATGATAAGAAATCTATCTAGACCTTTTTTATTTGAAGCTTCTAAAAGACTTGTTAGACTCTGAATTTCACTTTGTTTACTCTTATAGCAACTAAAAATCAGCACTAGCCCAAACACTTGAATTAATAACTTCATTGTTTTTATTATATAATAAAGGTCATGCATAACAAAATACATCTTAAGTTCAATAAAAAATACTGGAATTTTAACA
>NZ_LN609267.1:415584-420530 GCF_000825665.2 Borrelia crocidurae
TTTTTATCTTGTTCTAATAAAAATGACAAATATGGTATTGTCCTAGATTCAAATAATAGAGAAAAATTACCAAACGGATCTCTTGTAACAATAGAGAACATTAATCAATACAAAAAAGCAACAATAAATTACAATGGAATAAAATTTATTGTACATAAATTCACAATAGAAAAATTTCAAACAAAAAAGGAAGCAGAAGAATTTCAAAACAGTATCCAACCATATATAAATAAATATGCTATAAGCAAAAAAGATCTCTTACCTCTAAGAACATCTCCAGATAATTACAGAGAAAACATAATACATAGGATACCAAAAGAAACCATACTTAAAATAATACATATTGGAGAAACGACAGAAGCAGGTTCACTTAAAGGAAAATGGCTATATGCATTAACAAAAGATGGTCATAAGGGTTATGTTTTTGACTATGCACTTGAAGTTTTTGATAATATTCCTGGGAAAATACTCACACATTCATTAGATCAAACATCACAAGACAATGTAATTCATACATTTAAAAACATAAAATATTTAAGACCACTTTATTATGAAAAAATGATTGCAAATAATACTTATAATAAAAATCTACTAAAAAATGAATATGGATTATTTTTTACTCAACAAAACAAAATAAAAATCAACATACCCGAATTAAACCTAATTTTTAAATTTGATATAATTGAGGAAGTAAAACCTAACGGCTTTTTATTTAAATCAAAAAACTCAAAGGAAGATTTTATCCTGATAGTAAAAAGCAACCAAAATTACTACAAAGCAATCATTCAAGTTAAAGAAAATCAACTGGAATCAAATTTCGTCATAATTGAACAAAACATCGAAAAAATCATACTTGAATCTGAAAGACAAAATCAAAACCTTATAAACAAATTAACTTCTTACGAAAACTTAACAAATACACAATATGGAAATATTAAATTTAATAAAGATAAAACCTTTGTTTGGGAAATAGATAACAAAATTTACAATTTACCAAGTTCAGGAACATTTGAAATAATAGGATTTAGTCCAAATTTACAAATATCATATAAAAACGCCCTAAAACTTATAAATGAGGAAGGAAAAGAATATTTTTGTTTAATAGACTATACAAATAATGCCTTACAACTTATATTTATATCTCCAAAAAACGTAGAAAACAAATTGATAATAACAGACGATAAAGACAAAATTGCAGTTATTATATTTAATAACAACTCCTCAAATCAAGATATTATTACAAAACAGTTTCAAAAAACTATTTAAAGGTCAAAATTAATGAAAATAATATTTATAATACTCTTAACACAATTTATTACATCCCTAAATGCAAATGAAACTATAAAAACAATAAAGGAACTATCAAAAACAGTTTATAATTTTAATAACCAAGAATACACAATAAATAAAGAAAAGTTAGACAAATTAATAGTATTAATGCTATAAATAATAAAAATATCTTACAAGAATTACAAAAAATAAAAAATGAATTTTTAATTACATCTATATATTTCCAAAATATAAAAGGTACCCTAATAGCTATAAATCTTGCTGCACAGATAAACTTTAGATATAAAGTATCTCCTTTATCAATTGCAATAATTAACAATGATTTTAAAACTACCAAAATACTAATAGACTATGGTATTAAAATCAACAACATAGATGAAACAAAACATTCACCAATATTTTGGGCAATATATCTTAACAATGAAAAAATATTCAACCTTTTAAAAGAACAAGGAGCTGATCTAAGCCTAACTCTTAAGAATGGAAAAACACCTATACAAGCTGCAATAGAAATTGAAAATATCAATTTGATTGAATTATTGCTTAAAAAAAATGTCTACATCAGCGATGAATACAAAAAAGAAATTAAAAATTTAAAAAATCAAAACATAATAAATATCTTTAAAAAATATAAAACAACATAAATATATGACATATAAACTTTTTCACATAACACAGTATTGATATACATTAATGATAAGAAAATGCAATATCAAATTTATATTTACAAAAAATCTAGTAAAATTTATTATACTATTAATTGTGATTTTGCAAATTCAAAAAGGAACAATATATGAATGAAAAAATAAAATTTTTTCTCACCATTCCCATTGGAATATTATTTGGATTATTCCTGCCATCTGAAACTTATAATGCACTCTCACATATTTTCATAAGGTTAACTTATATTTCTTTAATTCCTTTTTTAATATTTGCACTTCCACTTGGAATAGAAAACATTATAGAAAATAAAAAATTCAAAAGGTTGTTTGGCAAAATAATCTATTATGGAATTTTAATTAATATTTCAGGAGTAATTATAGCCATAGCTGTTTCAACAATATACCTACCACAAAGAATTCCAATATTAGATAAAAATATTCAAAATCAATATTTATTTGATAAAAAAATATTTCTTGAAACATTCTTTCCAAAAAATATTTTTACCATATTTACAAATAGTAATCCAAATCTTTTAAATATTTATTTAATTTCAATCATTATTGGTGCCAGTTTTTATTACGCAAAACAAAAAGGAAGAATCGCAAAAGAGCTGCTTTTAAGCATGTCCAATCTTTTTTATAATACAAATGATATTATTGTTAAAATATCACAATTTGGAATTATTTTTATAACAGCAGCATATGCTGTTAACTTAAAAAATTTTAAGAACTATCAATATTATATAAATAGCATAATTTTTTTATCATTATGGACAGGAATTATCATTCTAATAATAATTCCAATGATTAGCTACCGATTAACTAAGAATTTTAAATTATCGTACAAAAATATATTAACATCTCTACACAACATAATATTTGCGGGCTTAACAATGGATACTTATGCGCCCTATTCTCTTTTAATAGAAAACATTAAAAATGAAAAAATAAATATAAAAAAATCCATAATAATAAACATACCAATAATAAACTTTATGTCTAAATTTGGAACAATCTTCATTTCAACAATTTCTTTCTTTATTATTTTAAAATCCTACTCTAGTTTACCTATAACAATCTATGAAATAAGCTATATGAGTATATTAGCATTCATCTCCATTTTTGCATTTCCACATATTCCTAATAGTTTAATTTACATAATTACAATGCTATGCTCAACTTATACAAAAGGAATTGAACTTAGTTACTCAAACATCATACCAATCCTTCCAATCCTAACATCGCTAGCTATAATGATTGACTTTACTTCCAGCATTGCAATAATGCAAACAATAGACTTTAATGACTCAAAATATACTTAATATCTTAATAACTAAAAAATAAAAATTTAATAAGCCCTTGCAAATAAAACAAAATGCTTGGCTGATGTATTGCAATAAATACAAGTTACATTGTCTAAAGATTTATCTTGAAAATCTTCTGGAATACATCGTATTGTAGCCTTTGTATCATTTTTAATATTTTCTTCACAAACTTCATTTCCACACCATGAAGAGAGTACAAATCCTAAATTATCGTTAATACAAGTCTTAAAAAGACCATAATCATTCTCTTTAAAACCAATAATTTCTTTGGTATTTGAATTTCTAAATTCTAACGCTTTATTAAATAATTCACACTGCATAGTCTCAAGTTCCTCTTTTATTTTAGGTAATAACTCTTTAAATGATACTTGATACTTAGAATTTTTATCTCTATCTCTTCTTGCAACAGTGACACAATCCATTAAAATATCATTAGAACCTATCTCAATTCGTATTGGAATCCCCTTAAATTCTGAAGCAGCAAATCTAAATCCTGGTGAATTCTTAAAATCTTTATCAATCTCAACCCTAAACTTTTCCTTTAGTAAAATATCAAAAATAGTAGTCGCATATTCAAGAATTTTTTTATTAACATCATCATCTTTTTTAAAAATAGGAACAATAATAATTTCTATTGGTGCTATCTTAGGAGGTAAAATCAAACCTTTAGAATCAGCATGAACCATAATCAATGCCCCAATTAACCTAGTTGAAACCCCCCAACTAGTGGCAAAAACATAACTCATCTCACCGTTTTTATTTTGAAATTTAACATCAAAAGCCTTGGCAAAATTCAATCCCAAATAATGTGATGTTCCTGCTTGCAAAGCTTTTTTATCTTGCATTAACGCTTCAATTGTATAAGTAGACACAGCACCTGCAAATTTTTCTCTTTCTGTCTTCTTACCATAAAATACAGGAATAGCCAAATAATCTTCAACAAATTTTTTATAAAGATTTAAAATAAACAAAGCTTCCTCTTGAGCTTCATTAGAAGTCTCATGAGCAGTATGTCCCTCTTGCCACAAAAACTCAGTAGTACGAAGAAATGGCTTTGTCCTTTTTTCCCAACGAATAATATTTGCCCATTGATTTATTTTAATAGGTAAATCTCTATAAGATTTTATCCATTTACTATACATATTCCAAATAATTGTCTCAGAAGTAGGTCTTAAAACCAAAGGTTCTCTCAATTCTTCACCCCCAGCTGTTGTTACAACAGCAAGTTCTGGAGAGAATCCCTTAACATGCTCTTTTTCCCTCTCTAAAAACTCATAAGGAATCAGTAATGGAAAATATGCATTCTCATGCCCACTCTTTTTAAACTTATCATCAATTACACTCTGAATTCTCTCCCAAATAGCATATCCATAAGGCATAATAACCATACAACCCTTAACAGGACTATAATCAACAAGTTTTGCCTTTTGTACTATATCCAAGTACCATTTAGAAAATTCCTCTTCTCTTGAAGCAATAAAATCACTCATAAACCACACCTTCCCTAAAAACTTAAAACTTAACTATAAAGACACAATATAATTTAATCTTAAAAGCAAAAATCTACTTTTTACAATAAAGGATATCATATATATTAATTCCAAGATCAATATTCTCTAAGTTTTCTGACTTTTACACATACCATAATTTTTAATTAATAATGCAATAT
>NZ_LN609267.1:420720-422641 GCF_000825665.2 Borrelia crocidurae
GTATATTACAATAGATGTCTAAAAAAAATATGTAGTAAAATGTTTACAAATTGAACTATAAATTTGAAGAAAACTGACGATAAAAAATAAATAAGATTATAACATAAATAATGTTACATCTAATAATTTTGATAAATGCAAATCAAATGTTATTTATAATCTCAACTTATTCAGATATTACATTTTAAAACTTAATAAAAATCTGATATCACTTAGCAATATACACAAAAATGAATCTGATTTTCATAATTTACAATCATCAAAAAAATGCTGATATGGAAAAAATTTTAATATTAAAAATGTACCCAATATATAAAATCATAATAATGTCGACTATAAACGAAAACATAAACATCTTATATTTTATGAAATATAATTTTAAAAATCATACAAATCTAATCAAACACAAGTTGGAGGAAAATTCATGAAAACACAATTAACAATACTTATGATTTTTTTAACCATAAGTTCATCTATTGCAACAACCATTGATCCAGAAGCTCTAAATAAAGTATTAAACAAACAGCATTCTCAAAAAAGTTCCTATCCATCTAATATATTTGGCATAGGATTTGGTATTGGAAATCCTATAACCAATATCATAATCAATTTTCCTTATGTAGATGTAGATTTTGGATATGGGGGCTTTAATGGACTGCATCCTAACAATTTTATACCTTATATTGTCCTTGGTACTGATATTGTATTTAAAGAAGAAGTCTATCACAATACAACACTCTCTGGTGGACTTGGCATAGGCATTGACCTATCTCAAGTAAAACCAAATGAACAAGATGCCTCCAATGTAACACAACAAAATAATAATGAACAAAATAAACAAGACGAGTTTTCATTAACTTCATCCAATAATAGATTGGGCTTTACAATTAGACTTCCCATTATATTGGAATATGGTTTTTTAAAAAATGTTTTCATAGGTTTTAAAGCTATCACAACAATTGGTGCCACAATGATATTTAATCCCACATCAATGGAAGGAATAAGATTTGGATTTTTTGGTTTTGGATTCATAAAAATATACATATAAAACAACTATACAAAGGAACATTAATGGGACAAAACACCAAAAAAATACTTACATTATTGTTAATATTAAACTTATACAATCTTGCCTTTTCGCAATATGATAGTATGTATTTTATAGAATGTAAACAAAAAAAGGATGGAACTATATGCACTACAAATGACAAACCTATTGTCCCTGAAAAACCTGAAATAGAACCTGAAATAGAACCTGAAATAGAACCTGAAAAACCTGAAAAACCTGAAATAGAACCTGAAATAGAACCTGAAATAGAACCTGAAATAGAACCTGAAAAACCTGAAATAGAACCTGAAATAGAACCTGAAATAGAACCTGAAAAACCTAAACCAAATAATACTGCAAACAATAATAAAAAATATAAAAATGCTTACTCATTTGCAGCAGGAACAGGCACTGGAAGTCCTCTTATAAACCTATTAATCTCAGTGCCATACGTAGACATAGATTTTGGATATGGTAGCTTTCTATATTTCAATACAATAAACTTTAAACCCTATAATTTAATTGCCATTGATTTAATTTTCAGACAACTAATAGGAAAATCTCTAATAATAGGAGGTGGATTTGGAATTGGAGTAGATTGGTCTCAAGCAAATTTAACTTCTCCTAGTTCTAAAAAACCATCCCCTTATGACAGAATAGCAATAGTAACTAGACTACCCTTATCAATAGAATATAAAATCATCAAAAATTTATCATTAGGATTTAAAATTTACCCAACACTTGGTCCAACAATATTTTTAACAGAACCAAAAATAGTATATGAAGGCATGAGATGATTAAATTTAATTATTTTTGGTTTTATTAAAATGTTTTAAAGAAAAAGAAAATTCAATTTTTTGTGTGAATTTGTAC
>NZ_LN609267.1:422647-428622 GCF_000825665.2 Borrelia crocidurae
AATCAATATCTTAACTACAAAGAAAGAGCAATAAAAATTTCTCCATTACCACAAATTGACAATTCCTTATTACAATCACAATTCCCTATAAACACACTATCTCCCATTTTAAGAGAAATTCTATTATTAAGCTGAACTTTTCCTTTTATAACTAATAATATCATAACACCAACTCTTTCAAAGTAGCTCTCTCCACCTATACATTTGTGAAACAAACTTAAATTGGTACCTGGCAACTTAAATACATCACAACCATCAATATTTTCACTCTTTAACAATGAAAAAACTCCCTCCTCAAACTTTCCAACCTTCAACATTTCATCTTTATCAATATGTTTAGTTGTAAAACCTGCTCTAATGACATTATCAGAATTAGTCATAAGTTCAATGCATTCACCTTTAAGATAAGCATGAACTTCTCGACTTTCAGTATAAAAAACTTCACCTGTTTTTAATTTAAAAATATACATTCCCAAAAATACCAAAAGACCAATATCAATACCATACATTTTATAAATTTCATTAAACCAAAAAGCCCTAAATTCATCTATAAAATTTAAATTACTTAACACTTTATAAATAATATTCTCAATTTCAAATTCGTGTAAATCAAATAAGGTTTTTACAAACGATTCATGTGTCATAAAATTAAAATCCAATCCTAAACTTCTATAAATATAGTTAATGCCATCAAGTGGCAAAAAACCTTTAAGAGCATAAAAATCACTCAAAGCATAAACAAGCTCTACTTTAGGATTTTCATCCTTATAAATTCTCTTAGAATCATCAATAACTATTTTTTTATTATTTTCAAGCGCAAAGCCTTTTAAAGCAATATCTTTTGAAGGATGTATCTGAAGTGACAAAGGTTTATGAACTGAAAGAATTTTAAATAAAAACGACAATTCATTCCCAAAACCTAAAAGCTCTTTATGTATTTCTAAAAAATTAAAAAGAGAAACATATTGACCATCAACTAATATTTTACTAGAAAATGTTTTATGTGCACCAAGCCACATTTCAGCTTTTGGCAAACCGTCTTCTTTTTGTCCCAAAAGAGAAGGGATGAAACCATATCCACCCCAATCATACTCCTTAATCTCATTTTTCATCAAAAATATATTATCAACACTCATTTAGATACCTTAACCTTTAAAGATTTCAAAAAAATAACTACACTTGTTGCCACCGCAACACCAACAGCTATTGCAACAAGAAATCCAAATTTATGATCAACAACAGGTAAAACTATTGGCCCCCCATGCGGAGCATGATCTGCAACGCCCCAAAATGCTGCAATAATGCTTGAAACAGCACCTCCAAGCACTATCGAAGGCAAAACTCTTGCAGGATCACTGGCAGCAAAAGGAATAGCACCCTCACTAATGCCAATAAAAGAAATCAAAAATGATATTTTTCCCGATTCTCTCTCTTCCTCTTCAAATAATTGTGGCATAATCAAAGTAGCAAGTCCCATAGCCATAGGAGCAACAGGAATAGCTGATGCAACCATACCCATTATTTGTGGCACACTAGGAATCATACCAACACCAAAAAGAAATGCAACTTTATTAAAAGGCCCTCCCATATCAATTGATACCATAGCACCAAGTACTGCCCCAAGTAACAACTTTCCTATAATACCATGAGCATCTGAATTACTTTGAAGCTCCTTAAGACCATTCTCAAGAAGTCCCATAAATTGGGCAATATAAACACCTCCGTAAATCATGAAAAATCCAATAATAACAGTACTTATTAAAGGAATTACAAATATAGGCATTATAGGCCTAAGCCATTCAGGTATTTGTCTTCTTGCTATCCATCTTGCAATAAAACCTGCCATAAACCCTACAAGTATGGCTCCTAAAAATCCTGCTTTAACATCCCTGGCAAGAACTCCTCCCACAAGACCTGGTGCAAGACCTGGCTTATCAGCAATTGACATTGCAATAAATCCCGAAAGCACTGGCAACATCATACTAAAAGCCACACCACCAATATCTGTAATTGTCTTATAAAAAGGATATTGCTCAAAATTTGGACCACCAGAACCAACCCCTGCAAGAGATATACCAAAGGCTATTAAAATACCACCACTAGCCACAATTGGAACCATAGGAGAGACGCCACTCATTAAATATTTGTAAAAGCCAGATTTGCTATTATTAGAATTATCCTTTAAAGTATTCATACCTTTAAATGTTAACACTGGAGCACTAAATGCTTCTTTAATAACATTCTCTACATCGTTAATAGCCCTTGCAGTCGAAATCTTATAAACTCTCTTTCCATCAAATCTTAACTCATCAACATCTTTATCTACTGCAAGTATTACAACATCAGCAGCTTCAATATCCTCTTTTTTTAAAGGATTATCAATACCAATAGAACCCTGAGTTTCAACTTTAATGCTATATCCCTGTCTTTTAGCTTCAACTTCAAGCTTCTTAGCAGCAATATATGTATGTGCAATTCCTACAGGACAAGCACATACGGCCAATATATTCTCTGTCCTAGAAATACTAAAATCACTCTCTAAATAATTATTTTCAACATTTTTTATATAAGAATAAATTTCATCAGAATTATTTCCATTTTTTAAAAAATTTTTAAAATCATCATTTTCAAATAATCTGGCTATAAAAGCTATTGACTTTATATGCCCAGTACCTTGTTGATCCTTTGACATACAAATTAAAAATATTAAATTAACAGGAGGATTATCATCAGACCATTTTATACCATTACCCTTTATGTAAAGCAATGAAATAAAACTGATACTAACAACATCTCCTACAAAATGAGGAATAGCAACTCCATTTTCCCAAGATGTATCACCAATATTTTCCCTATCAAGCAATCCTTGCATAAATACTGATTTATCATTTGTATAACCTTTCTTACTTACTTCTTCCACTAAAAAATTAAGTGCTTCATCTTTAGAACATATTGTGGACGATACAAAAATAAGCTCCTTTTTTAAAAAATCTAAAAACATAACCTTAAACCTCCTAAGTACTTAAATTAATTTTATCACAGTACAAAGATTAAATTTGTATTCCCCATCTCACTAACACTTCTTTATTTGCAAATAATTGTATATTAAGTGATAAGAAAGATTATTATGAAAAAAATAAACAAAGTACTTATTATTATCATGAATTAATCAATATTCATTAAATAATGAGATAAAAAATAAAGAAAATAAAATTTCAAATGAAAAAACACAAAAAAAAGATGAAATCAATAAAAAAAATTTACCTTTAAAAGAAAAATCAAAAAAAAATAAAAATAGTATATTCTCAATAAATAGAGGTTTTATCTATTCAACAGGTATAGGACTTGGAACAGGATTCTTTCTCAATGCAGAAAACAATCACATAATATTTAGACCCTATTATACATTCGCCACAAATAATCTTGATTTTATGGCTGTTTGCATGATTTTAATGATTGAAGATTACAATGTATCTAAAAAAATCCAATTCTCAAGTACTTATATTGGTATAGGAATAAATTGGAATATCATTAATTTCTTTCAAAAACTAAAATACTTATCTACTAGTATGGGTATTGGAGGACGATTTTACCTATCAACAAATTTAATAGGAAATTTTAGGTTTTATAATAAAATACCTTATGTAGTAGAACCATATATATTTTTTGAATTTTCTACAAAAGAATCTATTTCTTACCTTAATATATACTCAAAAGTCGAATGTTTATTCCTTGACACTTTTCATATTTCATTTAACTTTGGTATTAGATATAATCTAAAAAATAAAAAAGGGGAAAATCAATGAAAAAAAAATCAAAAATCTTAATTATTCTCTACATATCAATTTTAATAGGATTTTTATTCCTACATCAAAACCCAAAAATCGTCAATAAAATAAAAGAAATAGCTTCTAATTATTTAGAAGAAATTAAAAATAGATTTTATAGACCTCAAATTCCAATAAAACTACAAGAAGAATATCTCTTACCACAGGGATATTTTACTACCCAAGTATTACACAAAAAATATTATTCTTTAGGATATGCTGAACATGCAAGACAATCAGAATGGGTAGCTTATCAATTAAAAAGAGAAATGGTTGAATTAGCTTTAATCTTAGTTAAAGAAAAAAAAATCACGCGAAGTAAAAAATTTTTTGAAGATCCAGATATCAAAGGAATTGCACCAAAATTAAGTGACTACCTACACAGCGGATATGATAGAGGACATATTGTTAGTTCTGCTGATATGTCTTTTTCTAAAGAGGCTATGAGAGAGACTTATTTTTTATCAAACATTTCTCCACAAAAAAGTTCATTCAACTCAGGAATTTGGTCTAAACTTGAACAAAAAGTTAGAAAATGGGCTATTTCAAAAGAAAAGATTTATATTATTAGCGCAGGAATCTTGACGGAAAACCAAGGATTTATTGGAGACAACAAAATTTTAATTCCAAAAAACTTTTATAAAATCGTGTTATCCTTAAACAACAAGAGCAATAATTATGAAATTGTAGCTTTTATTATTCCAAATGAAAAAGCTAAAGATACAGATTTAAAAAATTACGTTGTGAACGTAAATTCAATTGAAGAGAAAACAAAAATAGATTTTTTTGCAAAACTTGATGCTAAAATAAAAAAAATAATCAAAATGCAAAAAAATATATCTTCTTGGGAACTTAAATGAAAACACTATTTTCAAAATTAAATTTCTTTTTATTAACGACCGTTAGTCTAGGAATAATTGTTATATCAATATTTATTTATTACCTAAATGCCAGCATAAACTTTTATAATTATCTTAGTAAAATATACAATACAAATACATTAGCTTTGGTCAACAAATTTTTTATATTCAACATTGGCATCATAGGATCCATTTGGACATATATCAATTACAAGAGAACAAACAATATACAATTCGTATTTTTTTATTGTTTTATTTGCTTTTATATAATTGAACCCATTGCAATTTTTAAATATTACCTTTTAAGCAATACATTGAGTTTAGAATTGTATTCTTTAATGAAATTTTATCACTTAATAGTCATATTTTCATTACTAAATTTATTCTTTTTAAGTCTATATATATGTGATTTTCAAATAAAATCAATAACTTATACCATTTATTTAATTTTTACTTTCTCAATGATTTATAGCTATTTAATACCTATTAATGCTTATCAACACACAAACGACTTTTTCTCTCCAATAAAAAATAATAAATTATACATCTATTTATTCCTACTACTAATATTAATGAACTTCCTGGTAGCATGTTTAAGAAAAAAAAACTTAAGTTATTTGCTACTCTTTGTATCAACATCATTAATAGTATTAGGAACTTATTTAAATTTGATCGAAATACCTTATGCATTCATACCAATTTCAATAGGAGTACCAATATACTTACAAGAATCAGGCAAACTCTTTTTTTATTGGCTATAAAAAGTCAAGCTCAATAACTTCAAGTTACCAATAAAAAAGATAAAGTTGCAACTCCTACAGGCAAAAATAAATTATCGTATTTTGCAAAATCAAAAAGTTCAACAAGCATAGATCCCATACCAACAATTAAAGCCATAACAAAATTGGGAACAAAATAATAGCACACTATAAAAGCAACAACAAAAACAGAAATGCTTCCTGCAAACGTTTTATTATTTACAAGTTTAAAAGATGGAATAAGCTTACCAAAAAGACTTGCAAGCCCATCTCCAATACATGCAGAAAATATTCCAATATAACTAAAAGGTTTAGCTATAAAAAAATAAGTACAAAACATACTGACTATTAAAAATATTGGAGAGAGATATATTTTACAAAAAGGGACTTCTCTAGTTTTCACTAGTATTTCTGATATATTTCCTAAAAAAAATATTTTTTTTTCCATGACTCTTAACAATTCTAATATCAGGTAAATAATCATAAAAAATAAGCTTGCAACAAAACCTATCCACAAATTCACTTTATAT
>NZ_LN609267.1:428771-452835 GCF_000825665.2 Borrelia crocidurae
GGTAAAATCTCTATCTCCATAAGCAAGATTTGGTGGAATTATTATAACTCTCTCTTCCCCTTCACACATATGTGACAACATTATCTCCCAACCTTTAATCACTCTCCCAAGACCAAGTTCAAACTCCATTATATTACCCCTCTCAAGAGAGCTATCAAATTTAAATCCATTTAACAAAAAACCCTCATAATCTACTCTTACAATATCACCATTCTTAGCACATTTACCATTTCCCTGTTTTATTACCTTATATAAAATACCACTCTCATCTTTTTCAAAATCTTTGCAATCTCGATCAATTATTTCAAATTGCCAAGCCATATGTTTTTCATACTCTTTTAATTTTTTTGTTTCATAACTACTCTTTAATTTTAAAAATTCTTCATTATTAACTTTAAAAGAATTTGCATGCTCTCCAACACGAATTATCTTTACTCTCTCTATTTTATCTCCAAGACTTATGCTCCTCACTGTTTCCATTCCCTCAACCACCTTACCAAAAATTGAATGCTTAAAATCAAGATATGTAAGATTATCTGCAAGAGTAATAAAAAACTGACTTCCATTAGTATCAGGACCTGCATTAGCCATAGAAACAACGCCTGCCTCATCATGCCTTACACCTTTAGTAAATTCATCAGGAAATACATAACCAGGACCTCCAGTACCAGTACCAGTAGGATCACCTGTTTGAATAACAAACCCATCAACAACCCTATGAAAAATAAGATTATCAAAATAAGGTTGATTTGTAACAGAATTTTCAATAAGACCTTCACTAAGACCAATAAAATTCATCACGGTCAAAGGAGCAATTTTATAATAAAGTTTAATTTTTATAGCACCTTTATTTGTATCAATTAAAGCAAATATTCCATGTTCTTCCATTAAATTTTTCCTTTTGCTAGCACAAGCGACTAGCATTAAAATCAAGATAAAAAATAATAAATACTTATTCACAAATTTATCCCTTAAACTAATATTTAAAGTAACTCTACTAATACTAATTGTACTATTATTTTGAAAAAATTATATAAACCCACTAGAAATTTACAATGGTTAAGTAATACTATGTATTAAGAAAATTCATAAAATTGGACTTTATAGATGTTAAACATTAATGATGAACTTTTGGTAAAATTTTGTAATTTTATATATGATAATAGTGGTATACGTTTTGATGAAAAAAATAAAATTGTATTAAAAAGTAGAATTAATGATGCAATACATGAACTTAAAAATATCAATACACCACAACAACTATACGAATTAATAATTTCAGACAAATTTAAAAAAGAGTATTTCTTAGATCTAGTTACTACAAATTTAACAAGATTTTTCAGAAATGAAGCCCATTTTAAAACTTTTGAAAAATTCATAATACCACAATTAATAAATATTAAAACAAAAGAAAATAAAAATAGAATTGTTATATGGTCTGCAGGATGTTCAACGGGAGAAGAACCATATTCATTAGCATTTGTTCTTAAATACCACATTCCAGAAAATTTTGAATTTATTATTATAGCCTCTGATTTAAGTTTAAAATCGTTAATGATAGCAAAAGACGGACATTACTCTAGCCAACAATGTGAACATATTCCAGCAGAGTATAAAAAATACATTAAGCCTCACATGGATGGTTATAAGGTAGTAAATGACATCAAAAAACACATACGATTTGATTATCATAATTTAAATTTTGAAAGTGGATTTTCCAATATAGACGTCATATTTTGTAGAAATGTACTCATATATTTTGACGAAAAATCACAAATTAAAGTCTTGAAAAAATTTTATTCTTCTATGGCTATGAAGAGTTACTTATTTATCGGACACTCAGAATCACTCTTTGGGCTAAATCTTCCTTTCAAATTTTTAAAGACACCTTGGGCTATAATATATGAAAAGGATGATGAGAGTGTCCCTAATGAAAAAAAATTTTCATTCCAAAACAAATACAAACTATAATTTCATGCAAGCAGACCTATAGGAGCAAATAAAAAATGAGAATAACAATTTACGTGCTCATTATTGATTCTTCGTCTGTTAATAGAAAGGCTATATCGGATATAATAAATTCCTCATCAAAACTTAAAGTTATTGCAACTGCAGCCAATGCAGACTTTGCATTAAAAAAATTAAAACAAGACCCAGATGTAATATTACTAGGCCTAGAAAAAGAAACTATCAAAGAAATTTCCCTCATACAAAAAAAGCAAAATATCAATAATAAAATTCCCGTCATTATACTATCATCCAATAAAGACCTTGCAATAAATGCTCTACTACAAGGTGCTGATGATTTCATAATAAAAATTGATAGTAAATTAGACAAAATAAAAGATAAAATTATTGATTTACTTACAATTTATGGAAATAAGAGTATAAAAAACAAAATCATAACCAATATTAATTCTAAACCAGAAACATACACACCGTCACAAAATGAAAAAAATAAAAAAAATAACCTAAATATAATAAACATAAGAGAACATAATTTTAAAAAAACAAACACTAAATACATAATAACAAGTCTTAATCAAAAACAAATAATAAATGACCAAGATTTAAAAAAACTTAAAAATAGAAAATTTGAAATGGTAGTTATTGGAATATCCACAGGAGGCCCTGCAGCATTAAAAATAATTTTATCAGAAATTTCCAAAAACTTTCCTATTCCAATAGTAATTGTTCAACATATGCCAAAAGGATTTACTACAGAATTTGCAAACAATCTTAATAAGATTTGTAACTTAACTGTAAAAGAAACAAAAAACAATGAAATACTTCAAAAAGGATGCATATATATAAGTTCTGGAGGATATCACACAAAAATAAACAAAATAAACGATAATTATCAAATAGAGGTTTTTGATGCGGAAAATGTCAACGGACACAAACCTTCTATAGGAGTACTATTCAAGTCAATATCAGAAAACGTAAAAGAAAAAGTCATAGCTCTCATAATGACTGGAATGGGAAATGACGGTTCCAGAGAAATTGGAGATATTAAAAAAGCTGGGGGCGTAACTATTGCACAAGATGAAAAAAGCTCAGTGGTATTTGGAATGCCAAAAATTGCAATAGAAGAAAATAATATAGACTATATAGTTTCAATAGGTCATGTGGTAAAATTATTAGAAACCATCCTTCTTGATGGTTAAATTTTTAAAGACAAGGATAACTTTTGGAAACCGCAAAAGAAAACACAAAAGACTACTTTTCACATGTAAGTACTCTTGACATAGATCATCATAAAATATATGTATTAGGAACAGCTCATGTATCAAAAAAAAGCTCACAAGACACTGCTAATTTGATTGATATATTAAAACCAAATTTTATAGCGGTTGAACTTGATGAGGCACGCTACCATGCCATTCTACAAACAGACGAAAATGAAAAATGGCGCAATTTGGACATATATAAAGTAATAAAACAAGGAAAAGCCTTTTTATTAATAGTACAAATTATTTTAAGTAATTTTCAAAAAAAATTAGCAAAAGAACAAGGAATTAGTCCTGGTGAAGAAATGAAAACAGCCATTTTAAAAGCCAAAGAACATAACATACCTTTAATACTTGCAGACAGAAAAGTTGAGACAACTCTAAAGAGAGCTTGGAATTGTGTTCCAATTTTTGAAAAAACAAAAATAATATCAAGCCTGTTTTCATTCTCAGATATCAAAGTCACAGAAGATGAAATTGAAAAACTTAAAGAACAAGATGCTCTATCAAATATAATGGAAGAACTTGCAAAAGAAATTCCCACTGTAAAAAAAGTCTTAATTGATGAACGAGATGAATTTATAGCAAGTAAAATACTTGAAGGATCTGGCACAATTCTTGCTGTTGTGGGAGCTGGCCATGTAAAGGGAATAATAGAAAACTTAAAAGAAATTCAAGATACTAAAAAAATTATTAACATTGAAGAACTAAACACCATACCTAAAAACAATTTCTCAATAAGCAAATTGATATCCTACTTAATAGCTATCTCGATTATTATACTAATAGCAAGTTCATTCTACTTTAAAGACTTTGAATTTGCCTATAAAAATTTAAAAATCTGGATAATATGTAATTCTGTATTTGCAGGCATTGCAGCTATTTTATTAAGAGCCAACATTATTACTATACTAACAGCATCAATTGGTGCTCCAATATTTTCTTTAATGCCATTTATTGGGACAGGTATGGTAGCAGGACTCGTTGAAGCATATATAAATAAACCAAAAATAAAAGATTTTGAAAGCTTACAAGAAGATTTACATAACATAAAAGGATATTTTAAGAATAAAGTTACAAAAATCTTATTAATAGTGTTTTTTGTTAACATTGGATCTGCAATTGGAACAATTGTTGGATTTAAATTCTTGTTAAATATCTTCGGTTAAATATCAAAAATAAAAATAAAACTATACAGGAGTTACATTATGAAACTTGTCTTTTTAGGCCCTCCAGGTTCTGGAAAAGGTACAATTGCAAAAATTCTATCAAATGAACTAAATTACTATCACATTTCAACAGGCGATTTGTTTAGAACAAACATAGAAAATGATACACCCCTTGGAAAAGAAATCAAACAAATAGTTGAAAATGGACAATTAGTACCCGACTCAATTACAATTAAAGTCGTTGAAGACAAAATCAATACTATTGACAATAGGGATAATTTTATTCTCGATGGATTTCCCAGAAATATCAATCAAGCCATAGAATTAGATAGGTTATTAGAAAACATTAAAATAATAAATTTCTTAATTGACGAAAAACTTTTGGTTAAAAGGCTTTCTGGAAGAAGAATATGCCAATCTTGTTGCAAAATATTTAATATATATACACTTCCTACAAAAGAAAAAGAAATTTGTGATTTTTGCCAAGGTATTCTCTACCAACGCAAAGATGATACAAAAGAGTCTTTAAAAATTAGACTTCAGGAATATAATTTGCAAACAAAACCATTAATAAATTTTTACTCAAACAGTAATAGACTTAATAATATAGACGCATCAAAAAATATTAATGAAGTACAAAAAAACTTAATGGAGATAATATCAAAAATTGAAAAAAATTAGTCTAAAATTATAATCAAAACAATTTACTTTATTTAAAGAAATAAACTATAAAGAAAAAAAATTAAAAAGGAAAAAAATCTTATATAAGCAAACGGTATTATATGTTAAAAAAATTGTTAATAATATTAATATTTTTACAAACTGTTTCTACCTATTCAGAGGAAAAAACAAAAGAAAATTTTTTAACAACAAAAGAAAATTCAACAACAAAAGAAAATTCAGAAACAAAACAAAATTCAGAAACAAAAGAAAATCAAACGCGATATTTTTATATTGATTTCCAAACGGCTTATTATCCACCACATGCACTTGGAACTTCAAATAGTAAATTTTCTCCAGGTTTTATAACCCCAAAATTTAAATCGACAGACCCAAGCAAACAGATTGAACCTAGCTCGTGGGGAAGCGCAAAATTAATATCACATTTTGGAGGCCATAAATTTATCCCATTAAAAAATAATCCCGACTCAATTTTCTTCAAGAATAATGGAATAGACCTTGATATCAATATTGGACTATCACCTATCCTAGCACTATCCCATATAAAAATAGGAATTACTCCTATTTCATTTTTAAATATATACACAGAATCTGAATTTGGAATAGGTTGGGAAGCATTTGGATTTAAAGGCATTGGAGTACATCTTGGTAATGGAAAATATTCAAGTAAACCTGAATTTTACTATGAATTCATTACAGGAGGTAGGCTACAATTTGATCTAAATTCAATCCTTGATGGAGAATGGACACATGTTATAACAGTAGTTGGAAATAATATAAAATTAAGATATAACCCTCACGCTAATAATAATCAACTCTGGAAATATAAAGCTGATGAAGGTAAAAATATAAATGGAACCATAATAAATCCTTATGCACTCTTAGCATACCAAATGCCAATGCCCCTTAATTTAGTTGGATTCTTATATGAAGGTCAAACATATATTGGAAATGCAAGATATGTGAGAACAATGCAAGATAAAGGATGGGGAAGTGACTTCTTTTATCACAATTTTTCCTTAATTGCCAAAATTCAAGTTATAGAAAATTTAACATTAGACGTACTATTTAAATTTTCAACAGCACCTTCCTATACAGAAGATACAGTAGGATTAGCTGATATCACAAAAAAGGTAAGCACAAACAATTCGTATGTTTATTATGACTCTATTGGATTGTCTTTAACTTATAAAATTTAACTTCTGTTTTAATGATTAATATTTAAATTGATTACGTCCCGAAATTTTAGCTTCATATAACTTATCATCAGCAAGTTTAATAATATTAGTAAAATTGGAATCTTGCGGAACTTGTTCTGCAAGTCCAATTGAAACTGTAACAAAATGAGAAATATCACTATACTCATGAACTATTCCTAAATTTCTAATATCCTCAATTAAAAAACTAACAATCTTAATCATTTCTTCTAAACTTTTATTGACAGAAAATAAAATAAACTCCTCACCACCATAACGTGCAACATCTATCTTATATTTAATAGCAATCCTATTTAAACTTTTGGCTATTAATTTAAGACATTCATCACCATTGGTATGTCCATAATTGTCATTATATTTCTTAAAATAATCAATATCTAACATTCCCACAATAACATTATCTTGATGTTCTAATGCTTGCATCCAAGATTTAGCAAATTTATCTGTAAAAAACCTTCTATTAGGAATTTGAGTTAAGCCATCAATTCTTGAAAGATTTTTAAAATAATCCCTAAGCCTTTTAAGTTCAAGATGAGTCTTAATTCTGGCATTAATAATCCTTCCATTAAAAGGTTTTAAAATATAATCTACACCACCAACATTAAATCCTTCAAGTTGTGCATCAGTAGAATTTCTTGAACTTATAAATATCACAGAAATATCTCTAGTCTCAGGATCATTTTTAAGTCTTCTACAAACTTCATAACCACTAACATCTGGAAGTAACACATCAAGAAGTATCAAATCTGGTTTATCAATTTCCACCTGTTTCAAAGCATCAAATCCATTTAGCGCAACTCTAATATCATAATTATTTTGCAAAATATCTAGTAACAAATCTAAATTTGTAGGGGTATCATCTACAAGTAATAATTTTTGAGGTTCAATAGCAATTTCATCAAAATTATCTAGAATTATACCTTTCATCACGATTTCTCTATCCTATTATGACTCATCATACGTTTGATAATGTCAATACTTTCCTTAAAATTATATACCCTTAAACATTCAACAAGAGAATCAAATAACACAATATTATCATCATCCCAATGATATTTTTTAAGGGTTTCAAGAATTTTTCTATATTCTTTTGGATTTCTATTTTCTATCTCATTTAAAAGTTTTTGCATAATAATTAAAAAGTCATCGTTACTTTGAAATTCTAATTTTTCATAATCATCAATATCAACAACATTTAATATTCGATCTCTTATATTTTTAACAAGCATAATCAAATTTTGACGTGCTTTAGAATATAGTACTCTTAATTCCTCTATTGAATCTGTACCATTTTCAATTTGTTTAAAATCATCAAATAAATTACTACGCATATTACCAAGAGCACCTGCTATTGAATGTGCCAACTCTTTTACTAATACCACATTATTTAAATTAAATGCCTCATCCAAATCACGTATAATATTATCACTCATGACAACAAAACCTCTACATAAATCAATGTACATGTCATACGAAATATCCAAATCTTGCAAAGCACGATTAATATCCAAATCATCCAATTTATCTAAATTTTTATATTCTATAATATTATTATTCTTAACCTCATCAATATATAAATATTTTTTTAATATGCATTTAATCGACTTAATATGTATAGGTTTTGCAAGATAATCATTCATTCCACTCTCCAAACACCTATCTTTATATTCCCTTAAAGCATGTGCAGTAACAGCTATTAACACACATGAATTTAAATTATTTTGTTTTTCATATCTTCGTATTTCTTCAGATACTGTAAATCCATCACATTTTGGCATTCTTATGTCAACAAAAGCAATATCATATCTATTGGTTTTTAAATAATCAATGGCCTTAAAACCATCATCCACAATATCTATAGAATCTTCTCTAACGCCTATAACAATCAAAATATTTTTTAAAATTTTTTGATTAATCTCATTATCTTCGGCTATCAATACACAAATATTATCCTTAATCTTAAAAGTCCCAGAATCATCAATTAATGGAGCATCTCCAAGTGAACCATTTATAATCCAATCAGAATAAAAATCCCACCTTTTAAAAGGTTTTTGAATATATTCGTATTTAAAATCAATGATCTCTTCATTCTTTAAATAATAGAACACAAATACTATTTTTGCATCTAAATTTAATTTTTCAAGCCGTTCAGCAAATTTTAAACACTTTTGTAAATCCGCATTATCAACATTTATAAAAATAAAATCATAATAAGGATATTTAGAACACTCTTCATAAGCATCCTCATAAGAATAAAAATTACGTACGTTATCCTTATAATCAAGGATTTCACTTATTTCATTTAACAAGACAACGGCTTTCTTACTTGAAAATAAAGTTAAAACCTTTTTATTCCTAATCAATTTAAATTTACTTTTCTCTTTATCCTTAATTTCATTACCTAAAACAAAAGGCAACATAAATGAAAAAGTTGTCCCTTTGCCCACCTCACTCTCAACAGTAATACCAGGACCACCCATTAAACTGACAAGCTTTCTAGATATTGCAAGTCCAAGTCCCGTTCCTTCATATTCTTTTGCATCAAAGTCATCTCCCTGTTTGAATAATTCAAATATTACGGGTATATTTCTTTTTTTAATTCCTTTACCAGTATCAATTACTTTAAATTCAATGGTAAAAATTCTATCACCATTATCACCTTCTCTAGTACATATAATTTCATAGTTTATAATTATGATTCCTTCCTTAGTAAACTTAAAAGCATTGCTTATCAAATTAATAAGTACTTTCTTAAGTCTAGACCTATCTCCTATCAAATAATTATTTAAATCTGATTTTGAATAAAAAATTAAATCAAGATTATGTTTTGCGCTTTGAGACTGAAAACTTTTTACAACTTCTTCAATCTCATATTCTAGATTTATTTCATTATTTTCAATATATATACCATTCATATCGATTTTAGAGATATACAATATTTCATCAATCAAAGAAAGTAATGAAGTAGATGAATAATTGATCATTTGAACATATTCTTTTTGAACACCTAAAAGATCTGTATTATCTAGAAGTTCGGTAGCTGCTATTATGCCATTAATGGGAGTACGAATGTCATGACTCATACTTGCTAAAAAAATAGTCTTAGCAACAATAGCATCTTCAATAACTTTTTTTTCACTAATTACAGAAGAATACATTTTTTTTCTAAATCCTATTTCTTTCAATAATCTGAATAAGAAAAACATTAAAATAGTTAAAACAAAAAAAACAATCGTTAAGACTAATATGCCAGATTTTTTTAATTTCATGTCTTTAGAACTTTCATGAACATTAAATACCCAATCATCAAAATATAATTTATTATTAACATTTGTTCGGAATAAAATTTTTTGTATAATTCTTCTTAAAATATAATCTTGATTATAAACAGCAATATTCAAATTAAATGATAAATCCGACACATTAACAATTTTTTCAAGATCTCTAACATTTAAATCTGCAAAATTAATAGTAGCAGTATACTCATCACTAAGAATTCCATCAACTTTTCCCTTGTATATCAAATCCAAAGCCTCTTTAAAACTCTCTACTTGTACTAATTGTGCTCCTATTTGGGTTTCCAATTTATTAGAATATAAAAAGTTAAGCACTGCTATACGATCAGATGATTTGGGAATAAATAAATTAGTTTTTTGTGAAAAAATATATAAAGGAATTCCTGAAACTGATTTAATATTAAAAAAATAATCTAAATTTGCACTATCCAAATTAGAAGACAAAATATCTATTTGACCATTCTTAATTAAATCTTTGAGTTCCCGCTCACGTACATTAATAATATTAAAATCCACATTTGTTAATCTTTTTATCTTTTTAATTAACCATTCATTTATTCCCTTATAACGACCAGAATTTACATAATCAACAGGATACCAATTCTTAACAGCAAGATTTAATTTTTTATTGTGCTCCAACCAAATTTTTTCTTCAATATTAAAATTACTGCTATTTACATGGCTATAACAACTACTTTGATAATCTTCAATCTCATTTTGAGTAAACCAATTTTTATCTATCTCTAATAAAGTATCAAATAAGATATTTGATGTTAATGCATCTAGCATATACGAAAACAACTGCAATTTGCGAATATTACTAGCTAATATTAAAGGTTTTTGCACGTTAAAACTTAAATCTTTAAATTTTAATATATTATTATACCCATGCAACCTCAATAGATAATTTGTAGTAATTGAATTTTCTATAAAACCATATGAATTATTTATTATATCTGCAAAATTATTAACTATGTCTGTATTTTTATCTAACCTTATACCACTTAAGTGAAAATCAACAATTTGTGAATTTAAGATTTTATCACTATTTCTAGAATTCGTTAAGTAAAAATTAAAATCAAGCATACATATTGGATCTGTTACTTTATAGATTTTTGAAGTCAAAATATTATTATCTTCAATAATACCACCCCAAACAGATATATCTTTATCATCCAGACCCAGTTTAATACTTTCCTTTGGAAATCCTACAAATTTTAAAGAAAAAGTATATTCTCTAGAGAGATCATTCCATAAATCAACTAAAATTCCTGATAATTGACCCTTAGAATTAATAAAACTTAGAGGAGGATAATCATTATATATTCCAACATCAAGATTAAATAAATAATCTAACTCTTTAAAAGAAGCATATTCACTTTTAGAGAGAGCTTTCATATAACTTAATAGATCAATATCTAAACTCTTCAATTCATTAACAGCCTTTTTACTAATAGCAACCCGTATGCCAAAACTATAAAAATAGTCAGAATTAAATACCTTTAAAAAAGATGGATCAAAATAAATATGCCATAAAAAATACAATGATTTGTAACTTCCATATATTAGATCAATTTTGTTATCTCTTAATGCTGAAAATAACTGTTGTGTATCTGAGAATGAAAAAACATTATCAATATGACCATGCAACTTCAAAATATCTTTATATATGCTATTTTTTACAACTCCTACACGAAATTCTTTTGAAAGAAATGGATTTGTAATTTTTTGATTTTCCTTTGAATTATAAACCAATGCCGTTACACATTTTCCAATTTCATTTTTAAAATACAGATGTTCACTTAAATCAGAATTATATGTTAATCCCAAATAAACCACATCATCTTCTATTTTGCTTTGATCAAGATAATCAATGGCCTCTACACTAATTTCATAATGATGATCCTGTGCCCATTTGTTAAGAAGATAAAAAATCATACCAGTCATCTTACCTTCTTTATTTTTGTAATATAAAGGATAATATTGATCTACAAGCTTAAATTTTAGAGTTTGTTTGGCCGACAAACTAATATAAGAAAAAAAAAGTACAAATAAAAAAATTTTCAAATTGCGCATAATTATGCTACTTACATGTTTAAAAATAAACACTAACAGTACAATAAAACGAAAAAAACCCTGGCAATAACTTACTCTCCCGCGAACTCGCAGTACCATCAGCGAATAAGAGCTTAACTTCTGTGTTCGGAATGATAACAGGTGTTTCCTCTTTTCTTTAATCACCAGGGTATTTACAGGAAGACAAAAATATGGTCAAAGATTCGGGTAATTAGTATTAGTCAGCTTAATATATTACTATACTTACACTTCTAACCTATCAACCTGGTATTCTTCCAGGACCCTCTAATAGGATATCTAATCTTGAGGAAGGCTTCCCACTTAGATGCTTTCAGCGGTTATCCCTTCCGAACGTAGCTACCCAGCACTTACCCTTGGCAGGATAACTGGTAAACCAGAGGTTCGTCCATCTCGGTCCTCTCGTACTAGAGATAGAGCCTCTCAAATATCCAACGCTTGTGGCAGATAGGGACCAAACTGTCTCACGACGTTCTGAACCCAGCTCGCGTACCGCTTTAAATGGCGAACAGCCATACCCTTAGGACCTGCTCCAGCCCTAGGATGCGATGAGCCGACATCGAGGTGCCAAACCCTTCCGTCGATATGAACTCTTGGGAAGGATAAGCCTGTTATCCCCGGAGTACCTTTTATTCGTTAAGTGACGGCGCTTCCACTCGCCACCGCCAGATCACTAAGACCTACTTTCGTATCTGCTCGACTTGTCAGTCTCACAGTTAAGCTACCTTATGCCTTTACACTTACAGAGTGATTTCCAACCACTCTAAGGTAACCTTTGCGCACCTCCGTTACTCTTTGGGAGGCGACCGCCCCAGTCAAACTACCCACCTGGCACTCTCCTCATATCACTATGAGTTAGAAACTTAATTAAACAAGGGTGGTATTTCAAGTGCGACTCCACTATCCCTAACGAGATAGCTTCAAAGTCTCCCACCTATCCTACACATATTTAACCAAACCTCAATACCAGGCTATAGTAAAGGTTCACGGGGTCTTTCCGTCTAACCACAAGTAATCGGCATCTTCACCGATACTTCAATTTCACCGAGCTCCACGTTGAGACAGCGTCCAAATCGTTACACCATTCGTGCGGGTCGGAACTTACCCGACAAGGAATTTCGCTACCTTAGGACCGTTATAGTTACGGCCGCCGTTTACTGGGGCTTAAATTTAATGCTTTGCTTTGACACTAACATCTCCTCTTAACCTTCCAGCACCGGGCAGGTGTCAGTCCCTATACTTCTCTTTACAGATTTGCAGAGACCTGTGTTTTTGGTAAACAGTCGTTTGGACCATTTTTATGCTACCTAATCTCTTAGGTCATACTTATCCCGAAGTTACGTATGTATTTTGCAGAGTTCCTTAACGTGGATTCTCTCGCGCGCCTTAGAATTTTCATCCCACCTACCTGTGTCGGTTTGCGGTACGGTCCCTTATAGCCTAACCTTAGAAGTTATTTCTTGGCACCTTGACTACCTACATTTCATGTTGCCAAAACAACACTCATCATCACATCTCAGCTCTTTTAGCGGATTTGCCTACTAAAATCAACACCTTAATGCTTAAACTAGGACTACCATCGCCTAGCAGTAGTTAACCTCATGCGTCACTCCAATCGAAACTATAAGAGGTACGGGAATATTAACCCGTTTCCCATCGACTTCACTCTTCAGCTTTGCCTTAGGGGCCGACTAACCCTGGGAAGACGACCTTCACCCAGGAAACCTTAGGTTTTCGGCGAATGGGGATCTCACCCATTTTTTCGTTACTCATACCTGCATTCTCACTTCTGATACCTCCATCAAACTTCTCAGTTTAACTTCACAAGCTTACAGAACGCTCCTCTACCATTCTAATTAAATTAGAATCCAAAGCTTCGGTAATGTATTTAGCCCCGTTACATTGTCGGCGCTCAAGTACTCGACCAGTGAGCTATTACGCACTCTTTAAAGGTATGGCTGCTTCTAAGCCAACCTCCTGGCTGTTTACGTACCTAAACATCCTTTTCCACTTAATACATTTTTGAGACCTTAGCTGTTGGTCTGGGTTGTTTCCCTCTCGACCATGGACCTTATCGCCCATAGTCTCACTCCTATTCATCATACAATAGCATTCGGAGTTTAACTGAGTTTGGTACCCTTTGACAGGCCCTAGCTCAATTAGTGCTCTACCTCTATTGCACTAAAATAAGGCTGAACTTAAATCCATTTCGAGGAGAACCAGCTATCTCCGAGTTTGTTTAGCCTTTCACTCCTATTCACAGCTCATCCCTGCCTTTTTAAACAGACTAGGGTTCGGCCCTCCACTTGGTTTCACCCAAGCTTCAGCCTGGCCATAAATAGATCACTCGGCTTCGGGTCTACCACATCTAACTAAATCGCCCGTTTAAGACTCGCTTTCGCTGAGGCTCCAGCACTACTATGCCTTAACCTTGCTAGACATGATAACTCGCAGGTTCATTATGCAAAAGGCACGCCATCACCATGAATATATCATGGCTTTGACTGCTTGTAAGTCTACGGTTTCAGTTCTATTTCACTCCCCTCCCGGGGTTCTTTTCACCTTTCCCTCACGGTACTCTTCACTATCGGTAGCTTTATAGTATTTAGCCTTGGAGAGTGGTCTCCCCAGCTTCAGACAAGGTTTCTCGTGTCCCGTCCTACTTAGGAACATCTTTAAGAAGATATTTATATTTAAATTACAGGGCTGTCACCTTCTCTGGCTAACTTTTCCAAGCTATTCTTCTATATAAATATTTTGTAACTTCTCAGCTTATTGCAGACTAAGCTCCAAGCGTCCTACAACCCTCTAAATGCAACGCTCTGCAGCTTGACACATTTAAAGTTTAGGCTACTCCCCTTTCGCTCGCCACTACTTAGGGAATCTCTTTGATTTCTTTTCCTCAGGGTACTTAGATGGTTCACTTCCCCTGGTATAGCCTCTACCACATAAGCAGTAGATAATTAGCATCTAACTAATTGGATTACTCCATTCGGTAATCTTGGGATCATAGAATGTTTGCTTCTCCCCCAAGCTTTTCGCAGCTTACCACGACCTTCTTCGCCTTAAAGCTCCTAGGCATCCACCATAGACTCTTTATTACTTTGACCATATTTTTATCTTCCATCTCTAACTTGCCAATCGTTTATACAACATAAAATAATATATACTGTTAATTGCATCATAAGTAAATACCATTATTACACAATGTAACAAATCATTTGTTTAAGATTAAAAAAAGAATAAAAAAAAATTAATTAATATCAATATCAAGATCAAAAAATTCTATTAAAAATTTTGCAACTCCATCATTATCATTACAAAATCTTGTAAGCTCATTATTTGGCAAACTACTCTTAACACGATCATGTGCATTTTTCATTAAAATACCCTTACCAACATTTTTTAACATTTCATAATCATTGCCATTATCACCAAATGCCAAAATAGAATCAACGCCAATGCACTCACACAAAGAAATATTTTTAATAGCATTATATTTGCTAGCATCAGAATTTGTAATTTCAAAAAGATCATTAGCAGAATAAAACATACTTATGCCTTTAAAATTTTTCTCTCTAAGAGTATTTGCAAATTCTTCAAGCCTCAGTAAATCATGAGAATAATAAACTATCTTAGAACAAGAATTTATTTTAAGATCAGATAAATCAGTAATAATTGGTTTTATTCCTAAATTTCGAATAAAATGATTCATAATTGGACTTCTAATCTCTCTATCAGAATACCAATCATGAAGATCATAAAGATTAATATCAATACCTTCTCTGTCTACCTTAAAAATTTCTCTTACTATACTATAATCAATACTACATCTTAATAAAAGATCATTATTTAAGAATACCTCAGATCCATTAGCTGTTACAATATAACCCTCATTAATTCTTAAGTCTTGAAGTTGAAGCAAAATATCCCTAATTTCATATAATCTTCTACCAGTAGCAATAATTATATGAAAATCATCTCTCAACCTTAATAAAACCTTAAGAGTTAATGGGGTAATTTCATGCTTACTATTAAGCAAAGTCCCGTCAAGATCAAAAACCAACATCTTATACTTTTCATAATTGGCATTCATTTCAATATCCTCTTTTAAAATAAATGATATCACATCAAATTTACGAGGCATAGTTTTGCCTTGAATTAAATCAATAAAAAAAATATAATTATTATGTTTACAAAGGTTAAAAATAGAGAGTTAAATGTAAAGATTAATGAGTGATAAGATTTCAACTCTGTTTACAGAGAAAAAAATAAAAAGTAAAATCAAAGAACTAGCTCAAAAAATTAGAAATTATTATAAAGACAAAAATAATGTGGTTTTTATATCGCTTCTTAAGGGTTCTTTCATGTTCTTTGCAGATATTACAAGAGAAATTGGACTTAACGTAAAAATAGATTTTTTGCAAGCCTCAAGTTATGGCAACAAAACCCTATCTTCATTAAACGTGTTGATAAAAAAAGACATTGAAATTAACATAGAAAACTGTTATGTAATAATATTTGATGATATCGTAGACACTGGACTTACATATAAAAAAATAATTGCACACTTACAAGCTAAAAAACCCAAAGAAATCAAAATTTGTACGCTTTTCAACAAACCATCTAGAAGACTCACAGAAATAAAAATAGACTATACAGGTTTTGAAATTCAAAATGATTTCATCGTAGGATATGGTATTGATTTTAATGAAAAGCATAGAACTCTTAGAAGTGTAGCAAAAATAAATCAATAGGAGATAGGAATGGCAATTTATGCAGTTGTTGGAACTCAATGGGGTGATGAGGGGAAGGGAAAAATTATAGATTTTCTCTCATCAAAAATAGATTATGTTGTAAGATTTAACGGAGGAAATAATGCCGGTCACACAATAGTTGTAAATGACAAAAAATTCATTTTCAATCTATTACCATCAGGTGTTTTGCAAGGAGCAAAATGCATACTAGGACCTAGTGTAGTAATTGATCCACTCATTTTAATTCAAGAACTTGAAGTACTCAAAAATAATAATATCAAAACAGAAATATTCATAAGTGATAAAGCACATATAATAATGCCCTATCACATTAAATTTGATGAACTTAGTGAACAAAAAAAAGGTATCCATAAAATTGGCACTACAAAAAAGGGCATTGGCCCATGCTACGCTGACAAAATAAACAGAATAGGAATCAGAACTATTGATTTACTAAGCACAGAGATTTTTGCAAACAAATTAAAGACAAATTTAGAAGAAAAAAATCAAATTATAGAAAAAATATATAACGATAAACCCTTAGACTATGACGATATTTTAAATACATATAAAAAATATATAGAAATACTCAAATCTTTAATTACTAATACAGAAAAAATATTACATCATGCCATAAATTCAGAAAAACACATTCTAATAGAAGGAGCACAAGGCACAATGCTTGATATTGAACATGGAACATTTCCATTTGTAACTTCAAGCAACACATTAATTACAGCAGCAGCAGGATGTGGTATTCCCATATCAAAAATTAAACAAAAAATTGGCATAATAAAAGCATTCTCATCAAGAGTAGGATCCGGACCTTTTGTAACAGAAATATCAAACTCTATTGGAGATATAATTCGAGAAAAAGGACAAGAATACGGTTCAACAACAAAAAGACCAAGAAGAATTGGCTGGCTTGATCTCTTGACAATAAAAAAAGCAATAGCTCTTAATGAACTAAATCATCTAGCACTAACAAAATTAGACATATTAAATAATATAGAATCCCTTAAAATTTGCACAGCCTATGAATTTCAAGATAAAATATACGACTATATACCTACTTCTTGCGAAACAATTGAAAAAGTTAGACCTATATATAAAGTTTTTAAAGGATTTAAAGAAGATATTAGCAATATTAAAAATTATGATGATTTACCTATTGAAGCTAGAGAATATATTGAATTTATAGAAAAAGAAGTAGGTATTCAAATTTCAATTTTATCTGTTGGGTCAGAAAGAGAAAAAACAATTTTTAGGAATCAAGAATGGAGCAATATTTAAACCCATTAAAATCAAGATATGCAAGCAAAGAAATGCTCTATATTTTCTCACCTAAATTTAAGTACACCACATGGAGAAAATTATGGTATAACTTGGCTTTGGTACAACAAGAATTAGGCATAAACATCAATAATGATCAACTTAATGAACTATCTAAACAAATTGAAAACATTGACTTTAAACTTGTAGAAAAATACGAGAAAAAATTCCAACATGAAGTTATGGCACATCTTTATGCTTATGCTGATTTAGTTGGAGAAGATGCTAAAAAAATTTTACATCTTGGTGTCACAAGTGCATATCTGATGGATAATACAGACTTAATCCAAATCAAAGAAGCTTTATTATTAATTGAAAAAAAATTAACAGAAATTATTATAATATTAAAACAATTTTCAATAAAATATAAAGATCTAGCAACACTTGCATATACACATTTACAAGAAGCACAACTAACAACTCTTGGAAAAAGAAGTAGTTTATGGCTTCAAAGTCTAATTTTTGATTTTAAAGAACTTAAATTCATACTTTCAAATATGTGTTTTAGAGGAGTAAAGGGAACAGTTGGTAATCAAAGCAGCTTTAAAGAATTATTTCTCTCTAATTTCGACAAAGTAAAAGATCTAGATATTAATCTCGCAAAAAAAATGGGATTTGAAAAGGTTTACAAAATAACCGGTCAAACCTATGATCGAAAATTTGATTCATCAATCCTGAACTTTTTAAGCAACCTAGCTCAAAGTGCCCACAAAATTACAAATGACATCAGATTTATGCAACATCTTAGAGAAATTGAAGAAAATTTTGAAAAACATCAAATAGGCTCATCAGCAATGCCTTATAAAAGAAATCCCATTTACAGTGAAAGAGTAGCTTCACTTGCTAAATTCATAATAAGTCTACAATCAAGTGGTGGACTTATAGCAACAACTCAATGGCTTGAGAGAACCCTAGATGATTCGGCTTGCAAAAGACTAAATATTCCTCAAGCATTTTTAGCTACTGATGCTATTTTGATACTACTCAATAAAATATTTAGCAATATTAAGGTAAATGAACGAATAATTGAAAAACATGTTCAAACAGAAATGCCATTTATATTAACAGAAGATATACTAATGAAAGCAACCAAAAATGGCGGTGATAGACAAATCTTACATGAAAAGATAAGAACTTATGCAATGCAAGTAAAGGAAAATTTATACTTAGGAAAAAATGAAAACAATTTAATTCAATTAATTCTCAATGACAAAAGTTTTAAGTTAACATCCAAAGATATAAATGAAATATTAAATCCAAATCAAAATATAGGATTTGCACCATCTCAAGTTGAAGATTTTATAAAAGAAATAATTGATCCCATTATCAAAAATCAATAACCAAGTTAATATTTAGAAACAAATTTATTACCCTTTATATAAAATCTCCAAAGTTTATTTGCATACTCTTCACCTGCATAATGAACATTTATTCTCTTTGCACATACAATTTCAAAATTTAAAGATAAACTCTTCCTTAAAAATAACTTACTATCATTAAGTAAATCTATTTTGTTAAAGTTTAAATCTATATTTAAAAATTTAGTCAGTTTACCAGGTCCATTAGTAAATATCCCATCAATTTTTGGAGAAATAGGCTCAATTCCTCTTATTAAAACAGCATGAGGATCATCTTTCTCAGATGCCACAACATTTAACATATAATGCATACCATAGATCATATAAATATAAGCATATCCCCCAACATTATACATAGCACTAGTACGATTTGTTATTTTACCACCATAAGCATGACAAGCCTTATCAATAATACCCATATAGGCTTCTGTTTCAACAATTCTTGAAATAATCTCTATCTCATTTATTTTTCTAACTAATAAATGTCCAAGCAAAGATCGAGCCACAATAACAGCATCTTGCATAAAAAACTCTCTATTCATTAATACAATTCTAAACAAAACAAAAACCAAATTCAAAATTTATCGTAATGAAAACATATATTAAACAACAATCCAAAAAATAGCATAAATCATAATAGAAAAATAAACCGTATATTGACAAACCTAATAAAGTTCAATAGAATCTTAAAGGGTAAGAATATTTTAGGGGATCATAGCTCAGGTGGTGAGAGCGCAGGTCTGATAAACCTGAGGTCGGAGGTTCAACTCCTCCTGGTCCCAATTTAATAAGATTCGTTTAAAAAAACATCCAAATATTTAAAGAAATGTCTTAAACTTAGTGATTTACAAATCCTAAGCCCATATCTTTAAAGTCAAAATTTATTATAACGAATGCAAACAAAAAATGAAAAAACAAAATCAAATTAAGATCACTTATCATGACTTTCCATACGTAAACAACCGTACTTAATTAAAGACATAATAAAAAACACATTGTCTAGATAATAAAATTAGAATGGTTTTTAACAATTTTAAATTTAGATACAACTAATATAGCCTTACTTCTAATTACAACCTCCATTTATTCGACCTAAAATAAATGGAGGTTGAGGGACTCGAACCCTCGACCCTCGGCTTGCAAAGCCGATGCTCTAGCCAACTGAGCTAAACCCCCAAAAATAGTCTTAGAAAAGACAAAGGAAGAGTTAAAACATAATTTACATTTCATAATTTACCTTTAAATAATACCTTTCTCTTAGAAAGGAGGTGATCCAGCCACACTTTCCAGTACGGCTACCTTGTTACGACTTCACCCCCCTCACTAAACATACCTTAGATACCTTCCTCCCTTGCGGGTTAGAATAATAGCTTCGGGTATCCTCAACTCGGGTGGTGTGACGGGCGGTGTGTACAAGGCCCGAGAACGTATTCACCGTATCATTCTGATATACGATTACTAGCGATTCCAACTTCATGAAGTCGAGTTTCAGACTTCAATCTGGACTGAGACCTGCTTTATGCGTTTTGCTTCACATCACTGTTTCGCATCGCTTTGTACAGGCCATTGTAGCACGTGTGTAGCCCAGGACATAAGGGCCATGATGATTTGACGTCATCCTCACCTTCCTCCGGCTTATCACCGGCAGTCTCGTCTGAGTCCCCATCTTTACATGCTGGTAACAGACAATAAGGGTTGCGCTCGTTGCGGGACTTAACCCAACACCTCACAGCACGAGCTGACGACAACCATGCAGCACCTGTATACAGACCCCAAACGGGGAATAGTTATCTCTAACTACATCCTGTATATGTCAAGCCCTGGTAAGGTTCCTCGCGTATCATCGAATTAAACCACATGCTCCACCGCTTGTGCGGGCCCCCGTCAATTCCTTTGAGTTTCACTCTTGCGAGCATACTCCCCAGGCGGCACACTTAACACGTTAGCTTCGGTACTAACCTCTCGATTAACACCAAGTGTGCATCGTTTACAGCGTAGACTACCAGGGTATCTAATCCTGTTTGCTCCCTACGCTTTCGTGACTCAGCGTCAGTCTTGACCTAGAAGTTCGCCTTCGCCTCTGGTATTCTTCCTGATATCAACAGATTCCACCCTTACACCAGGAATTCTAACTTCCCCTATCAGACTCTAGTCATGCAGTTTCTAGCATAGCTCCACAGTTGAGCTGTGGTATTTTACGCACAGACTTGCATATCCGCCTACTCACCCTTTACGCCCAATAATCCCGAACAACGCTCGCCCCTTACGTATTACCGCGGCTGCTGGCACGTAATTAGCCGGGGCTTATTCATAAATTAACGTCATCACCTTGTCATTTCCTACAAAGCTTATTCCTCATTTATAAAAGAACTTTACAATCTTTCGACCTTCTTCGTTCACGCAGTGTCGCTCCGTCAGGCTTTCGCCCATTGCGGAAGATTCTTAGCTGCTGCCTCCCGTAGGAGTCTGGACCGTATCTCAGTTCCAGTGTGACCGTTCACCCTCTCAGGCCGGTTACTTATCATAGCCTTGGTAGGCTCTTACCCTACCAACTAGCTAATAAGACGCAGACTCATCTACAAGCGAAGCTTTAAAGGCTTCCTTTCATCAATTGACATCTCAACTGACCTTATTCGGTATTAGCTACTATTTCTAATAGTTATCCCCATCTCATAGGTAGATTATCCACGCGTTACTCACCCGTTCGCCACTGAATGTATTGCTACATCCCGTCTGACTTGCATGCTTAAGACGCACTGCCAGCGTTAGTTCTAAGCCAGGATCAAACTCTTCGTTATTTTTATTTCTAATTTAAAAAATTAACAGGTTATGTATTTTATTTGGCTTATTAAACCTTACTTAACTCTTCCCTTCTCTTTTCTTCCAATTTATAATATCAACTCCTACTACTTTATAACATACTTTATTCTTTGTCAATACTTAATCTTTATTTTTTATATCATTATTTCAAAGGAAATATCATCATAATAAATAATTTTCCTATATTTGCTTAATAGATTAACTATATCAAATACATTCAATATTAAAAAATGTTTAAATTTTCAAGAAAGAAAAATTTCATAATTAAAATTAAACCTTAGTTTCAAATAACATCTATTTTAGTAAAAAATAACGCAACTAAAACATCCAAATCAATTACCTAATAATCTTGAATGATTGATACTAACAATTCAACACATTTACAATTTTTTTATACTTACTTTAATCTTTGTCATAAAAACAATTTATAAATAAAATCATATAATGCTCCTATTTATAAAAAACTACAATAATATTAATTTTTAGACTTTCTACTAACTAAAATCGTAAATTCTCCTTTATCTTTATTATGCTCTTCAAAATATTTTTTCAATTCCAAAGGTTTTCCAACTTTATATTCTTCATATAACTTAGTCATTTCACGACCAACAAGAACATTGGCATTTAAATCTACTAAAGAAATTTCAGACAATAATTTTAAAATTCTATGACTAGATTCAAGCAAAATAAATGCATCTCCTCTATGATAAAGTTCTTCAATACGCTTTAACCTTTTAATTCCTTTATTTGACAAAAATCCTTCAAATACTATGACTTTATCTCTAAAAGGATTAACACTAATTACTGTATTAAAAGAACTAATACCCGGAATAGGACAAATTTTATATCCATTTTTAAATGCTGCATCAACAAGCAAACTACCAGGATCACTAAGACAAGGGGTTCCTGCATCACTAACAAAAGCCACATTGCTTCCACTAGACAAATAACTTAATAATAAATCAATTCGCTTATATTCTGTTATAGCATTACAAGAAATTAACTTTTTAACAATACCATAATGAGATAAAAGTCTCCTAGCAATTCTTGTATCCTCAGCAAATATAACATCAACCAACTTTAAAATATCAATTGCACGATATGTAATATCACCTAAATTACCTATAGGCGTTCCCACAATATATAACACATGCTCTCCTTAAGAGTTTAAATATCAATCTACAAAAAAACAAATCACCTTAATATTGTCTAATAATAATATTTAATACTCAATGGGATTTAATGCAAAAAAATTGCATACAACTTAAATCATCCATAAAACACTTGACACTGCAATAAAAATATTTAGTTTTTATATACTCATATAAGAAAATATTCATTTTTATGTTATATTTATATTATTACTTAAATTTCACAACTGAAAACTAAAAGGCGGTAAAGTTTTATGTTAAAACTTATTAAAAAGATATTTGTAATCTATTTTTTATGCATCACACTTGCTGGACTTGCTATGGTTTTCATTGACAGTAAATTTTCTGAAAAACAAACAATTCAAGATGAAAAAAGTCAAATTGTCAAGCACACAATAAGTCCAAATTTAATTATGCTTACTTCTGCAGTTGGCGGGTTTTTAGGAACCTATTCGGGAGTATGGCTTTTTAATTATGAAAAAGACAACTTTTACTTAAGCTGGGGAAGTTTATTAATATTAATATATAACATAGGATTAATAATTTCTATATATTCCAAAACAAAGGAATAAATAAATTCAAAAATTACTCACAATAATTCCTCTTTTAATAAGATATTTATAAACTTCTTCTGGATTTTCCAAACTCTCAATTAAGTTTTCAGTCTTATCATTTATCCTTTCTACCAGCTTTTTAAAGCTTACCCTTATTCCTCTACTTTCTAAAAAGTCTTTAGCTGGTTGTGAAATAACACCTGCTTGAACATTTTGAAGCCCAATATTATAAATAATAACAGCGGCCGCCTTGCCTACAATTTTATCATAAATCTCTAAACCTTCTTTATTTTGAATATACTTATTAATAAAATTATCAACCTCTAAAAGGGGCTTTAAACCTCTCTCCATATTAGAGTAAAGTATTCTATGCTCTTTAAATAACCTCAATGTAGGATTTAAACC
>NZ_LN609267.1:452875-455011 GCF_000825665.2 Borrelia crocidurae
TACTATGATAAACAATACAGTAAAGATAGTTAATCGTATTAAAAATACTTCACACAAATCCAAATNATATATTATTAAATTAAATGATGTTAATTCCTAAAGAAAATATTTATTCAAAAATTGAAGTAAAAAAATCAATTTTCTTATCATACATTTTCCCTCTTCTACTAAGAACGAAATAAACAAAATACATAAGAATATAACATCCAAATTTAAAACTGCAACTCATGTTGTCCATGGATTTAGAATTGGAAACTTAAATTCATTCACAAATGGAATGAGTGATGATAAAGAACCTAAACATACAGCTGGAAAACCCACTTTAGAAGCCATATTAAATAAAAATTTAACAGATACTCTTATTATTACAGTACGATATTTCGGTGGCACTCTACTTGGAAAACAAGGCTTAAACAAAGCATATTCTAAATCAGCATACGAAGTAATAAATAAAACAAATTTAATAGAAAAAGAAGAAAATGAAATATTATCTCTTAATCTAAACTACAATCAATACAATTTACTAATACGAATGCAAAACAAAATTGGAATTAAAATTATAGATGCAAGCTTTTTAGATAAAATACATACTAAAATACAATTTAACATAAAAAACAAAAACAATATCCTTAAATTTTTACAAGGAAATTCACTTCTATAATTTTATTTACGTTTAATTAATTTAACTATATAACTTTATCCCAATTTAGACATTAAATCAAACTAAATGCTTATATTGTAGATATTGTTTAATTTACTAATTAACTATTTAGAAATAATTTTTCACATAGTATAATTTTTATTATTTATGTTTTAAAATAGAATATTATCAAAATACACAATAAGAGAAAATTTATATGACAATAATATCAATTATTAATCAAAAAGGTGGGGTAGGAAAAACAACTAGTGCTATAAATATAGCCTATGCAACAACATTATTACACAAAAAAACTCTATTAATAGATATTGACTCACAAGGAAATACTAGTAGTGGAGTTAACATTGCCAAAAAAGAAACTAAAAATTCAAGTTATGAACTTATTTATAAAAAGAAAAAAATTAAACCTATCAAAAATTTCAACTTAGATATCATTCCTTCAAGTCTTAAATTAGCATTACTTGAAAAAGAACTAATAAATGAAATTGCAAGAGAAAATTTTTTAAAGAATGCATTAGAACAATATAAAAAAGATAATTATGATTTTATTATTCTTGATTGTCCTCCCACCCTGTCAATACTCACAATCAATGCTCTTGTTGCAAGTAAATACCTATTAATACCAATAGAAACAGAATTTTTTGCATTTGAAGGAATAAATCTATTACTAGATACAATAACAGCTGTGAAACAGATTAACAAAAATCTAGAAATTGCTGGGGTATTTATAAATAAATACGATATTAGAAATAAAAGCAAAGAAAAATATATAGATTTATTACAAAAAGTATTTAAAGAAAAATTTTTAAATACCAAAATAAGAAAAAATATAAGTATTTCCAAATCTCAAGAAGCAAATATCCCAGTACATGTTTATAACAAAGAAAGCAATGCAGCAAAAGATTTTTTAGCACTTACAAAAGAAATAATTGAAAAAATAGAAGGTAAAAATGTCAGATAATCTAGATACCCTAATGACCTTAATGGGGCAAAAGTTAAATAAAAATCAAAACAACGACAATAATTTAACCAAACAAGAATTAATAGTCATTCAAAATAAAAATTTCAAATATGAAAACTTAGATCAAGAGATAGCCAATTTTTTAAAAAAGAAACAATATGAAATCTTTAACATATTTCACAATACATACACAGAAATTGGAAGAATACTAAAAGAAGCACAAGAAAAATTACGTGGAAGCAACCAATATGACGGACTTTTTTATAAATGGTTTACTAGTATGGGATTTAAAAAAGACAAAGTCTATTCATTAATATCACGATATGAATTGCTTGTCGAAAATTCCGATAAGCAATCCATAATAAAAAATTTACCACTATCATTATCATATGAAATTTCTAAAAAATCATGTCCTACTAATTTAAAAATGGAAGTTCTTAATGGAAAGATAAAAACTTTAAAAGAATTTAAATCACGTCATCAACAAAACAACAACAATAAAAACAATACAAAA
>NZ_LN609267.1:455040-455161 GCF_000825665.2 Borrelia crocidurae
AATTAATAGAATCACTTTTACAAAAATTACATTAATATCAAAAAGATTGATTTAGATCAAATAAATAACAAAAAAGAATTTTTGATTATCTTACATAGACATGAAATGGAAAATATTAAAC